>JANOJR010000162.1:0-2975 GCA_031418855.1 Rubrivivax sp.
TGCTGATGGACGTGGGCGGCACGATGGACGAACACATCCACCGCGTGGAAGAACTCTTCAGCGCCACCAAGACCGAGTTCAAGCACCTGGAGTTCTATTACTTCCACAACTGCGTCTACGACTTCATGTGGAAGAACAACCGGCGCCGCTACGCCGAGAAGTTCGCCACCTGGGACCTCATCCGCAAGTACAACAAAGACTACAAAGTGATCTTCGTGGGCGACGCCACCATGAGCCCGTACGAGATCCTTCAGCCCGGTGGCAGCGTTGAATACAACAACGAAGAGGCCGGCGCCGAATGGTTGCAGCGCATCACGAATGCCTTCCCAAAGTTCGCCTGGATCAACCCCGAGCCACAGGGCGTTTGGCAGTATCGGCAGAGCATTTCCATCATCCAGCAGCTGATGAACCAGCGCATGTTCCCGCTGACGCTGACCGGGCTCGAAGGGGCCATGCGGCTGCTGAGTAAATGAGCGGTGGGAGCCGTGACGTGCGCCTGGCCCAGCCGCCCCTATCGCGCTTGCGACGCGGCGGCGCCGTCGCACTGCTGAGTCTGCTAACGCTGCAAGGGCTGGTGGGCTGCGCGCTGCTCCCCTGGCATGAGCCGGCCGCCCGCAACGAGGCTGCAGCCGCCATCACCGGCCCGCCGGCGCTGCGCATCACCATCGACGCGCCGCCGGCGCTTCGAGCCATTCTTGAGCGCCACCTCGACCTCACGCGCCTGAGCGTGCTCACCCGTGGCGACGCCGTGGCCGACGACGAGTGGACGCGCCTGGCCGAGGCCGCACCGGCTCAGGTCAAAGAGCTTTTGCAGACCGAAGGCTATTTCGCACCCACCGTGACCTTGAGCCACGACGCCTTGCGCCAGGCCGGCCAGCCGCGCGAGGTGAAGCTCATGGTCAACCCCGGGCCGCGCGCGCTGGTCTCGCGTGTGACCTTTGAAGTCGAAGGCCCGCTGCAAGCGCAAAGCGACGCCGGTGACGCACGCGCCCGCGCCTTGCTCGACGAGCTGCGCCGGCTCTTTGCGCTCAAGCCCGGCGGGGGCTTTCGCAACGCCGCCTGGAGCGAGGCCAAGGCCGCCGCGCTGGCCCGCCTGCGCAGTGCGGGCTATGCGCTCGCCAGCTGGAGCGGCACCGCCGCTGAGATCGACCCCGCCGCCGCCCGCGTGCGCCTCTTCCTTGTGGCCGACAGCGGGCCACTCTTTCAGGCCGGCGCCATCGAAATCGAAGGCCTGGTGGTGCATGACGCCGCCACGGTGCGCCACCTCGCCGACTTCAAACCCGGCACGCCGCTGACCGACAGCCTGCTGCTCGACTACCAGGACCGGCTGCAGAAGTCGGGCCTCTTCGAGAGCGTCACCGTCAGCCACGACCCCGACCCCACACGCGCCAGCGCCGCGCAGGTGCTGGTACGCCTTCGTGAGCAGACGTTGCAGGTCTACACCGTGGGCCTGGGCTTCAGCGCCAACACCGGGCCGCGCGCCACCGTGGAGCATGTGCACCGGCGGCTCTTCGGCCAGCCGCTGCGTTCACGCAGCCACCTCGAGCTGGCCGGGCTGCGTCGGGGGCTAACGTTCGAGTTGAGCACGCACCCCGAAGAAGGGCTGCACCGCCGGGTTGCCGGCCTCACCATTGAGCGGCTGCAAACCGACAGCGACGTGGTGCTCTCCGAGCGCGCGCGCCTGGGCCGTGCGCGCGACACGTTGGCCTTCGAGCAGCTCTACTTTGTCGAGGCCGAACGCGGCGTGCGCAGCACCAACACGAGCGCACAGCGCATCGCCAGCTTTGCGCTCTCAGTCAACGCACACGTTGTGCTGCGCGATCTCGACAACGTCGTGCTGCCCACGCAAGGCTGGACCTTGGCCTTGCAAGGTGGCGTGGGCCGCTCGCATGGCGACGGCGCCGTGGCGGGAGCCTTCGGCCGCAGCTACGGCAGGCTCACCGGCTACCTGCCCATCGGCGAGCAGTGGTACGGCCAGGCCCGCGTCGAGCTCGGCCACGTGTTCCGCAAAAGTGGCGTCTCGGCGCCTGACTCGCAACTCTTTCGCGCCGGTGGTGACGACTCGGTGCGCGGCTACGCCTACCGCAGCCTGGGCCCCGTGGTCGACGGCGCGGTGGCCAGCGGCGGTAGTCTCTTCACCGCCAGCGCGGAACTGGCACGGCCCATCTCCACGACGCTGCCCGCGCTGCTGGGCGCGGTGTTCATCGACGCCGGGCGCGCCGCCACCAGCTTTCGTGATCTGACGCCCGCCATCGGCCTGGGCCTGGGATTGCGCTGGCGCAGCCCGGTCGGTCCGCTGCGGCTGGACTGGGCCTGGGCGGAGGAGCTGCGCCGCATGCGGCTGCATTTCAGCATCGGCATCGCGCTGTAAACCCGCGCACCGACATGCCAACGTCGACCCCTACTACCGTGCCGGCTGGCGCCTTGCGCGCGGCGCGGAGGCTGCTCGCGCCTGTGTTGTGGATGCTGCTGCTGCTGGCGGTCGTCGTCGCCACGGTCAGCGCCGGCGTGGCCTGGCTGGCGCGCAGCGAGGCCGGCACGCAGTGGCTGCTGGCGCGGCTGCCCGGTGTGCAGGTCAGCGGCGTGCAGGGGGCTCTGTGGTCGCCACAATTTTCGATCGAACGGCTGCACGTGCAAGGCAGCGGCGCGCTGCGCGCCATCACGCTTGAAGGTGTGCAGGCCGAAGGCTTGGTGTGGCACTGGCGGCCGCACGCCAAGGCGTGGATCGGCGTTGATGCGGCGCTGCTGCGCGCGCGGCGCGTGCAGTGGCAAAGCGGGCCGCGCACGCAGCCTGCTGCACCGCGCAGCCTGGATCTGGCCTTGTCCGCCCGGCTCGCGGCGCTTGAAGTTGACGAGTTGGTGATCGACAGCTTGCCCGCGTTTCGCCAGATCCGCGCCCGTGCTGCCATCGGCGCGCAAGGCGGCAGCACGCACGAAATCGAACAGCTGAGCTTCGCCTGGGACCGCATGCAAGC
>JANOJR010000163.1:0-5179 GCA_031418855.1 Rubrivivax sp.
CAGCCTGCGCCACGGCCCTGCACTCGAGACAGGTGCCGACGCCATCGACCAGCGCAGTTGCCTGGTGGCGCCGCTGATCGCACAGCGTGCGCTGCTGGGCTTCATCTACGCCGACCTCGACGGCCTGTTCGGCCGCTTCCATGACACCGACTGCCACCTGCTCGCCACGCTTGCCGCGCAGGCCGCCGTGGCGCTGGCCAACCTGCGCACGCAGGAAGGGCTGGAACGCAAGGTGGCCGAGCGCACGGCGGCGCTGGAGCAGCGCGCGGGTGAACTGCAGCTCATCAACAGCATCCAGCAAGGGGTCTCACGCTCGCTGAGCTTTCAAGCCATCGTCGAACTTGTGGGCGACAAGCTGCGTGAGGTGTTCCACGTCGATGACATCAGCATCCATTGGTGGGACGAACAGACTCAGCGAATCCACATGCTCTATGGCTACAACCGAGGCGTGGCGGTGACTCCGGGCGTGCGTTCCAAGCCCTCCGGAAACACTGAAGCGCAGCGGCGTCGGTGGCGACAGGAATTGTTGGTCGCCAATACGCGCAACGAGATGCTGGAGCTCGGCTTTAGAACAGCAGATGGGACAGACGGGTGTCTCTCGCTCGTCAGCGTTCCCATCCTCGGCGCCAACCATGGGCTCGGTGCCATCGTGCTGGAAGACTATCGGCGCGAATCTGCCTTTGGTGCCGCTGAAGTCCGGTTGTTGACGATCGTCACTGCCAGCATGGGCTTGGCACTCGAAAACGCCCGCCTATTCGACGAAACGCAAGCGCTGCTGAAGGAAACCGAAGCCCGCAGCGCCGAGCTGGCGGTGATCAACAGCATCCAGCGTGGGATGGCCGCGGAGCTGGGCTTCCAGGCCATCGTCGAGTTGGCCGGCGACAGCTTGCGCCAGGTGCTGGGCGCCGCGACCATCGGTGTGCGCCTCTACGACCGCGAGACCCATCTCGTCCACTTCCCCTACGAAGTGCAGCGCGGCGAGCGGCTGCAACTGCCACCACGCAAACCGATGGCTGGCGGGCCTATCGAACGGCTGATCCAGGTACAACGCCCGGAGCTTTACCGCAGCGCGGCCGAGGCGCGCGCCGCGGGCCTGCTGCAGGTGGGTGCCGATGAGATCCGCTCGGCGTTGCGCGTGCCCATCATGGCCGCAGCGGGCGTGGTCGGTTTCATCGTGCTGGAAGACCATGAACGCGAGCAGGTCTACGGCCCGAGCGACGTACGTCTGGTCGAGACCATCGCTTCGAGCATGGGCGCGGCGCTGGAAAACGCCCGCCTCTTCGACGAAACCCAGCGCCTGCTGAAGGAGACCGAACAGCGCTCGCAAGAGCTGGCTGTCATCAACAGCGTGCAAAGCGGCATGGCCGGGTCGCTGGACTACCAGGCCATCGTGGACCGCGTGGGCGACGAGCTCAGCCGTATCTTCAAAGTGCAGACGGTGATGGTGGGCACATTCGACCATGCGCAGGGTGTGGAGCACATCCTCTACAGCCACGAAGACGGCGTGCTGCAACCCCGGCTCACCCGGCCCTTGCCCAAAACGCGGCAGCACCTGATCGCCACGCGCGAGCCACTGTTTGTCAACCGGGTTGACGAAGCAGCGCTGCGCCACTGGGGCAACTCCACGATGCCGGGCACCGACACGCCCAAGTCGGTGATCTACGTGCCCATGCTGGTGGGCGATTCCATCACCGGCTACCTAAGCTTGCAGGACATGCGCCAGTTCGATGCCTTCAGCCAGGCCGACCTGCGCCTTCTGCAGACCCTGGCCACCGGCACTGGCGTGGCGCTGGAGAGCGCCCGCTTGTTCGACGAAACGCAGCGCCTGTTCAGCGAAACCCAGGCCGCGCTGCAGCGCCAGACGGCCAGCGCCGACATCCTGCGCGCCATCAGCCAGAGCCCCACCGACGTGATGCCGGTGGTGGACGTCATCGTCAGCACGGCGCGGCGGTTGCTGGGCTGCTACCGTACGGCCTTCTTGCGCCGCGAAGGGAATTCGCTGATCGCAGCGCGCAACGCCACTGCCGAGGGTCTGGCGCCGGCCCCGGTGGACAAGTTGGTGTTCGACGCCACGCAGAACCTGCCCTCGCGCGCGCTGCTCTCAGGAGCGCCGGAGCACACACCCGACTGGTCGGCCGTTGCACTGCCTCCGCATGAGCAGACCATCCAGCGCCTGACAGACACTCGCTCATCGCTGATGGTGCCGCTGTTGCGCGGCAGCGACCGAGAAGGTCTGGGCGTGCTGGCATTCGGTCGCGACAGGCCCGAGCCCTTCAGCAAAGCCGACATCGCGCTAGCCCAGTCCTTCGCCGACCAGGCCGTCATCGCCATCGAGAACGTGCGGCTGTTCAACGAGACGCAAGAGGCGCTGGAGCGGCAGACCGCCACGGCCGACGTGCTGAAGGTGATCAGCGGCTCGCCCTCCGACGTGCAGCCGGTGTTCGATGCCATCGTGCACAGCGTGTCGCGCCTGTTCGGGCGCAAGGCCGCGTTGCGCACCGTTGAGCCCGAGGGGCTGCGTCGCCATGCGCGCAGCTACGTGCCGGCGCCTGAGGAGTTCCATGGCCCCGACATCGAGCCCCTGGATGCGCGCAGCATCGTCGGCCGCGCCGTGCTGGAGGGCAAGGCGGTGCAATGGCACGACACGCAGATCGACGGGGCTGCCGCCTACGGGCTTGAGCGCGCGACGGATCTTGCGTTTCGCTCCATCGCCTCGGCACCCTTGATGTCCGAGGGGCGCGCCATCGGAGTGATCTCCGTGTCCTCGCCCGAACCGGGCGCGCTCAGCGACAAGCAGATGGAACTGCTGTCGCTGTTCGCCGACCAGGCGGTGGTCGCGATTCAGAACGCGCGGCTGTT
This sequence comes from Rubrivivax sp., assembly GCA_031418855.1. Taxonomy (GTDB): domain Bacteria; phylum Pseudomonadota; class Gammaproteobacteria; order Burkholderiales; family Burkholderiaceae_C; genus Rubrivivax. Next base: position 2,860 of record JANOJR010000163.1, read on the forward strand.
CAATGAGACGAAGGAAGCGCTGGAGCGGCAGACCGCCACGGCTGAGGTGCTGCAGGTCATCAGCCAGTCGATGGCCGATGCGCAACCGGTGTTCGAGCGCATCCTCGACGCGACGGCGCGGCTGATACCGCTGCAGCGCGCTTCTGTGTTTCTGATCGACGAAGCGCAGCAGTCGCTTCGCATGGCTGCGGCCCGCGGGCCTCATGCCGAATCGAGAATGGCGGCTTACCCCGTGCCGCTATCCACGAGCGCGGCTCCACGCATGCTCGCGGAACTGCGTCCACTCTATTACGCCGATGCGGCCCATGGTGCTGACTCACCTCCTTCGATGCGGCGAACCGCTGGGGCCACCGGCAACTACGCGCTGCTCTCAGTGCCGATGCTCTGGCAGGACCGCTGCATCGGCGGCCTGAGTGTCACGCGTGCGCCTTACGAGCGCTTCACCGAGCGCGAGGTCTCGCTGCTCGAGCACTTCGCCAGCCAGGCCGTGATCGCACTGCAGAACGCGCACCTGTTCAAGGACGCACAAGAAGCACGTGCCGCCGCCGAAGCCGCCAACGAAGCCAAGAGCAGCTTCCTGGCCACCATGAGCCACGAGATCCGCACGCCGATGAACGGCATCATCGGCATGAGCGGGTTGTTGCTGGATACGCCGTTGAACGACGACCAGCGCGACCTCACGCGCACCGTGCGCGACAGCGGCGAATCGCTGCTGACCATCATCAACGACATCCTGGACTTCTCGAAGATCGAGGCCGGCAAGCTCGACGTGGAGAGCGCGCCCTTCGCGCTGCGCGAGTGCATCGGCTCTGCCGTGGAGCTGGTGCGGCCCAAGGCCAACGAGAAGAAGCTCGGCCTCGTGGTGTCCATTGCCGACGACGTGCCGCACACGGTCAAGGGCGACAGCACGCGCCTGCGCCAGATCCTGCTCAACCTGCTGAGCAACGCGCTGAAGTTCACCGAGACCGGTGAGGTGCGGCTAACGGTCGAGAAACGCGCAGCCAACGAACTGCACTTCGCCGTGAAGGACAGCGGCATCGGCCTCACTGCGGAGGGCATCGGCAAGCTCTTCCAGAGTTTCAGCCAGGCCGACAGCAGCACCACGCGCAAGTACGGCGGCTCCGGCCTGGGCCTGGTGATCAGCAAGCGCCTGGCCGAGATCATGGGCGGCACGATGGGCGTGGAAAGCGAAGGCGCGGGCCAGGGCAGCACCTTCCGCTTCCACATCCAGGCCGAGGCGGTGGCCACCGAAGCCACGGCGGCCAGGCCCACCGGCAAAGCCGCCATCGACCCGCAGATGGCCAGCCGCCACCCCTTGCGGATCTTGTTAGCCGAAGACAACCTGGTGAACCAGAAGCTCGCGTTGCGTCTGCTCAGCCAGATGGGCTACACGGCCGACGTGGCGGTCAACGGCCTCAAAGCGCTCGAAGCCGTCGAGGCCAAACCCTACGACGTGGTTCTGATGGACGTGCAGATGCCCGAGATGGACGGGCTGGAGGCTTCGCGCCAGCTAACGGCCAAGTTGAGACCACACGAAAGACCACGCATCGTGGCCATGACCGCCAACGCCATGCAGGGTGACCGCGAGGCTTGTCTCGCAGCCGGCATGGACGACTACGTCACCAAGCCGATCCGCGTGGATGCGCTGGTACAGGCGCTGCTGCAGGCGCAGCCGCTCACGAATGCCAGCGCCGCCCCGCGCAAGCGCCCATGAAGCCGCCGCTACAGGTGTTCGAGGTGGCGCGGCAGCGCGCCGGCCACCGTGGTGATGGCCACGCCGTGGTCCAGCGTCACCAGGCAACCGCCGTGCGCCACGGCCAGCGCCAGCAGGTAGACGTCGGTGATCTGGTTGTGACCCATCACGCGCGGCCAGTTGACACGCCCGGCCTCGCGCAGAGACACGTCGCAGGGCCAGAACGCGTGGTCCATGCCGCTGCAGATCTCGGCCAGCTTGGCCGCCACGGGCGCAAAGCCGACCGATGGCAGGCGGCTGTAGGCAGGCAGGTTGAGCACGCGCACGACGCCGTTTTCGACCAGCGCGCAGGTGGCAATCTTCAGGCGCTGGCGCTGGATGAAGGCCAGCGCCTGGGCGTGGAAGACATGCGCCTCGTCGAGCAGCGCAACCCAGACGTTCACATCAGGCAGGCAGCGCTGCGGCATGGTCCAAAGACTCTCAGCTTCTCAGAGGGTGTAAACGAAATCAATAGTCGATGCGTTACCTGCTGACCGAGGCAATGCAGAGCGGGGTGACGTATGGCGACGAAGAAGCCGATTGAGCCAGTGGGGCGCCCGGGACGTCGCCCTTCGTTGAACGCCGATC
>JANOJR010000164.1:0-1969 GCA_031418855.1 Rubrivivax sp.
CAGCCTGCGCCACGGCCCTGCACTCGAGACAGGTGCCGACGCCATCGACCAGCGCAGTTGCCTGGTGGCGCCGCTGATCGCACAGCGTGCGCTGCTGGGCTTCATCTACGCCGACCTCGACGGCCTGTTCGGCCGCTTCCACAACACCGACTGCCACCTGCTGGCCACGCTGGCCGCGCAAGCCGCCGTGGCGCTGGCCAACCTGCGCACCACCGAAGGCCTGGAGCGCCAGGTCGCCGCGCGCACGGCCGAGGCACGCGCCGCGCAAGTGCAGGCCGAGCAGCGTGCCAGTGAGTTGGCCGTTATTAACAGCATCCAGCAAGGCATCGCCGCCAAACTCGACTTCCAGGCCATCGTCGACGTGGTGGGTGAACAGCTGCGCGCGCTCTTCGCCAGCAACGACCTCAGCGTCAACTGGATCGACCACGCGGCGGGCACGATTCACATGCTCTATGTGGTGGAGCGCGGCCAGCGCATCAGCATCCCGTCGTTCACCTTCGACCCCAACAGTGCCTACTCGCGGGCGCTGCGCGCGGGCCGGCCACTGGTGCTGCGCAACCGCGAAGAGACCGAGGCCCACGGCATCCGCACCGCACCGGGCACAGTGCCCAGCAAGTCCAGCGTGTTCGTGCCGGTGATGGACGGCGCGCTGGTGCAAGCCACCATCCGCCTGGTGAGCCTGGAGCGCGAAGACGCCTTCGACACCGAGACCATCAACCTGCTGGTGACAGTGGCCGCCGCCATGAGCGCGGCGCTGCACAACGCCAGGCTTTTCAATGAGACGCAGGAAGCGCTGGCGCAGCAGACGGCCACGGCCGACATCCTGCGTGTGATCAGCCGCTCGCCCACCGACGTGAAGCCGGTGTTCGACGCCATCGTCGAGGCTGCGGTGCGGCTGCTGGAATGCGACTTCACCTTCATCATGAGCAGCGACGGCCGCACGTATTCACCGGTGTCGGGTGCCACGCGCGAGGGGCCGACGCTCAACATGGGGCCGCCGAACCAGCCCGTGGACCCGGCGGCCAACTTCCCGTCGCGCGCCATCGTCACCAAGACGATGCTGCACCTGCCGGACTGGACGGCCATCGATCTGCCGCCGCACGCGCAGTTCATTCACGACACGCTGGGCGTGCGCTCGGCGCTGTACCTGCCGCTGCTGCGGGGCGACGAGTGCATCGGCCTGCTCGTGTTCGGCGTGAAGCGGCCGCACGTGTTCAGCACAAACGAGATCGCCGTGGCCGAGTCGTTCCGCGACCAGGCGCTGATTGCTGTTGAGAACGCGCGGCTGTTCAACGAGACGCAAGAAGCGCTGGCGCACCAAACGGCCAGCGCCGACATCCTGCGTGTGATTGGCAGCTCACCCACCGACGTGCAGCCGGTGTTCGCGGCCGTCGCTGCCATCTCGGTGCAACGCCTGGGCTGCGACATCGCCGTGGTGCAGCTCTGCAATCCTGACAACACCTACTCGGCCGTGGCCATCGCCACCCCGGCCGGCCCGCGCTCGGTGCAATTCGCGCAGAACCAGCCGGTGGACCCGGCGGCCAATTTCCCGTCGCGCGCGATCGTCAGCAAGACCATGCTGCACGTACCCGACTGGTCGGCGGTCGAGCTGCCCGTGCACGAGCAGGGCCGACGCCAGCAGCTCGGTCTGAACTGCGCGCTGTACCTGCCGCTGCTGCGTGAGGGCGAGTGCGTGGGCGTGCTGGTGCTGGGCAGCACACGCGCGAATGCTTTCAATCAAAGAGCGATTGCCTTGGCCGAGTCGTTCCGTGACCAGGTGCTGATCGCGATGCAGAACGCGTGGCTGTTCAAGCAGACGCAAGAGGCACTGGAGCAGCAGACGGCCACCGCCGAAGTGCTGCAAGTCATCAGCAGTTCGGTGGCCGACACGGCGCCGGTGTTCGACAAGATTCTCGAAGCCTGCGAGCGCCTGTTTCCGGCGAATATGTTCAACCTGCACCTCGTCAAT
>JANOJR010000165.1:0-1822 GCA_031418855.1 Rubrivivax sp.
CCACGCCATCCGTTCACGGCGCGGGCAGCACCATCCCTTGGTGTTGCAGCTGATGGCGGCAGCCCGGGCCTGAGCGCAAGGACAGTTTTCACCGATGTTGGTGTTCTTGAAAAGCTGCTTTTTCAGAACACCCCCGAGCACTATCTTTCGGCTGCCCTGCAACCCAAGGAGAGACCTGATGCAAGTGCTGTTCAAGTCCCGCGACCCCCAAGCCGCCGAATTGCGTGAGCTTACTGAACGCCGCGTGCGCTTCGTATTGCGACGCCTCAGCTGGCTGGTGCCGCGCGCCGAGGTGCAGTTGTCTGACGTCAATGGCCCGCGAGGTGGCGTCGACAAACGCTGCCAGGTGGAGATTCGCACCGATGGCGGCGGCAGCGTGGTGGTCGCCTCGGTGGCCAAAGACTGGCGCACGGCACTGGACCACGCGTTGGCACGTGCTGAGCGCTTCCTGCTGCGCTTGTGGCGGCGCGGCAGCGATTCAAGGCGGCTACGCCAGCGCTTGACTGCGCCCGAGCGCTGACACGGCCCCTGTGCTGCTGTCGACACGCCAAGCCGCCACCCGTTTGCAAGACAACCCACAAGGACACGAACATGAAATGCCCGACCTGCCCCGACACCGCGCTCGTCATGAGCGAACGCCAAGGCGTCGAAATCGACTATTGCCCGCAGTGTCGCGGCGTCTGGCTTGACCGCGGCGAACTCGACAAGCTGATCGAGCGCGCCGCCACGGCGACCGTGCCCGCGACGGTGGCCCCGGCCCAGGGCCGCACACTGCATCGTGACTTCGTCGACTCTGACCAGGATCCGCGCAGCCAGCGGCACGTAGGCACGCGCCGCAAATCCTGGTTGAGCGACATCTTCGATTGAGCGATCACGCGGCCCCGGGGCCGCGCTTGCCGTGCTAGCGGCAAGCACCCGTGCTCGCGCCACCCCGCCCGCCCGAGCCGTCAATCCGGCGTGATGTTGTGCTGGCGGATGAACGCCGCCCACAGCTGCTGCTCATCTTTGAGCGAGGCCGCAAACTGCGCGGGCGTGTCGAACACCGGCAGCAGTGCCAGCTGTTCCAGCTTGGCCGCATTCGCCGGCAGCTTCATGGCTTTGGCGATCTCGGCAGACAGGCGCTGCACCAATGCGGCGGGCACCTTGGCCGGCGCCATGACGGAGAACGCGGTGAACGCTTTGACGCCGCCCAGGCCGCTCTCGGCGAATGTCGGCACGCCCGGAAGCAGGTTGCTCTTGTCGGTAATGCTCAATGCAGCGAGCTTGCCGGCGTCGATGAACGGCCGTGCGCTGGCCAGGTCGGTGAGCATGAATTGCAGGCGCCCGGCGAGCAGATCCTGGTAGGCGGGGCCCACGCCTTTGTAGGGCACATGGCTGAAGCGCGCGCCGCTGGCTTCCTCGATCATGCGCACGCCGATGTAGAGCGGGCTGCCGACACCGGCCGTGCCGTAGAAAAGCTGCGCCGGTTCGCGTTTTCCGCGCTCCAGCAGCTCGGCCATCGTCTTGGCCTTGGCGCTGGGGTGGGCCACGATAACCATGGGTGCGATGACGCCGCGCGTCACCGCCGCAAAGTCACGTTGCACGTCGTAGCCCAGCGTCTTGTACAAGCCCGGGTTGATGCCTAGCGATGAATTGGAGGCGACCAGCAGGGTGTAGCCGTCGGCCGCCGCACCAGCCACTGCGGTGGCACCAATGGCGCCGCTGGCGCCGGGCTTGTTCTCGACGACAAAGGTCTGCTTCAACTGTTCGGTCAACGCCTGCGCTAACAACCGACCGTAGGCGTCTGTGCCGCCGCCGGGTGACGAGGGCACGACCAGGGTGA
>JANOJR010000166.1:0-5982 GCA_031418855.1 Rubrivivax sp.
GGAAGCGCATGTCTGTAATGTAATCTACAAACAGTAGGTAGCGCAACATACTCAGTGGACGATCGGCGACATTAGACTGCCGACCCATGAACCTGATTCCAGCCTTTGCCCGCAGCGCCGCATGCCTGTTCGCACTGCTGCTGTCGGCCTGCGCCGCACCGCCCATCGACATCAGCCGCGTGCCGGCCCAGCCCACGCCCAGTGCGTTGGCGGACGGCTGGCAGCACGGCGCTTTCATGGAAATCTTTGTGCGCGCCTACCAAGACAGCGACGGTGACGGCATTGGTGACCTGCGCGGCTTGACCTCACGCCTGGACTACCTGCAAGACCTGGGCGTGCGTGGCATCTGGCTGATGCCCATCACCGCCAGCGCCGACCGCGACCATGGTTACGCCACCACCGACTTCCGCGCCATCGAGCCGCAGTACGGCACGTTGGCCGACTTTGACGAGCTCATCGCGCAGGCGCACAAGCGCGGCATCGGCGTCATCATGGATTACGTCATCAACCACAGCGCGGCCGCGCACCCGCTCTTTGTGGCCGCGCGCCAAGACAAAGCCTCGCCCTGGCGCGACTGGTTTGTGTGGTCGCACGAGATGCCGCTGGGCTGGGACATCTGGGGCAAGAACCCCTGGTACCACGTGGCGGCCGCGCCCTGGCTGCACACGGGCGACGTCAAAGACCTGCCCAAGCCAGGCGAGGGGGCGCGCGATTTCTTCTTCGGCACCTTCGGCCCGCATATGCCCGACTTCAATCTGCGCCATCCTGCCGTCGTGGACTACCACGTCGACAGCCTGCGCTTCTGGCTCAACCGCGGCCTGGACGGCTACCGCCTCGACGCCGTGCCGCACATGGTGGAGAACAGCGCCAAAGACTGGAACGACCAGCCCGAGAGCCGGGCGCTCACGCGCAAGCTGCAAGACGTGGTGAAGGCTTACCCGCAGCGCTGGACGGTCTGCGAAGCCACCGCCGAGCCGGCCATCTACGCCAGTGCCGAGGTCTGCGGCGCAGCCTTCGCCTTTGGCTTTGTGCACCACTACGTTGAGGCCGCACGCGGCAAGGCCGAGTCGGTCAAGGTGGTGGCGGAGTACTTCAGCAAAGCCCCGCACGGCCTGTCGACCTTTGTCTCCAACCACGACATCTTTGCCGGCCGGCGGCTGTGGGACCAGCTCGACGGCGACGTGGCCAAGTACAAGCTCGCGGCGGCAGGCTACCTCTTGCAGCCCGGCACGCCCTTCATTTACTACGGCGAAGAAGTCGGCCAGCCGGGCCTGCCTGGTTTGAAGGGCGACCTGCCCATCCGCGGGCCGATGAGCTGGACGCCGGATGCATGCACGGCGGGGTTCACAAGCGGCGCGCCGTTCCGTGCCGTGGCGCCCCAGCTGGCGACGAATAACGCGCAAAGTCAGCGCCAACAACCCGACTCGATCCATGCCTTCTACAAAGCCATGATCGGCCTGCGTAACCAGCATGCGTCGATCGCGCGTGGCAGCTATGTCGCCGCCACGGCGCAAGGCCTGGTGGCCAGCTGGCAGCGCAAGTTCGGGCCTGAGCACACGCTGGTGGCCATCAACTACGGCGCGACATCCGCCGCCGTGGAGCTGGCGCAGCTGCCGCCCGGCGCCCGCCTCGTGCCGCTGTACCCGAGTGCCGCCGCACCCGCAGCCGTGAATGCCTACGGCGGCACGCAGCTGGAGCTGCCGGCGCAAGCGGTACAGGTGTTCGCGGTGCAGGGGCCCTGACCATGGGCGCCATGCGTACACTGCTCGCCGCGTTGGCGCTACTGTTAAGCGTTAGCAGCCACGCCCAGCGCGGCTTGAAGCTGCACGTGCCTTCACCCGACTGGCGCGACCAAGTCATCTACTTCGTGATGACCGACCGCTTTGCCGACGGTGACGCCAGCAACAACGACCAGCGGGCCAACGAGTACGACCCCAAGGACGCCGCCAAGTACAGCGGCGGCGACCTGCGCGGCCTGATGCAACGCCTGGACTACGTGCAGGGCCTAGGCGCCACCGCGGTGTGGATCACGCCACCGGTGGCCAACCGCTGGTGGGACAGCAAGGCCAAGTTCAGCGGCTACCACGGCTACTGGGCGGAGCACTTCATGAAGCTGGACAAACACCTCGGCGACATGGGCGACTACAAGCGCTTGTCTGACGCGCTGCACCGCCGTGGCATGTACCTGGTGCAAGACATCGTCGTCAACCACACGGCCGATTTCTTCAGCTACCAAGGCGGCTGGGACGCCCAAGACCCTGCGCGTTATTTCACGCCCAACGCCGACGCACGCGGTCTCAGCTCGCCGAGCCAAAAGCCCTTCAACCTGAACGACCCGCGCAAGAGCGCGCACCGCAAGGCCGCCGTCTACCACTGGACGCCCGACGTGAGCGACTACACCGACACGCGCCAGGAACACAGCTTCCAGATGTCGGGCCTGGACGACCTCAACACCGAAAGCCCGGCCGTGCGCGAAGCACTGCGCAAGAGTTATGGCTACTGGATTCGTGAGGTCGGCGTCGACGCTTTTCGCATCGACACAGCGTTTTACGTGCCGCCTGATTTCTATGCCGACTTTCTCTACCACCGCAGCTGGAAAAACCCCGGCGTGATGGAAGCGGCGCGGCGCACCGGGCGCAATGCCTTCCACGTCTTCGGCGAAGGCTTTGGCATCGACAAGCGCGGCCAGACGAGCGAGGCGAAGAAGATCGACGGCTACATGCGCACCCGGGACAGTAAACCGCTGCTGCCGGGCATGCTCAACTTCCCGCTCTACGGCAGCCTGAACGAAGTCTTCGCGCGTGGCGCACCCACCGCCGAGCTGGCCTTTCGCATCGAGCAGATGATGGCGCTGCACCAGGCGCCGCACTTGATGCCCAGCTTTCTTGATAACCACGATGTTGACCGGTATCTCGCAGGTGGCAGCCAAGCCAGTCTGAAGCAGGCACTGCTGGCGCTGATGACGCTGCCGGGCATCCCCGTCATTTACTACGGCACCGAGCAAGGCTTCACCGAGCCGCGCGCGGCGATGTTCGCGGCGGGCGTTGGCGCGAAGGGGCGCGACCATTTCGACACTGGCGCGCCGCTGTACCGCTACCTCAAGGCGGCCGCGGCGCTGCGCAGCCAGCACCGCGTGCTCTCGCGCGGCGCGCCGCGTGTGCTGCACCACAGCGCGGCCGGGCCCGGCGCGCTGGCGTGGTTGATGCACGGCGGTGGTGAGCGTGAGCAGCTGCTGGTGGCCTTCAACACCGCCGAGCATGAGGTCCTGGCCGACAACCTTGACTTGCCCGGTGGCGCGGTGCTGGAGCCGCTCTTTGCCATCGACGGTGTGGCGCCTGCGCTAACGGTCGACACGAACGGTGCCTTGAGCTTCGTGATGCCGGCCAAGGGCGGCTGGGTCTGGCGCGTGGTGGCGGGTGTGTCGGCGGGCGCGGCAACGGCCGGCGCGGCGGCCACCGTGGTGAGTCGGCCCAGCATCGATGTGCCGCCTGCGACCCAGTTCCGTGGCGACTTTCAGCTCAACGGCAGCGCGCCGCCTGCGCGCAGCCGGCGCCTGGTGACCGATGGGCGCTGGCACGAAGCGCACGCGCTCGCGCCCGGTCCCGACGGCCGCTGGCAAGCCAACGTCGACACCAGCGCCATGGTCGACCCGCTCATCAGCCACCGTGTCGTGGCCTGGGCCGATGGCGTAGCCTCGCCTGCGCTGGACTTCACCGTGCGCCGCGAGTGGGCGCTGCTAGCCGATGTTGAAGACCCTGCCGGCGATGACCGTGGACCGGCGGGCCGTTACCTCTACCCGCTGGACCCGAGCTGGGGGCCCCAACGCCAGCTCGACATCCGCCGCACCAAGGTCTCGGGCTCGGGCGGGGCGCTGCGTATCGATCTGACGATGAACGCCGTCACGCGCACGTGGAACCCCGCCAACGGCTTTGATCACGTCGCCTTCACCGTCTTCATCGAAGTGCCCGGCCGCGAAGGCGGCGTGGCCGTGATGCCGCGCCAAAACGCGCTGCTGCCGGCGGGCATGCGCTGGCACTACCGGCTGCGTGCACATGGTTGGTCCAACGCGCTATTTTCCTCAGCCGGTGCGACGGCTAACGACGAAGGTGTGGTGACCAGCCCCGGTGCCACGATCGATACCGACCCCGCCAGCGGGCGCATCACCTTCACCCTGCCCGCCGCCGCACTCGGCGGCCTGAAGTCGCTAAAGGGCGTGAAGGTCTACGTCACGACCTGGGACTACGACGGCGGCTACCGCGAGCTTGCGCAAGAGCCGCAGCGCGCCGTGTTCGGCGGCGGCCGTGGCGCGCGCGATGCGCTGGTGATGGACGACACGGTGGTGATCACCTTGCCTTAGTCCTTGCTCCCTCCCCCTGGCAGGGGGGCGAAGGCGGGGTTTCGAGCCGCCTGCGGCGAGCCGACTGAGCGGTCCCGGCTTGCAAGCCGGGACGCGGTGCGCAGCTGGGCTGGGGAGGGGGTTCAGTGTCTCCTCACCTCGGTAGTTATTGCGGCATTCCACCCCCACCCCAACCCTCCCCCTTTCCGGGGGAGGGAGCTAAGCCTTGCTCGCCACCACCTGCCCCGCGCCACCCAGGTGCATGCCCGAATCGAGCAAGATCAGCTCACCTGTCACCGTGCGCGCGCCGTGCACCAGCCAGATCACGGCTTCGGCCACGTCTTCGGCCGTGCACGCGCGTGCCAGCGGCACGGTGCGTTCGTACTGCGCCTTCAGTTTCTCGGCGTTCTCGGCCCCAATGCCGTCGACAAACCAGCGCGTGGTGATCAACCCCGGGCACACGGCGTTGACGCGGATGTCGGGGGCCAGGCTGCGCGCCAGGTGCAGCGTCAGCGCGTTGATGGCGCCTTTGCTCGCGACATAGGGCACCGACGACCCGATGCCCAGCGCGCCGGCGATCGACGAGACATTGACGATGGCGCCTTGCGCTGCCTTCAAGTGCGCCACGCAAGCCCGCACCATCTGGAAGCTGCCCAGCACGTTCACGCCCATGATGTTTTGGAACACGGCCGCGTCCAGCACGTCCCAGTTGGCCGAGCCGCTGAAGGTGGTGACGCCGGCGTTGTTGACCAGCGCGTCGATGCGCTGCCAGCGCGCCACGGCAGCCTCACTCAGGGCGCGGCAGTCGGCGTCGTCAGCCACATCACCGCGCATCAGCAGCACGTCGGCGCCGGCCTCGCGGCAGGCCGCGGCCGACGCCTCGGCCTCACGCTCGCTCTTGCGGTAGTTGATGAGCACGTTGTAGCCGCGCTGGGCCAAGCCCAGAGCCGTGGCGGCGCCCACGCCGGTGCCGGCGCCGGTGACGATGGCGGTCTTGCGGTCAAGCATTTGAAGTCTCCTCGTGGTGGGCCGCCACCATAGCAGCGCTGGCGCGCTAGCCGCGCGGCAGCTGGATCTCGACCTCGGTTCCCTGCCCGAGCTCGCTGTGCACGCTGACGCTGCCGCCGTGCAGTTCCACGATGCGCTTGACGATGGCCAGGCCCAGGCCTTTGCCGCCGTCGCCTGCGGCCGGCGCGGTGCTCTCGCGGCTTTGGTAGAGGCGATCAAACAGGCGTGGCAAGTCCGCGTGCGGGATGCCGCGGCCGCTGTCGGCAATGCGCACGACGACGCCGCCGTCGTCCACTGCAGCACTCAGCGTCACGTGGCCGCCACGGGGTGTGAACTTCAAGGCGTTGTCGACGACGTTGGCCAGCGCACGCTCGAAGAGCTCGATGTCAAGCCGCGCGAAGGGCGCTGCCGTGCCGCGTGCTTCGCACGTTAGCGCCACACCCTGCTGTGCGGCGCGGTCGGCAAAACGCAGCACGACGTCACCCAGCACGTCGACCACATCGATGAGCATGGCGTCGAGCTTGAAGCTGGGCTCGTCCAGCAAGGCCAGGTCGCCCAGCGAGCGCACCAGGCCGGCGGCGTTGCGGGTGTTGCGCAGCGCCACAAGGATGAGCTGGCGGTCCGCGTCGCGTGTGTCG
>JANOJR010000167.1:0-9222 GCA_031418855.1 Rubrivivax sp.
CGCCCCCGCCGCCCCCGCCGCCTCCGCCGGCAGTGGTAGCGCCGGTGAGCGAGAAGGTGACTTTTGCAGCTGACGCGTTCTTCGACGTCAACAAGGCTGTGCTCAAGCCCGAAGCCAAGGCCAAGCTCGACGACCTCGTCGGCAAGACCAAAGGCATCAACCTTGAAGTCATCATCGCCGTCGGCCACACTGACTCTGATGGTGGCGACGCCTTCAACCAGAAATTGTCGATTCGCCGTGCTGAGTCGGTGAAGGACTACCTGGTCAGCAAGGGTGTCGAGAAGAACCGCGTGTACACCGAAGGCAAGGGCGAGAAGCAGCCCGTCGCCGACAACAAGACCAAGGAAGGTAAGGCCAAGAACCGCCGTACCGAGATCGAGGTCGTCGGTACCCGCACCCGCAGGTAAGCGTCGAGGTCCCGCGAGGGGCTTCAACCACAAAACCCCGCTCCGGCGGGGTTTTGTCATTGCGGACCTTACGATCACGATATGAGCAACGAGGGTCTCCCGACTGCGAGTTCCCGCTTGGTGGGACCGCGCGCAGCGCGTAGGCTGCATCAATGAGCAACGTCGACGCACAGGAACTGGCCAAATTCAGCGAGCTGGCCCACCGCTGGTGGGACCGTGACAGCGAGTTCAAACCGCTGCACGAAATCAACCCGCTCCGGCTGAACTGGATCGACGCGCTCGCCAGTCTGCGCGGCAAGACCGTGCTCGACGTCGGCTGTGGCGGCGGCATCCTGGCCGAGTCGATGGCGCAGCGCGGCGCGTCGGTGTTGGGCATCGACCTGGCCAGCAAGCCTCTGGGCGTGGCCCGACTTCATGCGCTGGAGAGCGACATGCGTGCGCTGGATTACCGCGAGGTGGCAGTGGAAGCGCTCGCGCTGGAGCGACCGGCGTCGTTTGACGTGGTGACTTGCATGGAAATGCTGGAGCACGTTCCTGACCCATCGTCGGTGGTGCGTGCCTGCGGCAGCCTGGTCAAACCAGGCGGTTGGGTCTTCTTCTCCACCATCAACCGCAACGCCAAGGCATTTGCGCAGGCCATCGTGGGCGCGGAATATGTGCTCGGCTTGCTGCCCAAAGGCACACATGAGTACGCACGTTTCATCCGCCCTAGCGAACTTGCCCGCTGGTGTCGTGATGGTGGGCTGTCCATCGAAGACAGTCGCGGCATGGGCTACAACCCCCTCACCCGGCGCTACACGCTCACGGCCGACGCCAGCGTGAACTACCTGCTGGCGACCCGGCGCCAAGCCGGATGACGCCGCAGCGCCGCCATCCGCGCATCGACGCCGTGCTGTTTGACTTCGACGGCACCTTGGTCGACAGCGCGCCCGACATGGCCGCTGCCGCCAACGAGATGCGTGCCGCGGCCGGCATGGAGCCGGCACCGTATGCCGAGCTGCGCCGCATGGTCGGCTCTGGCGCACGCGGCATGTTGGCGGCGGCCTTTGGCCTGCGTCCCGGTGACGCGAGGTTTGATGAGCTGCGTGCCGACTTTCTGTGGCGCTACGAGCGCCGCATGCTGCACAGCTCGACCGTGTTCCCGGCGATGCACGGCGTGCTGGAGGCCATGCAACTAACGTCAATGCGGTGGGGCGTCGTGACGAACAAGGCGACACGGCTGGCAGGCCCCATGCTTGCAGGCTTGGGCCTTGCGCCGAACTGCGCCACCTTGATCGGCGGTGACACGACAGCCTTCACCAAGCCGCACCCCGCTCCCTTGCTGGAGGCCGCGCGGCGCATGGGCGTGGCCGCACATCGCTGCGTGTATGTCGGCGACGATATCCGCGACATCCGCGCGGGCCGCGCGGCGGGCATGTCCACCCTGGCCGCAGCCTGGGGTTACCTGGGTGACGCCGAGCCCATTGCCAGCTGGGGCGCCGATGCTGTCTTGTCGGCGCCCGATCAGCTCTTGAATTGGCTGGAACTGGCCTAAACTCAGACCCCTGGGACCGACCTGGCTTCGACGTGGGTGCGGAGTCGACACGGGGCATGCCGAGCACCAGTTCGCTCGTTAAACCACTGGAAACAAAGTAACTGCGAACGATCAAACGTACGCACTCGCCGCTTAAAACCGGCGAGCCTCGCAACAGTTGGCCGATGGGCTGGGTCTGAAGTCGAAAGACTGAAAGGCTGCGAGGTCATTCACATGGGCTCGTCCTGCAGCGTGTCATTCGTTGTGGGCCTAAAACCAAATGACTCGGGGCCAACGTAGCGTGCTGCTGCGCGACGTGGGCACTTAAATCCAAATCAGACAGCTACGCATGTAGAACCGTCCGGCGATGGCTTGCGGACGGGGGTTCGATTCCCCCCGGTTCCACCACCTACTCAAGGCTCAGCCAAACCCGGCTGGGCTTGGTTGCGCCGCAGCAGGCTTGGCGCGCAGCCCGGCCTGCGCCAAGGCAAACAGTGCCCGGGCTTTGGCGTCACGTGCGAGATGGCCCGTCATGGCCAAGGTCGCCGCCTGTTGCAGCAAGCTCGCCATGAAGTCGCGCACCTGCGCCACACCGATGGCGGCTGCGGCGCTGGCCGCGCGTGCTTGCGACCTTGGGCGGCCGTGCACGAAGACGTCGAGCGCGGCTTGCTCCAGCCAGCGCTGCGGGCGCTCTAGCAATTGCAGTTGGCGCAGCGCGAGCTGTTTGTGGGCGCGCGCCAGGTCGCTTTTGTCAACCGCATGCGCATGCTCACTCAGCAAACCTGCGGCGGCGGCGACGGTGTCTTGCAGGTTCTCGCGCGCCATCGACGCTTCGACGACGAACTGGCCGAAGCCGTCCATCACATCGGCGGCGCAGGCGGCGTAGTAGACCAGCCCGCGCTCTTCGCGCAGACGCTGCATCAGCGGTGAACTCATGCCCTCGCCGATGACGGCGGCGGCGACTTCCGCCGTGGCGTCTTTGGCCTGCAGGCCGTTGATGCCAAAGCCCAGCACGGCATGGGCCTGGCTGCTGCCGACTTGCGCGCGTGCGCGAATGCCGCCACCGTAGTTGGGCGTTAGCATGACCTGCGCCTGCCCGCGCGCAAGCGATGCAAAGCCACGCTCAACCTCACGAACCAGCTTGTCGGCGTCGATCGGCCCGGCTGCAGCCAGCACCAGGTTGGCACCGGTGAAATGCTCGCGGTGATAGGCCTCCAAGTCGTCGCGGCTGAAGCTCTCGATCAATCGTCGCGAGCCGATCACCGGCTGCGCCGCGCCATGCGTGCCCCAGCAGGCTTTGTCGAAGAGCTTCCAGGCGCTGGCCATGGGGTCGTCTTCGTCCTCGGCAAACTCTTGCAGCAAGACCTGGCGTTCGTTGTCCAGCTCGTGCGCCGGGAAGCTCGGGCACAGCACGATGTCGGCCAGCATGCGCACGCTGGCGCTGATGTCGCGCGGGTGGCAGCGCATGTGAAAGGCGCTGTGGTCTTTGTCGGTGTGTGCGTTGACCTCGGTGCCAAGACGCTCGGCGTCGAGGTTGATGCGCCGCGCGTCGCGTGTGTGGCTGCCCTTGAAGAGCGTATGTTCGATGACGTGGCTGATGCCGCTGAGCCGCCGCGGCTCGTGGGCACTGCCGCTGCGCACGAACACGCTGAGGTTGACGGTTAGCGCATTTGGCAGGGGCAGCGCCAGCACGCGTACGCCGTTGGCTTGTGTGGCCAAGATCGGCTTGGCAGGCGCCTTGCTATTCAGTGAGCTCATGGCCGGGGATCTTAGGTGGCCGCAGCGGCAGCTGCCGGCAACCGTGGCACATTGCGTGCCTTGTGCTTGTCGCGGCGCCCACGCATGTCCTTGCAGTTGATCGACCTTTCGCTGTCTTTGCATCAGCGCGAGCTGGTGCCGCGATTCTCGGCGCAGCTGGCTGCGGGTGAGGTGCTGGTGTTGATGGGCGAAAGCGGCTCGGGCAAGAGTTCGCTCTTGAACTACCTTGCGGGCTTGCTTGAGCCACCGCTGTCTGCCACGGGCACCGTGTGGGTTGACGGCTGCGACATCACGCTGCTGCCCACCGAGCAGCGCCGCGTCGGATTTTTGTTCCAAGACGACTTGCTCTTTCCGCACCTCACGGTGATGGAGAACCTGCTCTTCGCCGCTGCGAGCGGGCCGCGAGTCGAACGCATTGCACGCGCCACGCAAGTCTTGCAGCGCGCCGGGCTGGTCGGCTTTGCCACACGCCTGCCCGCCAGTCTGTCGGGTGGCCAACGTGCCCGCATCTCACTCTTGCGCAGCTTGCTCGCGGGACCGCGGCTGTTGCTGCTGGACGAGCCCTTCTCCAAGCTGGATGCGGCGCTGCGCCAGCGCATGCGCGAGTTCGTGTGGGCGGAGCTGCGCGCGCACCGAGTCTGCGCCGTGCTCGTCACGCACGATGCCAGCGACGTGCCCGCCGGCGCGCAAGTGATCACCTTGCCGCCGCTGGTGGCGGCTGGTCTTGATGCTTGACCGCCTCGCACTGCGAGGGCTCGCGCCACTGCTGACGCCGCTGGCGCGTGGCCTGGTGGGCTTGGGTGTTGGCGCCGACGCCATCACGCTCGCCGCGTTCGTCTTGGGCATCGCGGCGGCCCTGCTCATCGCTTCGAGCTTGCCGCTCTGGGGCCTGGCAGTCTTGCTGCTGAGCCGCTTGCTTGACGGCCTGGACGGCACGGTAGCGCGGCTCACCCGCACCAGCGACCGCGGCGCCTTTCTCGACATCACGCTGGACTTTCTTGTCTACGCCGCTGTGCCGTTAGCCTTTGCCGTGGCACAGCCGGCGGCGAATGCCTTGCCAGCGGCCGTGCTGCTGGCGGCCTTCATCGGCACGGCCTCAAGCTTTCTGGCCTTCTCGGTGCTGGCCGAGAGGTGCGGGCTCAAGAACAGCGACTACCCAAGCAAAGGCATTTACTACCTGGGTGGGCTCACCGAGGCGAGCGAGACGCTGCTGTGTTTTGCCTTGATGTGCCTGTGGCCACAGCACTTTGCGTGGTGGGCTTACGGTTTTGCCGCGATGTGCGTGGCCACCATCGTGACCCGTGTCATTGCCGGCTGGCGCGTGCTGTCGGTGTAAGGTGGGGCGGCGCGACACGACCGACATGGGCCCTCAGGAGACCTCGATATGAACACCAAGAAGATGGCGCTGCTGGCCACGTTGCTGCTGGCGGTCGTGGCGTTTTTCGCGCTTGATCTGGCGCGCTACTTCAGCCTGGACTACATCAAGGGCGCGCAGAGTGGCTTCGCCGCGCTGTATCAGAGCCAGCCCGGTTTGGTGATCGGCAGCTTCTTTGCGGCCTACGTTGCGGTAACGGCGCTTTCGCTGCCCGGCGCGGCGATCATGACCCTGCTTGCGGGGGCGATCTTCGGCCTGTGGGTCGGCACGCTGATCGTCTCGTTCGCCTCCAGCATCGGCGCCACCTTGGCGATGCTGGTGGCGCGCTACGTGCTGCGCGACGGCATCAAGGCGCGCTTTGGCAAAGCGCTCACCGACCTCGACCGCGGCGTCGAACGAGAGGGCGGCTTCTACCTCTTCACGCTGCGCCTGGTGCCGCTCTTTCCCTTTTTCGTCATCAACCTGCTGATGGGTTTGACGAAGATGAAGGTGGCCACGTTTTACTGGGTCAGCCAGCTCGGCATGCTCGCCGGCACGCTGGTCTATGTCAACGCAGGTACACAGTTAGCACAGCTCACTTCGCTCAAGGGCATCTTGTCGCCAGGGCTCATCGGCTCCTTCGTGCTGCTGGGTGTTTTCCCGCTCGTGGCCAAGAAGATCGTCGACCTGATCCAGGCGCGGCGGGTCTATGCGGCCTGGGCGCACAAGAAGCCCAAGACCTTCGATCGCAACATGGTCGTCATCGGCGCGGGTGCGGCGGGGCTGGTCACGAGCTACATCGCGGCGGCGGTGAAAGCCAAGGTCACGCTCGTTGAGCGCCACAAGATGGGTGGCGACTGCCTGAACTACGGCTGCGTGCCGAGCAAGGCCTTGATCAAAACAGCCACGTTGGCGCGGCAGATGAAACACAGCGCTGACTACGGCATCGCGCAGGCCTCGTATCAGCTCGACTTTGCGCAGGTGATGGAGCGCGTGGCGCGTGTGGTGCGCGAGGTCGAGCCGCACGACTCGGTGGAGCGCTACACCAGCCTGGGTGTCGATGTGGCGACGGGCAGCGCCAAGATCATCGACCCTTGGCATGTGCAGATCACGTTCGATGACGGCAGCGTCAAGGTGCTCAGCACCCAATCAATAGTCGTCGCCACCGGTGCCATGCCTTTTGTGCCACCACTTCCGGGGCTGGACACTGTGGGCTACCTCACCAGTGACACCTTGTGGGGCCTGCGCGAACTGCCCAAGCGCCTGGTCGTGCTCGGCGGCGGGCCTATCGGCTGCGAGCTGGCGCAATGCTTCGCGCGTCTGGGCTCGGAGGTGACGCAAATCGAGATGGCGCCACGCATCATGATTCGTGAAGACGCCGAGGTCTCGGCCTATGCGCAGAAGGCGCTTGAAGCCGATGGCGTGGCCGTGCTCACGGGCCACAAGGCGCTACGCTGCGAGAAGGTGGGTGATGCCAAATTCATCGTCGTCGACGCGGGCGGCGTCGAGAAGCGCATCGAATTCGATGTGCTCTTGTGCGCCGTCGGCCGCGTTGCGCGCTTGGCTGGCTACGGCCTCGAAGAGCTTGGCGTGGCGGTGAACCGCACCGTGCAAGTCAACGAGTTTCTGGAGACGAAGTTCCCCAACATCCTCGCCTGCGGTGACGTCGCCGGGCCCTACCAGTTCACCCACGTGGCCGCACACCAAGCCTGGTATGCGGCGGTGAATGGCCTCTTCGGCGCCTTCAAGAAATTCAAGGTCGACTACCGCGTCATCCCCTGGGCCACCTTCATCGACCCGGAGGTCGCGCGTGTGGGTTTGAACGAGCAGGAAGCCAAAGAGCAGGGTGTCGCGTACGAGGTCACACGCTACGGTATTGACGACCTTGACCGCGCCATCGCCGACAGCGCGGCCCATGGCTGGGTCAAGGTGCTGACGGTGCCGGGCAAAGACAAGATCCTGGGCGTGACCATCGTCGGTGTGCACGCCGGTGACTTGTTGGCCGAGTACGTGTTGGCGATGAAACATGGCCTGGGCTTGAACAAGATTCTGGGCACCATCCACACCTACCCCACGCTGGCCGAAGCCAACAAGTACGCCGCCGGCGAGTGGAAGCGTGCGCACCAGCCGCACGCGCTCTTGCGCTGGGTTGAGCGCTTGCATGCCTGGCGACGTGGCTGATTGGGCCGCTGCGCCTGACCTGGCGCTTGACCCTGCGTCTATGCGCCGTGCCGTCGTAGCGATGGCGCTTATGTTGGGTGTTAGTCATGCAGCGGCAGACGCACCGCCACTGCCGCCACCCCTGGTGAACGAGCAGGCACAGCTGGACGCGCGCTGGCGCCTCGTTACCCTGCCGGCGGGTGCCAAGCCGGCTACCCGTTTCAGCGGCATGGTGCTCGATGGCCGAGCGGCCCTGCGCGTGCAGACGCAGGGCTCCTACGGCAACTTGGTGCACGAATTCCCCAAGCCCATGCTTCAGAAGAGCCTGAGCTGGGCCTGGCGCGTCGAGCAAGGCAATGCCCGCGCCGACCTGCGCCAGCGCAGCGGTGACGACGCACCCCTGCGCGTGTGCCTGAGCTTTGACATGCCGCTGGCCAGCGTGCCCTTCGTTGAGCGCCAGCTGCTGCGCCTGGCAAGCCTGCGCGCGGGCGAGAAGCTGCCCGCCGCCACCCTGTGCTACGTCTGGGACCACCAGCTGCCCCACGACACGCTGCTCGACAACGCCTACACCCGGCGCGTGCGCATGATCACGCTGCGCAACGGCCGCGACGCCAGCGGCCAGTGGTTCACCGAGCAGCGCGACATCGCGGCCGACTTCCGCCGCGCCTTCGGCGACGAAAGCGCCGAGCTATTGCCGCTCAGCGCCATGCTCGTGGGCGCTGACAGCGACAACACCGGCGTCGACACACTGGCTTTTGTGGCCGAACTGCGGCTCGCGCCTTGACGCGATGAGGCTATGAAACGACTCTTGCTGCTCGGCGGCGGCCACGCCCATGTGCACGTGCTACGCGCGTTAGCGCACCAACGCTTGCCGGGCACCGAGGTCATGCTGGTCACGCCCTTTGCGCGGCAGATGTACTCGGGCATGGTGCCCGGGCTGGTGGCGGGGCACTACGCTGCGGACGACTGTGCCATCCCGCTGGTACCGCTGGCACGCGCGGCGGGCGTGGCGCTGGTGGAAGCCTCGGCGGTGGCTATGGACGCCGACGCGCGCGTCGTGCGGCTGTCGACCGGGCAGCACGCCGAGTACGAGCTGCTGTCGATTGACACCGGCTCGGTGATGGCGCGCGACTGGCTTCCCGGCGCCAGCGAACACGCGCTTTTTGTGCGGCCGATCGAACACTTCGTGCAGCTCTTCGAGCGCACCGTGTCGCTGGCCGCAACGCGTGCGCTCGACGTGGTCGTGATCGGCGGCGGTGCCGCTGGCGTGGAGCTGGCCATGGCCTTGCAGCGCCGCCTGGGCGCGCAAGCACGCGTGGCGCTGGTGCTCGGTGGCACCACACCTCTTGAAGGTTATTCTGTCGAGGTGGTCGCCGCGGCGATGGCGCACTTGCGGCGCTGGCGCATCGCCGTGCTGCCCGAGACCTGCGCCGCCATCGCCGCCGACCATGTGCTGCTGGCCTCGGGCGCGCGCGTGGCCTGCGACGTACCCGTGCTGGCCGCCGGCAGTGGCGCGCCGCCGTGGTTGCGCGGCAGCGGCCTGGCGCTGGACGAGCGCGGCTACATCAGCACCACGGCCACGCTGCAAAGCAGCTCGCATGCGCAGGTATTGGCCGTGGGTGACGTCGCCTCGCGCATCGACATGGCGCATCCACGCAGCGGTGTTTACGCCGTGCGCGCTGGGCCGCCGCTGGCGCACAACCTGCGCGCGCTGCTGGCGGGTGCGCCGACGCTGGCCCATCTGCCCTCAAAGCGCACGCTCAACCTCATCTCGTGTGGTGACCGGCGCGCCATTGCCTCATGGGGCAACTGGACGGCGCAGGGGCGCTGGGTCTGGTGGTGGAAAGATCACATCGACCGCAGCTTCGTGCGCCGATACACGCTGCCTGATACCAAGTAGCGTTCAATAGATTAGATATGATGTCGATCCACGGGTTTCAAGGAGCCGTGGATGAAGAATCTGATCGTGAGCGACAGCGCGACGGTGCAGCTCTTGGCGGACAGACTCAAGCGCGCCGGCAGCCACTCGG
>JANOJR010000168.1:0-6521 GCA_031418855.1 Rubrivivax sp.
ATCTTGCCGAAGTGCAATATCGATTCAATCGGCGCTACAACCTCAGGAGCATCTTGCCGCGACTCCTGCGAGCGGCATGCGTGACCGTGCCGCACAACAGATGTGTCATTCGTGCGGCTGAACTTGGTGCCTAATCAGGAAAGAAATAGGCGTGTGTTCATGGGCGTGGACGGGCACGCTGACATGCCGTGCCATCACACGAAATGGGCATAATGCCATGACGCGGATGAACAAAGGCTGTCGATGCGAAACCTGATGTTGGCGCTGCTTGGTGCACTGGTCTTTTGCATCAGTGGCGGCGCGCGTGCCGTGCCGGCAGAAGTGGTGGTCGGGACCTACGTCAACAAGGTCCAGGACCTGAACTTCCGGGAGAACAAGTACACGCTGGACTTCTTCATCTGGTTTCGCTGGAAGGCACAAGGCGCGCTTGCCGACTACAAGCCGCTGGACAGCTTCGAGATCATCAACGGGCGCATCGACGGCAGGACCAGCATCGTCGAGAAGAAGATCGGCGACATGAACTACGCTGCGGCGCGCATCTCGGCCACGATCGCCGAAGCCTGGGACCTGACGGACTTTCCATTCGACTGGCACCGCACCCAGGTGCGCATCGAGGACGGCGGGCTGACCACACTCGACCTGGTGTTCGTCAACGACAAGGCGAACTCGCGCCTGGGCGACGAGATCGACATGGCGGGCTGGCGCGCCGCCAACTTCGGCAGCGATGTCGTGCGTAAGCTCTACCGCACCAACTACGGCGACACCTCACTGCCCACCGACGCGCAGAGCGAGTACTCGCGCTACATGATTTCGTGGGATCTCGACCGCGTCGGTTGGGGCACCGCGATCAAGCTGCTGTCCACCGTGATCCTGGCCACGGGTGTGGCCTTCGTCTCGTTCATGGTCAAGCCTTCCGACCTGGACGCGCGCTTCGGCATGGGTGTGGGCGCGCTGTTCGCCGTGGCCGCCAGTGCATTCATCGTTTCGGCGTCGGTGCCCGACTCAGCCTCGCTGACCGTGGCCGACCGGCTGCACATGGTGGCGCTGGCAGGCATCTTCTTCACGCTGCTGATCTCGGCGTTCTGCCTGCGGCTGGAAGTCAGAGGGCGCGAAGAACTGGCCTTCAGGATCGACCACTGGTGCCTGGCGATCTTGCCGCTGCTGTTCTATGGCTGGGTCACCTGGGCGATCGTCAGGGCGGCGCGCTGACTCGCGCTTGTACGCCCACCCTCGTGACCTTACTCGGAGGGAAACCAACATGGTGGATTCAGCGGCAAAAGCATTGAGTGAACTCGAAGGCGTTACGGCGGACGCGCTGCGCAAGCTCGGGAAGAAGGGCAAGCTCGACAGACCTCGTTCTGATCCCAAGGTAGCGCTCACAAAGAGCGCGACGATGGCCAAGGCGCTTCAGGACGACATCAAGAAACTGGTGAAGTCGCTGCGTGCCTACCAGACAATGCTGACCGACGTCGAGGGTGACTGCGACGACTACCGCAAGCTCGTCACCGGTAGCGATTTCAAGCTGAGCAAGGCAAATCTGGATGAGGAGAGGATCATCAACGCAGTCTGCGGTATGTTGACAAAGTGTTTGGACGAAATCGCGCTTGGTTCGAAGAGCCCGGGCAGGGTCGCCGCCAAGCTGCTTGCCGTGCTCGACGCAGGAGACGACATAGCGGCGTTCTGACCCGCAATGTCGGGCGATCTTGGAGACGCCGATCGGCGTCCGGCATCTTCTTCACGCTGCTGGTCTCTGCGTTCTGCTTGCGGTTGGAGGAACCAAGCGCGAAGAGCTGGCGTTCAGGATCGACCACTGGTGTCTGGCGATACTGCCGCTGCTGTTCTACGGCTGGGTCGCCTGGGCGCTGGTCAGGGCGGCGCGCTGAAGGGCCGGCAGCCGCCAGCTCGTGCGGCCCGCTAAACCGCTTGCGCCTTGCTGGAAAAGGAGTCGCCGCCCAGTTCCTCCGGCAGGAAACCTTCGATGAGGTACCCACTCACGTCGGCGTTGGCCGGCACCGACGGGAACGTCTTGCGGAAGTTCTTGACGATGAGGGTGTGAAAAGCGCCATCGCCGCTTGCTTTGGGCGCGCCAGGCCCTAGTTTGGCCTTGATGACCTTGGGCTTGCCACCGGGCGGCGTGACGCGCAAGGTGGCTTCGGTCGACGCATCGATTGGCGTGTCACCCACGCCATCGACGGACAAGAACAACTCGTCGTCGTCGGCGAAGTGGAAATTGAACTTGTCACTTTCGAGGCTCCACCGCGCCTCAACGCCTTTTTCGACGAAGGTGTGCGGCTTGCGCCCGTCGGTACTTGGTTTTTCGGGCGCACCTTCGCGCAATGCAGCCCACGTCTGGTTGCCCAGCGTGCCGTCGATCTGGAGCTTCTTCGTTTTCTGGAATTTCAGCACCGCGGCCAATGTCGCGTTGCCGAAGTCGCCGTCCTGCTTGAGTTGCGTGCCCAGGTGGAAATTGAGCAGCATCTGCGCGTACTCGACCCAGCCGTCCTTGCTCTTGTCGCCCTTGCGGAAAGTCGGTTGTTTCGTCTTGATTGGCGGCACAAACGGGAGATCAGGCTCGGGCTCGGGCTCGGGCTCGGGCTTCGGTTCGGGCTTCGGTTCGGGCTTCGGTTCGGGTTTGGGTTCAGGTTTGGGCGCGCCCCCACCCGAAATCGTGAACGACACCGGCACGTTGTCTTCACCTTGGCCAATGACATCCTGCGACTTGAAGCCTGTGCCCGCAGGTGACAGCACGGCCGTCGAGTTGTTCTTCGCGTTTTCCGGGTTGTCCCAGTCGACGCGCCACGTCGCGGCCACCGGTGAGCCCACCTCCCACACGATGAACCCCTTGCAGCCTTGTTCCTTCGCGCCCGGCGTCTCGACCGACGAGATGGTGACCACGGCACCAGGTGCCACCGATCGGGGCGGCGGCACCATGAAGTCGCCGCGCTCGTGTTCGGCCTCGGCACGTGACAGTTCGAACTCGGTCAGGTTGACGATCGAAATGAGGCAACTCGACGGCACGTTGGCTGCCGGGCCTGGTTGAGGCGTTGGCACAGGCACGGGCACGGGCGCCGCACCGCCCTTGGCGTTGAGGATGAAGAGGTACTTGACGTCGTTCTTGCCGCTCATGCCGGGCTTGGGAGACTCGAACTGTGCGGCGTTCGGGCCTTCGACGCGCGCGTCGGCAGAGTTCTTGGTCCCGGCCGCCACGCCGAATGGATTCTCGAAATGAATGACCCAGGCCGTTCCCTGGGGATCAAGGATGTACTTGAGTGTGGCTT
The DNA here is from genome assembly GCA_031418855.1 of Rubrivivax sp. GTDB lineage: Bacteria > Pseudomonadota > Gammaproteobacteria > Burkholderiales > Burkholderiaceae_C > Rubrivivax. The sequence goes on from JANOJR010000168.1 coordinate 3,279, forward strand.
CGACGCCGGTGAAACTGAAGATCAGGACCTTGTTGTTCTCGGCGACGAAGCGCCCCGACTGGTCGCTCGCGGCGATCTGGCTCGGCGGGAATGTGACGAACTTGCCGTGCCGGATACCGGGCGATTTGCCGGAATCGTCATCGGTTTCGCTGAGGCTGGCGGTATCCAGCTTCAACACCTGCTGGGTGTTGTTGTGGATGGCGCAGGTGGCCCTGCGGTCGGTGGCATCGTCGATCAGGTCGGGGATGACTGGGAGGATGTCCTCGGGGCCGAAGCCGAAGCGCGGCTCTGCGATGCCATCGCCTTCCTCACCGGCCTCGTTACCGTCCTTCTTGCTGAGCACGGGGGTATCGGCAAGCGCCTGCTTGGGCAGGCGCCGGCGTTTGACCTGGGCGTCGCGTGCGCCGTCGTCGGCCTCCTCCTCGTCGGCGCCCGGCGCGCCGCCGATGATGTCGCCCAGGCCCTTCAACCACGCCCGTTGTTCGGTCGAGATGCTCATGCTCGGTGCTCCTTCGTTGGTCGTGTCAGCCGATGGCTTTGGCCAACTGCGTGAGGCTGTTCACCAGCGTGGCCCTCAACTCGGTCTTCACGCCGAACGGGTTCTCGTCGATGTGCTCGATGAGGCGCTCGGAGCCGACATAGCGGATGTACTCGCCGAGGATCGCCCGCGACACTGCCAACTCCGATGCGCGGTCGCCGGCGTTGCCGGCCTCGCGGGCCTTGATCAACGAATCGGTCAGGCGCTGGTCGAGCCGCCCGAGGATGCGGTCAATCTTCACCAGATGCCCGTCGATGGTCTTCACGAAGGCCGCGTCCTCGCCGTCGAGCTGCGTGCGCACCGACTTCTTCAAGGCAGCGATGCGGCCTTCGAGCAGCTCGCGCGTGCCGAGCCAGACCTCCGGTGCAGTGCCGAGTTCGGCAACGCGGCCGTCGCGTTCATCGTCCTTCTTCTCGGGCTCGTCTCGAGCCGGCGATGCGTTGCCATCGTCCTCGTCGTCGTCGTCACCGTCCTCGCCACGGCACTTCACCTTGTTCACGCGCAACCCGGTCTGATCGAGCAGGGCGCGCTTGACGAGCTTGGACAGACCCGCCACCTCGGCCTTCAACACGAACGTCGTCGCGCCGGCCTCTACGCTGCAGTGCCCGGGGTAGTACTTGGTGCTGCCGCCGCCCAACTGGTCGGCAAGCATCTTGCGTCGCGCCGGCGGGATCGGCTTGCGCGAAAGCATGACCACCACCTGCTTACCCGACTTGGCCACCAACGTGTGCATCATCTCGCCCTTTAGCACTAGGCGCAGCAGCGGCAGCATCTTGGTCGACAACAGCGCCGGCGACGCGTCGTCGTCCTCGCCGTCATCGTCATCGTCATCGTCATCGTCGTCCTTCTTCGCGGCTTCGGCCTTGGCTTTCTTCTCCGCCTCGGCCTTCTTCGCCTTGTCGGCCTCGGCCTTGGCTTTGGCGTTGTCGCGCACTGCTGACTCGGCGGCGCTCGCCAGCTCGGCAAGGTGCTTCGCGACGGCAGGGACCGCCGCGATCTCCTTTGACTTCTTCAGCTGCGCGGTGAGCTTGAGCACCTCGTCGAGAATCCTCTGCGCATCGTCGTGATCGTCGTCGCCGAGTTTCTTGATATCGGCCAGCGTCTTGAGCAGGCCGTTGTCCTTTACGCCTTTGTTCTTCGCAAGGACCTCTTTCCAGGCGCTATCGATGAGGAATTTGGACTTGAACATGGTCGATACACCTTTCGCGTGAAACCCCCACCGGACCGAGCATCCCCAACGTCGCCTTCAGTCCAACTCGATCCGACCTGCCCGATCAATTCTTGGCAGGCTACCACTACTGTCCGGTTAAATGGTCCGCGCCGAGCCTGAGATCAAGCATTGGCGCGGGTTGCAGACCGATTTTGTTTGGTGCCGATTTGAACTTCGCTCTTCCAAAACCGCGTACTTTCCCGAGCTTGACTGTCTCTGGGGAAGCGCGTGCACATCGGCAAGACCTTGTTTGATCAGGTCATGGAGTTCGTTCCATGGACCAGCTTCGCGCGCATCGTGCAGCGACATGGAGGCAACTCGGGTGTGCGAGCGCTGTCGTGTGCCGAACAGTTCCGCGCCATGGCCTTCGCGCAGCTGACTTGGCGAGAGAGTCTGCGCGATATCGAGGCCAGCCTGTCGGCCAATGCGGGCAAGCTGTACGCGATGGGTTTTCGCTCGGCGGTCAAGCGCTCCACGCTGGCCGACGCCAACGAGTCGCGCGATTGGCGTATCTGGTCGGACCTGGCTGCCTTGCTGATTCGGCGTGCGCGCAAACTCTACGCCAACGATTCTCTGGGCGTCGATTTGGACAACACGGTCTATGCGCTGGACTCCAGCACCATCGATCTGTGTCTGAGCCTGTTCAAGTGGGCGCCGTTTCGCTCGACCAAGGCCGCCATCAAGCTGCACACGCTGCTGGACCTGCGCGGCGCCATTCCCGCCTTCATCCACATCAGCGACGGCAAGCTGCACGACGTGAACGTGCTGGACATCCTGCCGGTGGAGGCGGGGGCCTACTACGTGATGGATCGGGGCTACGTGGACTTCGCGCGTCTGTACACGATGCATCAGGCGGGCGCTTTCTTCGTCACCCGCGCCAAGAGGGGCATGGATGCGCGGCGCGTCTACTCGGCTGTCACGGATCGCGCCAGCGGCGTGATCTGCGATCAGCGCATCGTATTCAACGGCTTCTATGCGGCCAAGAACTATCCCGAGCATCTGCGACGCATCCGTTTCAAGGACCCCGAGTCGGGCAAGACGCTGGTGTTCCTGACCAACAACACCAGCTTGCCGGCGTTGACGATTGCCGCGCTCTACAAGAGCCGCTGGCAGGTCGAGTTGTTCTTCAAGTGGATCAAGCAGCACCTGCGCATCAAGCGCTTCCTGGGCACCAGCGAGAACGCGGTGAAGACGCAGGTCTGGTGCGCCATCGCCACCTACGTGCTGATCGCCATCGTCAAGAAGGAACTTCATCTCGATTCTTCGCTGTACACGTGTCTACAGATCCTGTTCGGTCTCGGTCTTCGAGAAAACCGAGCTTTTATGCGCCTTGCAGGCCGATCTCTCCCAAACGGATCCACCTGTCACCGCTAACCAGTTGAATTTGTTCGACTTTTAACCGGACAGTAGTGTTCACCGATATTGAATAACGGGCCTACTTGAAGCGGTAATGGTCGCGGTTCAATACGGCGGCGATGGCGCTCACCTCCTCCGG
>JANOJR010000169.1:0-6199 GCA_031418855.1 Rubrivivax sp.
GTAGGCTTTGGACGAGCCCGTCCGAAACCCGCGAACTCACGTGCTTTACGCATCAGGCCATCGCTCGAACAGCCAGCATAGAGACCTGCTTCTCTTTCCCACCTTGGTGAGCTGCATGGGTATCGTGACATCGAGGGAAACGTCGCCGGCATTGATGCCCGCGACCTCTCCGGTGAAGGAATTGCGTGCTCAAACTCCAAACAGGTCGTTCTGCGTCCACCTGCGGCCGTAGACGCGGCGTGCGGTCTGCACCACTCGCGTGTCACGCGCAATGGCGCGTCCTCCGCGGCTGGTCGACTGCGGGCCCTGATCGTCACACACTGACCCGAGACTGTCGGGTATTCCGATGAACTCCTGGACCCGACTTCTCAAACACGCCCGCACCAACCCGCGCATTCCTGTTGCCGCGGCGATCGTGACGCTGCTGGTTTGTGCCGTCGTTGCCCTCAACGGATGGGCAACGCAAGAAGCCGATGCGCGCAAGAGCCCTGAGGCCTTGCAACTGGAAAGGGCGTTTGGACTTACCCCACTTCCGCGGACGGTTTAGGTTTCGGCTTTGTTTGTTTGATATGACGCAGGTGCAGGGTTATCCACGGGGCTTGCCTGTGGACAGCTCGCTGCACCAACCAGTGCACAGAGCGGGCTGTCCACAGGTGCGAAGCACCCGGTGGGTAACCCGTCTTCTTGCGATGTCGTGACGGCAACTATTTCTTGCAGTTTCCTTTCGAAGTTGTTGGGTGCCTGGTAGCCCAGGCCGGAATGAAGTCGGCGCGGGTTGTACCAACTCTCGATCCACGTGAACACCGCCATGCGCGCTTCGCTCAGCGTCTTCCACACGCGCCTGTCGATCAGCTCGCATTCCAAGCTGGCAAAGAAGCTCTCGGCCATGGCGTTGTCATACGCATCGCCCACGGTGCCCATCGACGGGCGCACGTTCATCTCTTTGCAGCGCTTGCCAAACGCCAAGCTGGTGTACTGACTGCCCTGGTCTGAGTGATGTATGACGCCTTGGGGTCGGCGCGTGAACAGCGCCATGTTCAGCGCCGACACCACCAAGTCGGCCGTCATGCGCTGCCCGAATGACCAGCCCACCACCTTGCGGCTGTAGACATCGATCACCACGGCCAAGTACAGAAAGCCTGCCCAGGTAGGGATGTACGTCATATCGGCCACCCACAGCTGGTTGATCCCAGTAGCGGTGAACGCGCGTTTGACGAGGTCTGGCGCTTTGCTATGCGCAGCATCACGTCGTGTCGTGCGCACGTAGCCACGGCGGCGGCTGACACCACGCATGGTGCCATCGCGCATCAGCCGCGCGATGCGTTTGCGGCTGGCCACCACGCCCTCATCGGCCAGCGCAGCGCGCACGCGCGGCATGCCGTAGGTCTGGTCGCTGGCATCGAAGACCTCGCGGATCTGAGTCACTAGCCCCACGTTGGCGGCCGCCCTGGCGCTGGGCGCGCGGCCGCTCCACGCGTAGTAGCCGCTGGTAGAAACGCGCAAGGTCTGGCACATGGCTTGCACAGGTAGTTCGGCCTGATTTGCTTGAATCAACGTGTAGACGTTGTGGACGTCGGCACGCCGTTGTGAGCAAACCAGGCCGTAGCCTTTGCAAGGATGTCGCGCTCTTGCTGGACCTGGCGGTATTTGCGTCGCAGTTCGACCAGCTCTTGGCGCTCGGCCGCGTTGAGCGGCTTCACGCCAGCCACCACGCCGGCCTTGGACTCACCGTGCTGGCTGACCCACGCATTGATGCTGTCGGCGTGGCAGCCAAACTCCGCTGCCAGCTCCCTGGGCTTGCGCCCAGCATGGACCAGCTCCACCATCTGTTGTCGAAACTGCGCCGGGTACGGCGCTCTTGACTTGGACATTTGAGGACTCCTTCTTCCGCTCGGAATAGTGTCCGTGAAATGGGGGCAACTCCAGTTCGAGCGACGGGTAGGGTCACCGGGTGGAGCGAAGTAAAGGGGGAGGAGGAGGCAAAGCCGACGACGGAGGACATGAGCGGAACCCGGTGACCCTCCCCGTCGCTCGCGCGCTAGTCGAGGCCGAAGTGGGGCCGGCTGTTTGTTTCTTATGAGCTTGAGCCACTCAAGCCTGCGGAGCCACCGACTCGCGCTCGTCAAACACCACACAGCGACCTTGCCATCCTGACGCACCGACCTGTGCGTCGAAGTACTTCAGGATGCCGCCGTCAAGCTGGTGCACATGCTCAATGCCGGCTTGCTGCATCCACAGCGCCGCCTTCTCGCAGCGGATACCGCCGGTGCAATAGCTCACCACCGTTTTGCCTGTTAGCACCTCGCCATGCTCGGCCAAGGCGGCAGGGAAGTCGCTGAAGCGTTGCAGCCGCCAGTCGATGGCGCCGGCAAAGGCGCCGGCGTCGACCTCGAAGGCGTTGCGTGTGTCCAGCAGCGCCAGCTCGCGGCCTTCGTCGTCATGGCCTTGGGCCAGCCAGCGCGCGAGTGTGGCCGCACTCAAGGCCGGTGCGCGTGCCGCAGCGGGGCGCAGCTGGGGCTGATTCATGCGGATGATCTCGGGTTTGACCTTCACCCGCAGGTGGCCAAAAGGCACGCTCGCGGCGGCGTGGCGTTTGAGTTCGAGCGCGGCGAAGCGTGTGTCGGTTTGCAGTGCATCGAGCCAGGTTTGCAGCGCGCATGTCTCGCCCGCCAGCATCAGGTTGATGCCCTCATGCGCCAGCAGGATCGTGCCTTTGAGTGCGGCCGCGTTGGCGTTGGCAAAGAGCTGCTCGCGCAGCACATCGGGCTCGGCAATGTCGACGAAGCGGTAGGCCGCCACCCACTCAAGGGCTAACATTTCCTTAGACGGCACAGCTGCGAAACCCGGCAAAGATGTCGTTGCGGTCGGCGGGGTAGTAGTTGCGAAAGCGTGCGTGCTTCATATGCGGCGCGGTGGCAAACGAGGCGCCGCGCAACACTGGGCGGCCGTCGAACCACGGCGCCGAGTAGTCGCGGTAGGGGTGCGGCGTGAAGCCGGGGTAGGGTGCAAAGGCGCTGGCGGTCCACTCCCAGACCTGGCCCCATTCGAAGCACTCGCCAGTGTTTGACAAAGTCGTCGCCGCGCATTCCCACTCGGCTTCGCTGGGCAGGCGCCTACCGCTGAAGGCGCACCAGGCCAGCGCCTCATGCTGCGTGAGGTGCATGGCCGGCAGTGCCGGGTCCAGCGCCAACCACTCGCCGAAACTCGCGCGCTGCCAGCCGGCATCGGCGTCGCGGCGCAGATAGCGTGGCCAGCCGGGGCTGTGCTTGCGTCGCCAGGCCCAGCCTGCTGCGCTCCACCAGCGCTTGTCGTCATAGCCGCCAGCTTCAACGAAGGGCATAAAACGCGCCCAGCTCACGGCGGTGCGGTCGATCGTGAAGGGCGCCAGCAGGGCGTCCTGCGCTCCAAGCTCGTTGTCGAACGAAAAGCCCGCTGGCGCCGAGCCCAACGTGAACGCGCCGCCCGGCACGTCAAGCTCGCCTTCAAGCCGCAGCGGTGCAGGCCCACACGCGCGCAGCGCGTGCGGCACCGGCAGCGCCAGGTGCTGCATGGTGTGAGCGGCGGCCTCCGCGTGCATGTCTTCATGCGCCAGCGCCAGGCGAAAGAAGTACAGCGCGTCGTCGTCGTCACAACCCGGCGCATGCAGTAGTGCCAGCGTGCGCTCGCGCACGCGCCGCGCGTAGTGGCGCGTATCTTGGGCGTTAGGCAGGTCGAGATGCCAGCGCCTGGTGTGCGCGACATGGGATGAATCAAAGAGCGCGTTGGCCCTGGGCAAGCAGGACGTGCCGCGCGCCGTGTCGGGGCCGGCTTCGCGCCAGCGGCCGCGCAGCGGGTTGCGCGCGATCCAGCTTTCTTCAAACCAGGCGACATGGCCGAACTCCCAGCGTGGTGGGTTGATGTCGGCGTGGTGGGGCACCTCCAGCCCGCGCGGTAGCAGGGCCTCAAAAGCGTCAAAGAGACGCAGGCTGCGCGCGCGCGCGTCCGCCAGCGCGTCGGCCAGCGCTTGCGACGAGCCATGGCGCAGCGTTTGCGGGTCGTCGATCGCGGCTATAAAGGGTGCAGGAGACATCGATGAGAGAAAAACCAAGCTTGGTGTTGGTGACGCCGGCACTGGCCGCTGCCAACAACGGCAACTGGCAGACGGCGGCGCGCTGGGCGCGCATGCTGGCGCAGGATTATCGGGTGCACCTTGTAGCCAGCTGGGACGCCAGCTGGGACGGCACCGACATCGCCGCGCGTGACAGCGTGGCCATGATCGCCCTGCACGCGCGCCGCTCGGCGCCGTCCATCCATGCCTGGTGCGCGCAGCTGCCGCGGCGCCCGCTGCTGCTGGCCCTGACCGGCACCGACCTCTACCGCGACATCCAAAGCGACGCCGCCGCGCAGCGCTCGCTGGCTCTGGCCGACCGCCTGATCGTGCTGCAAGAACTGGCGCCCATGGCCCTGCCCGAAGCCATGCGCGCCAAGGCCGTGGTGGCCTTTCAGTCGTGCAGCGCCAGGCGCGAATTGCCGAAGTCGGCACGGCGGCTGCGTGCGCTAATGGTCGGCCACTTGCGTGAAGAGAAATGGCCCGAAACCTACTTCGACGCCGCGCGTTTGCTCAGCCTGCGCGCCGACATCCATCTCGACCACATCGGCGCCCCGCTAGACCCCACACTTGGCGCGTTAGCCACCGCGCTGATGACCGCCCAACCACGCTACCGCTGGCTCGGCGCCCTGCCTCACGCGCAGGTGCGCGCGCGCACTCAGCGCGCCCATGTGCTGGTGCATTGCAGCCGCATGGAAGGCGGCGCGCACGTCGTGATGGAGGCGGTGCGCAGTGGCACGCCAGTGTTGGCCTCGCGTATCGACGGTAATGTCGGCATGCTCGGGCGCGACTACGGGGGTTACTTCGAACCCGGTGACGCGCCAGGGCTTGCGCGGCTGCTTGAGCAAGCGCGCGATGATGCGACTATGCTGCCGGCCCTGCGTGCGCAATGCGCTGCACGTGCACCACTCTTTGACCCCGCGCACGAGCGCGCCACTTTGCGCCAGCTACTCTCTTCGCTTATTGCCTGGCAACCGGAGCCCCCCCGATGAACGCCCCTGTCAACACCCTGAACTTGGTTCCCGAACCGCGCCTCACCTCGCTGTCCCACGGCGGCGGCTGCGGCTGCAAGATCGCCCCGGGCGTGCTGTCCGAGATCCTCAAAGGCACGACGCAGATGCCCGTGCCCAAAGAGCTTTTGGTGGGCATCGAAACCGCCGACGATGCGGCCGTGTACCAGTTGAACGACGAGCAGGCGCTGATCGCCACGACGGATTTCTTCATGCCCATCGTCGACGATCCCTACGACTTTGGCCGCATCGCTGCGACCAACGCCATCAGCGACGTTTACGCCATGGGCGGGCGGCCGATCATGGCGCTGGCGCTGGTGGGCATGCCCATCAACGTGCTCTCGACCAAGACCATCGGCCTGGTGCTGCAAGGCGGCAACGATGTCTGCAAGGCGGCGGGCATCCCCATCGCGGGCGGCCACACCATCGACTCGGTGGAAGCCATCTACGGCCTGGTGGCCCTGGGCCTGGTGCACCCCAAGCTCGTCAAGCGCAACGCCGACGCACGGGCTGGCGATGTATTGATCCTGGGCAAACCCATCGGCGTGGGTGTGCTCTCAGCCGCGCTGAAAAAGGAGCAACTCTCGACCGAGGGCTACGCGCAAATGATCGCCACCACCACCAAGCTCAACACGCCCGGGCCCGAGCTGGCGGCGCTGAGCGGCGTGCACGCGCTGACCGACGTCACCGGCTTCGGCCTGGCTGGCCACGGGCTGGAGCTGGCCAAAGGTGCGGGCTGCGAGGTGCAGATCGACTGGGCCAAGGTGCCGCTCCTGTCAAACGTTAGGCAAATGGCCGCGCAAGGCTTCGTCACTGGCGCGTCGAGCCGCAACTGGGACGGCTATGGCAAGGACATTCAGCTGCCCGAAGGCTTTGCGGCGGAAGACAAAGCGCTCTTCACCGACCCGCAAACCAGCGGCGGGTTGCTCGTATCGTGCGCGCCGGAATCGGTGGCCGAGGTGTTGGCGGTGTTCCATCGCCATGGCTTCAACGCTGCTGCGGCCATCGGCCAGGTGGCGGCAGCCAGCGGTGCGCCGCGACTTGTGGTGCGCTAAGAAACCATGGCCATCAAGTACGACGTGGTGCTGTACGGCGCCAGCGG
>JANOJR010000170.1:0-4905 GCA_031418855.1 Rubrivivax sp.
ACAAGGACGTGGCCGAGCCCTGCCAGGTGTCGCCGCCGTCGAGCAGCAGCGCGCCGGGGCGGCTGGCCTTGAGCTGCTTGACCAGGGTGGCGAGGTGGGCGAAGCCACCCACCTTGCCGTAGCGCCGCGCGGCCTTCACGAAGTCGATGGACGTGTAGCCATGCGCGGCGGCGCTGCCCGGTCGCACACGCGCGGCCTTCAAGAGCGCGTCGCCCACGAGGTGCGGCAACTGGCCCTGCATGCTGCCGAAACCGAGGTTGACGCTGGGCTCGCGAAAGTAGATGGGCTTGAGCTGCGCGTGGCAGTCGGTCATGTGCAGGAAGGACACATTGCCGAAGGGCGCCACGTCGTACAGGCCCTGCTGCGCCTGCGCGGCGTCGGCGTCGGCCCAGCGCGCGAGCCCCATGCCGGCAGCGGACGCCGCGCCGAGGATCTGAGTGAATTCACGCTTGCTTAAATTCATGCTTCAGCAATCTCTTATATGCGGATTCAAGAAAAACCCGCATTCACGCGGGCTGGGCTGCGGCGTCGCGGGTCGCCGGTCGCCGGTCGCGCCATGCTGCACTGACGCCTACTGGTTCACCGGCGACTTCGGGTCGAGCAGCAGCGCCATCAGGTCCTTGAGCTGCTTCTCGTCCAGCATCCCCACGTGGCCAAAGCGAGGCATGCCCGAGCAGGCGTTGTAGGACTTGGCGTTGAAGAGTTTGGCCCAGGTGTATTCGACGATCGGCCTGGAGAGCGCGCCCTCGGGGTCGCTCACGCCGCGCATCTTGCCGTACTGGTGCAGGCTCGGGCCGATGGTGCCGAAGGAGATCTCGGCCGGGCTGATCATGTGGCAGTTGTAGCAATTGCCACCGTTGGCGCTGGTGGCCGCCGAGGGGTCGGTCCAGGTCATGCCGCGGCCGTTTTGCGCCAGGCGCTCGCCGGCTCGCCAGTCGCCGATGTACTTGCCGTCGGCGGGTGGCTTGACGCTGGCCAGGTTGGCGGCCTGGATGGCGCTGGCGCGCGCTTCAGGCAGCGGCTTGCCCTCAGACGTCGAGCACTCCGCATTCGATGCGTCCTGTTGCAGGCGATCGACGGTGGCAATGCCTTGCTCGCGAAACGAGCTCTTCAACATCGCGGCCATGCGCGCGTCGACTTCGGGCCCTGAGGGCGCCGTCGCACAACTCGCCAGCAGCACGCAGGCCGCAGCGCCCGTCCACCCAAGCGTTGTTTTCATCATGTTCATCGCTCCTTCAGCGCTTGAGGGCCGGCACGATCGACTGCGCGCCTTTGGCATTGACGCCCATGTATACGCCCAGCGCCACCGTTACTTCGGAGGCATAGCCGGGATAGGGGAAGCGCTGCTGGCGGTAGCAGTCGTTGAGCCGCCGCTGCATGCTCCACAGCTCACCGCTGCTGACGCGGTAAGCCGGCCAGGCCGCAAAGCCGATGCCGTCGCCCGGGTTCTTGGTCAGTTCTGGCAGGTCTTGCAGACGGATGCGTTTGCCCGGCTCGCTGTGGCATGAGGCGCAAGAAAAGTCATAGGGCCCGGCGCGCATGAAGAAGGCGCGCTTGCCAAGCTCGAACATGGTTTTCTCTTCCGCGTGCCGCTGTGGCAGGCTGAAGCGCAGGCCCTTGGACTCCGCGCCGATAAAGGCCACCAGCGCTTCCATGTTGACTTGCTCGCCACGGCCGAAGGGCGTCTTGGCGATGTCGGCCGCATTCAGGCCTTGCAGCGTCTCGATGCAGGTCAGCAACCGCGACTCCAGGTCCTGCACGCGCTGGGTGTCGGCAAAGTAGCGCGGCAGCTCCACGAAGGCGCCCTTCACCTTGCCCGGGCCCTTGCCCAGGTCGCATGCTTCAAGGGACGCGCTCTTGGGCCCGCGTTTGGTCTTCCAAAGGTTTTCGCCCTTGGCCTCGAACAGCTCGGCCGGGTTGCCGTCTTCGAGCATCTTGCGGTACTCGGCGATGCCGTCTGCAGCCGACTTCGTTTGTGCCAACGCTGTCAATGCACAGGCCAGCAGGGCCCCTGCGATCAAGGTTTTTTTCATAGTCTCCTCACGGGTGGGCGGGGCATGCCGTTGATGTCTTGCGTCACGACACCGTGGCTTCGTCGCTGCGCTTGTCACCCCGGTTGTCTAGCCAAGACACGCTGATCTTGTCGCCGACCTTTGCGCCCTTGACATTGAACTGCAGGAAGGGGTTCTTGGAGACCGCCGGCCCCCATTGCGCGCTCATCACGGGCTTGCCGTTGTGCTGTGCAGTCACCTCCTGGATGAACCACGCCGGGATGGTTTTGCCAGCCGCGTCTTTGCGCTGACCGGTCTCCATTTCGTGGCCCATCAAAACGCGAACTGTGGCTTTGTCGCCGGCTGCTTGGGCGCGAATGCGCATCGGGTCTGCCATGGGGTGCTCCTGGTGTTGGGGTGATGGGGCTGCTGCGAATGGCTGGTCTAGCCGCCGCAGCCGCCGAGAGTGACTTTGACTTCCTTCTGCGCGAACAAGACCTTGCCGTCGTTCATCATCGCCACAGCGTAGACGTTGGACGACTGGCCCATCTTCACGCGGGTGGCGAAGCTGGCGTCGACGAATTCGGTGACGTCAAACATCCCCGCCAGCAGCGACGGGTTTTTCTCGATCAGCATCAGCATGCGTTTCACGCCGGGCAGCGTGGTCGACGCACCGACGGGCACGACCGCGCCGTTCTCGGCAATGTCCGGGCCGGTGACCGCCACGTCCTTGCTTTCGATGGGTGTGGCGGCGCCCAGGGCCTTCCAGAGTTCAGCCATGGTCTTGGCCTCAAAGGCCCTGGCGTTGTAGGCACTGGCCTGCGCATGCGCCAGACCCGGCAGCAGGCCCACGGCCGCCAACATGGCGGCGACCTTGGTCGAATGGGACAGAGCTTCTCGACGGGTATGCATAACAATCTCCTTTATCTGAATATCGTAATAAACAGTTGAACGTCTACCAAGCGGGCGATCCCTAGGTTCACCCCTAAATTCCTACTTCCTAGCGCCGTCCACCAGCCACTGCGCGATGGCTTTGGCATCGGCCTCAGCCAGCGCCTGCGCCGGCATGGGGATCGCGCCCCACACCCCCGCACTGCCTGCCTTGACCTTGCTGGCCAGGTAGGCAGCGGCATCCACGCGGCCGCCGTACTTGTTGGCGATGTCGCGAAAGCTCGGGCCGACGATTTTGTTTTCCACGCCATGGCACGCCGTGCAGGTGTGCTTCTGCGCCAGCGCGAGCATGGCGGCGCCGCCACGGTCGACGGCCTTGGCCACAGCGGATGTCGGTGCGGCCAATGCCACCACCACAGCACCGGGTGGTTGAGTGGTGTCGGCGCCGCGCTGCGCACCCACGAGACGGTTTTGCTCGGCCAGGTTGCCATGCGCGTTGCGTGCAAAGTCGGGAATGAACGAGGCGACCTTGGGCTCGGTGGCGCAGCCGCTCATGCACGCGCTGGCCCTCACGTCGGGCTTGCGTTGGGCCGCCCCGGCACCGGGCCACAGCGCATGCTCGGTGGTCTTGCCGTGGCGGTTGGGCAGCAGCGCTTGCACCTGCGCCATGTTGATGTTTGAGAGCGTGAAGTTGTCGGGCACCACACCACCCAGGTTGAGCATGTAGGCCGTGACGGCGTACACCTCTTCGGTACTCAGCGACTTGGGCGCATTCCACGGCATGGCGCGGTTGACGTAGTCCCACAGCGTTGACAAGTTCGAGACCCTCATCAAGGTGGTGCGGCCCGGAAAGCTGCTGTCGTTCAAGCGCGCGACCCGGCCCGTCTTGATGTCGTCCTGGGTCGTTCCGCCAACGATTGGGCTGAAGACTTCATTGCTCTCGCCGAAGACCCCGTGGCAAGACGCGCACTTCGACTCCCACACCACCATGCCTTTGGCGACCGTGCCCGAGCCCTGGGGCAGGCCTTTGAAGTCGGGCCGCACGTCGATGTCCCAGGCGGCGATTTCCTTGGGCGTGGCGGCGCGGCCTAGCCCGGGATAGGTGCTGCTCTGCGCCTGCGCAAGATCGGCCGAAATGACCAGCCCTGCGCCAAGCACAACGGCGCAAAAGGCACGTGTGGCCCGCGTGGCGCGCTCAAGAAAGCTGGACATTCCTGACCTCGCCACTCTCTTGCACCAACCAGGTCTGGACGGCGTTGTTGTGATAAATCGAGCGGCTGCCGCGCACCGCGCGCAGCTGCTTGTAGGTGGGTTGCACGTAGCCGGTACTGTCGATGGCGCGGCTTTGCAGCAGGGCCGGTTTGCCGTCCCACACCCAGTCGAGGTTGAAGCGCGTCAGGCACTTGTCGAGCACCGGCGTCTCAAGACGCGCACTGCGCCAGTGGCGCCCGCCATCGCTCGAGACATCCACGCGCTTGATGCGGCCCCGGCCCGACCAGGCCAGACCGGTGATGTTGTAGAAGCCCTTGTCCAGCAGCAGCTGCCCGCCCGAAGGCGTGGTGATCACGCTCTTGCACTCCTGCGTGCTGGTGTACTGGCGATGCAGGCCACCGGGCATGAGGTCCACGTAGTGCAGGTCCTCGTCTTTCGAGCCGTAGGGCTTGTCACCGACTTCGATGCGCCGCAGGTACTTGACCCAGCTCACACCCTGCACGCCCGGCACCACCAGGCGCAGTGGGTAGCCGTTCTCGGGCCGCAGCATTTCGCCGTTCTGGCCATAGGCGACGAAGACCTCGCCGCTCTCGATCAACTCCATGGGCACGGTGCGTGTCATCGACGACCCGTCGGCACCCTCGCCCAGCACGTAGCGGCCGCGCTTGGTGTCCACGCCCGCCATGTCGAGCAGCAGCTTCAGCGGCACGCCGGTGAATTCGCTGCAGCTGATCATGCCGTGCGTGTACTGGCAGGTCGGCACCGCCACGTTGCCCCACTCCATGCCGGTGTTAGCACCGCACTCGATGAA
>JANOJR010000171.1:0-1725 GCA_031418855.1 Rubrivivax sp.
CTGAGACAACGAGACCCCTTGTCGAGGAGCACAAGAACAACATGAACCGCAAAGGCATCATCCTGGCCGGAGGCTCCGGCACCCGGCTGCACCCGGCCACGCTGGCAATCAGCAAGCAGCTGCTGCCGGTGTATGACAAGCCGATGGTGTACTACCCGCTGAGCACGCTGATGTTGGCCGGCATGCGCGAGGTGCTGGTCATCAGCACGCCACAAGACACGCCGCGCTTTCAGGCCTTGTTGGGCGACGGCAGCCGCTGGGGCATGAACCTGTCGTACTGCGTGCAACCCAGCCCCGATGGCCTGGCGCAGGCCTTCATCCTCGGCCGCTCGTTCGTCGGCGGCCACCCCAGTGCGCTGGTGCTGGGCGACAACATCTTCTACGGCCACGACTTCCACCCGCTCTTGATGCGCGCCGACCAGCGCACGCAAGGTGCGACCGTCTTCGCCTACCACGTGCATGACCCCGAGCGCTACGGCGTGGTCGAGTTCGACCAACAGCGCCGCGCCCTGAGCATCGAAGAGAAGCCGCTCAAGCCCAAGAGCAACTACGCCGTCACGGGCCTCTACTTCTACGACCAGCAGGTCTGCGACATCGCGGCTGACATCGAGCCATCGGCGCGCGGCGAGTTGGAGATCACCGAGGTCAACGCGCGCTACCTCAAGCTCGGCCAGCTCAACGTTGAGATCATGGGCCGCGGCTATGCCTGGCTCGACACCGGCACGCACGAAAGCCTGCTCGAAGCGGGGCAGTTCATCGCCACGATTGAGCGTCGACAAGGCTTGAAGGTCGCCTGCCCCGAAGAGATTGCCTACCGCTCGGGCTGGATCGACGCCGCCGCGCTGGAGCAGCTGGCCGCGCCGATGTTGAAGAACGGTTACGGCCAGTACCTGATGCAGGTGCTGCGCGAGAAGGTTTACTGAGGAACGCAAGCCCATGCGCCTGGTCCAGACCGCCATCCCCGGCGTGCTCATCATCGAGCCTTCGGTTCACCGCGACGACCGCGGCTGGTTCAGCGAGAGCTGGAACGAAGCGCGTTTTGCGCAGGCCTTGCAGGCCGTCGGCCAGCCGGCGCCGCGCCACTTCGTGCAAGACAACCACTCCTGCTCGCAGATGGGCGTGCTGCGTGGCCTGCACTACCAGCTGCCACCGCATGCCCAAGGCAAGCTCGTGCGCGTGGTGCGCGGCGCAGCCTTCGACGTCGCAGTCGATATCCGCCGTGGTTCACCTACCTTCGGCCGCTGGGCCGGCGCGCATTTGAGTGCCGACAACCAGCGCCAGCTGTGGATCCCCGAAGGCTTTGCGCACGGTTTTCTGGCGCTTGAAGACGACACGCACTTTCTCTACAAGACGACGGACGTCTATGCGCGCGATTGCGAGCGTTCGCTCTTGTGGTGTGACCCGATGATCGATGTGCGTTGGCCCTTGCCTGCGGGTTTGACGGCGCCGTTGGTGGCGGCGAAAGACGCCGCTGCGCCGGAGCTGGCTAAGGCCGATCTGCCCGCATAACTCCCTCCCCCTGAGAGCCACCCAGGCCCCTGTCGGCGCCCGGCGTTCGCGGAGAAACGACCGTTACGCGCGGTCGATCGAAGACCTTGGGCTCGTACCGTGCGGGCTGGCGAGGGCGCTGGGTATGGGGTTGCGCTCATGCGTGGGCCAGAGGCACACGCGCTCGCCAGGCACAAACAGTCCACTGGACTGTTTGTGTCCGGGCTCGCTCCCCCG
>JANOJR010000172.1:0-10399 GCA_031418855.1 Rubrivivax sp.
TGTCGCTGAGTGTCAAGACCGTCAGCACCTACCGCACGCGGGTGATGGAAAAGCTGCATCTGGCGTCGAACAGCGAGTTGACGTACTACGCGCTCAAGAACGGTCTGATCCAGTAGCGCTGGTGGCCGCGCTGGTGGTCGCCAGGCTGTGGCAGTACTGAATCAGGTCATCGATCTCGCCGGACTTGTCGAAGACCGCGTCGGCCCCCAAGGCAAGGCATTTGCGGCGTATGTCCAGGGTGGCGTAGTTGCTCAGCACCACGAACCTGGCGCCGCTTTGCAGCGCACCAGCGTGCTGCAAGACACCCAAGCCCGAGCCGACCTTCAGAAAGATGTCAACGATGACCAGTGCGACGCGATGCTCAGCGCCCGCGAGCCAGGCCAAGGCGCCGGCTTTGTCCTCAGCCGTGCCGAGCACCACCACCGGCGCCAGCTCTTCGAGCGTGGCGACGAGGTTGTCGCGAATGACCGGGCTGTCTTCGACGATGAAGGTCTTGAGCGGGAGCATGGCGACGGACTCAATGCAAAGGCGATGCGCTGCATCTGCGCATCTGCGCATCTACACCTGCGCGCGCGACGGCTTGAGCCTAGTGCGGCGCGGCCAGCCTGACCATCGGGCGCCGCGGTGATTCGACGTCGGACAAGTCCTACACACCGGCGCATCGTCGGAGGCGATCGACTACCAGCGCTGGCACTGCTGTCCGCTGGCGGCGCCATCCATCGCCCGCCACCGTCGCCACACGCATTTCAACCCTGAGACTCACCTGAACGCACACCACAAGCTCGCCCTGGCCGTCGCCGGCCTGGCCATGCTCAGCCAGGCATTTGCACAGATCACGTTCTTTGAGAACGCGGCATTCCAAGGCCGCTCGTTCACGACGCAGACGCCCCACAACAACGTCGCGCAAAGCGGCTTCAACGACCGCGCATCGTCGGTGGTGGTGCGCAATGCGCGCGTGGAAGACGATCGCTATGCGCCGCCGCCGCAAGTGACGCATGACTACGGCCGGCGTCAAAACGAACGCCTGTACCAAGCCCCGATCACCTCGGTCCGCGCCGTCGTCGGCGTGCCCACACAGCGCTGCTGGATCGAGCGCGAACAGGTGGCGCAAGAGGGACGCGGCAGCGCCAACGTGGGTGGCGCGGTGCTGGGCGCGGTGATTGGCGGC
This sequence comes from Rubrivivax sp., assembly GCA_031418855.1. Taxonomy (GTDB): domain Bacteria; phylum Pseudomonadota; class Gammaproteobacteria; order Burkholderiales; family Burkholderiaceae_C; genus Rubrivivax. Next base: position 1,169 of record JANOJR010000172.1, read on the forward strand.
ATCCTGGGTCACCAGGTCGGCGGCGGCACGGGCAAGGATGTCGCCACCGCCATCGGCGTCATCGGCGGCGCCGCCGAGGGCGCCAAAACGGGCCGCCACGGCAGCGGCCCTTAGGTGGCCACGCGCGACGTGCAGCGTTGCACCAGCGTGCCGGGCACGGCGAGCCGCGCGGCTGATGCAGCCTTGCCGCCTGCAGGCAGGTGAAGGCGGCGGTGGTTTAAGGTTGCGACATGTCCGCGCCGCTCTTATCGCCCGTCAAGCCTGATCGCGCTGCCACGCCATGATGAAGAGCTTTGGCGCGCGCGCCATCGGCGAACGTCTGGAGCGCATGCAGGCCTCGCCGCTCTGGGCCGGTGAGGGTTTTCGCAACCTGCACCCGGTGCTGCCGGGGCTGCGTGACGCCAGCGCCGCGCGGCCCACGCTGTCGGAGTTCATCTGCTACGCCGGCAGGCGCGTGCCCAAAGCGCCGCTTCCTGCAGCTGACCCGCGCCAGGCCTGGCACGCCGCGCCGGCCAGCGGGCTGCGCGCCACCTGGCTCGGGCACTCCACCGTGCTGATTGAAATCGACGGCCACCGCGTGCTGACCGACCCGGTGTGGGGCGCACGCGCATCACCCTCCAGCCTGGCCGGCCCCAAGCGTTTTCAGCCGGTGCCGGTGGCACTGAAGGCCTTGCCCGAGGTTGATGTTGTGGTCATCTCGCACGACCACTACGACCATCTTGACTACCCCACCATTCGAGCGTTAGCCAAGACGGCCGTGCCCTTCGTTACGTCACTCGGTGTTGGCGCGCACTTGCAGGCCTTTGGCGTGGCCAGCGAGCGCATCACCGAGCTCGACTGGTGGCAAACGCACCGCGTGCCGGGCACCGGGCTGCGCATCAGCGCCGCGCCGTCGCAGCATTTTTCGGGGCGTTCGCTGAAAGACCGCAACGCCACGCTGTGGTCGTCGCTGGTGATTGAAGGCAGCCGCCACAAGGCATTCTTCAGCGGCGATACGGGGCTGACCACGCAATACGCCGAGATCGCCGCGCGGCTGGGGCCGTTTGATTTGGTGATGCTTGAAGTCGGCGCGTTTCACCCGAGCTGGGGCGACATCCACCTCGGCCCCGAGAACGCACTCAAGGCGCTGCAGCTGCTCGGTGGCGGCGCCTTCTTGCCCGTGCATTGGGGCACCTTCAGCCTGGCGCTGCACGACTGGGACGAGCCGGCCGAAACGCTGCTGTCGCTGGCGCCCGCCCAGGGCGCCACGCTCTTGATGCCGCGCCTGGGCGAAGCGGTCGAGCCGGCACACGCCGACGCGGTGCTGCCTTGGTGGCGCGACGTTGACGCTGGCAAAGGGCGCGCGCGTGTACGTGCCGAGCCTGAGCCGCCGCGGCCCACTGGTGCTGCGGCCATGCCTTGGCCGTTGGACTGAGCTGAGTCCCGACTCGACTGGCGGGTGATGCTGCCGCTGTGCTGGCGCTGCCTCGGCTGCGCCAACACAGCCGAGCATCGCCATGGCCGCGACCCCCTGCTCAGGGGGGTGCGCCAGCCCGCGTTGAAAAGAGTTTGAACCGCTGCGCTCGGGGCCACGACACACCGATACGAAGCCCATGCATCACCTCTACGCCGCAGGCCTCGGAACTCTCCTCAACCCACTTGAAAGGCCATCATGAACTTCAACCTGATCCGCGCTTCGACCCTGGCCCTGACCGTGCTTGCCACGGCCGGCGCCTTCGCCCAAAGCACCGAACGCAAAGCCTTCGTGTTGCCCCATGTGCTGGAGTCCAAAGGCAGCGTCTGTGCCCCGCGTGACGCCGCTACGGGCCAAGCCACGGGCCGCCGCTCGGTGGACATGCACCTGCAAATTGACGAGAAAACACGCGCCGCTTGCGACAACGCAGCCAGCAGCAAGCACACCAAGTCGGGCCACGTCACCTTGCTCAAGTAAGCCGACCCTTTCACATCAACTCACATCACTCCCTTCATTTCATTCACTTCATTCAAGGACATCCATCATGAAAACCACCCTCGCCATCGCCGCCATCGCCGCCTTCTCTTTCACCACCTTCGGCGCCCACGCCGCCGAGAAGCAGATGCAACTCGAATCCTGGTCCTTCGGCTGCAGCAACCCCGCCATGGCCAGCAACACCGGCAGCGGCGCGTCAGCCCGCCCTGGCTACGACCTGAAGAAGGGCACCAAGATCAGCGAACGCACCAGCCAGGCTTGCCCGAGCGACGACGTCAAGGCGCCGCGCGACGCGGCCACGGGCCAGTCCAGCGGCAAGCGCATGCACACGCCCGTTCGCTGAAAACCCATCAACTCAAATCACCTGAAAGAACATCATGAACAGCCATCTCCTTCGCACCACCGCCCTGGCCCTGAGCCTGCTCGCCACCGGCGCCACCTTCGCCCAAAGCAGCAGCGCCGCGTGCACGGCAGGTCAGTCGTCCAGCCTCAAGTCCGGCGGCGAGATCATCGCCACCTACGACCTGAAGGCCGCCAAGGGCGCACGCATGACCAGCCCGGCGCCGGCCTGTGTCGACGCCACGCCCAGCCCGCAAGCCGTGCGCGAGTCGCCGAGCAAGGCGTCGCTGGGAAAGAGCAAGGAGTACACGGGCCACGTCACGCTGATGAAGTGATGCCCCGCCCCAGCGCGCGATGCGCTTCCTACAATCGCGCGTATGTCTGATGAGTCACATCGCGAGCTGCTGCACCAAGTGGCCGCGCGCGATGCTGGCAGCGAAGCCGCCATGGCCAGGCTCTACAAAGCCTTGAGCCCGGCGGTTTTTGCGTTTGTGCGCCAGCGTCTCTACGGCGCCGACGAACATGCCGTGCAAGAGGTGGTGGTGGAGACGCTGTACGAAGTTTGGCGCGCGAGCCAGCGCTTCGAGGCGCAGTCCAAAGTGCTGACCTGGGTGCTGGGCATCGCCCGCCACAAGCTGCTCGACGCGGCGCGCAAGCGGCCCGACCCCGCAATGCACGACGACATCGACGACCACAGCGAAACACTGGCTGACGAGCATGCCGACATCACCGCGCAGCTCAGCGCCAAGCAGCGCGCACAGTGGCTGGCCTACTGCATGCAGCGCCTGCCGCAAGACCAGCGCGAGAGCCTGCACCTGCTGCTGGTGGAAGGCTTGGGCGTCGACGAGATCGCCACGCTGCAAGCCTGCCCCGGCGGTACCGTGAAGACGCGCGTCTTTCATGCCAAGCGCAAGTTGAAGGAATGTTTGTCGCGCTGGTTGAAGCACGATGTGCCGGGCGGCGCGACGGCGCAAATGGCTTGAACCGACGCGCCGCCCGCCACGACACAGCACCATGAACACGCCCACCAATCCCACCGCGCCCGACATGCAGCGCCTGCACGAGCTGCTGCCGTTTCACGCTGTGGGCGCGCTCGTTGGCGACGACCAGGCCTTCGTCGAGCTGTGGCTGGCACAACACGGCGCCTCGCACCCCGAGGTGCACGCCGAGCTGGCCTGGCTGCGCACCAGCGCAAGCCAAGCGCGCGAGAACGCGTACGAGCCGCAGGCGCAAGCGGGGCTCGGTGAGCTTATGGCGCGCATCGCCGCCGAGCGGCCGGTGCCCGTCCGAGCGACACCAGGATTTGCGCAGCGCTTGCTGGCCTGGTGGTCATCACGCCCGGCGCTGGGCATGGCGCTGGCGGCGGTGGTGCTGGTGCAGGCCGTCGTCATCGGCAGCTTCATGCAGCGCGAGGGCGCCGAGCAAGTGCCGCTGTCGGGTAGCACGACGCCGGCAATGGCCGACGCGGTGGTCTTCAGCGTGGCGTTCAAGTCGGGCGTTAGCGAAGCCGCCATGCGCGAGCTCTTAGTGCGCGAGAAGCTGCGCGTGGTCGGCGGCCCCTCGGCGCTGGGCCTGTGGCGCGTGGCGGCAGACAAAGCACGCGCCGACGCCGCACTGGCGGCCCTGCAAGCGGCCGGCGCCATCGTCGAATCGGTGCAGCGTGAGCCATGAAGATCCTGCTGATTCTTCTCATGGCGATGTGCACGTGGGTGCACGCGCAGACGCCACACAAAGACGGTGTGGTGACCGCGCCGCGCGACAACGCCGGCAAGCCGGGCGACGCCAATCCAACGGGCGCGGGCCGCTCGGGCGTGCGTTTGCTGCCCGGCATCGCCATCACCATTTCGCCCGCCGCGCTGCTTCGTGCCATGCGCCCGAGCGAGCGCGAGCGCGAGCGCGAGACGCATGAGCGCGGCGAGCTGCTGGTGATGTGGAGCGACGAAGCGGCCGCGCGCGACGGCCTGGCCTGGCTCGCCAGCCAGGGCCATCAAGCCGCGGAGACACGCGCGCTGGCGGAGCTTGGCGTCGTGCTGGCGCTTTTTGTCTTGCCCGACACCGCCAGCGCGCTGCGCTTACGCGACGAGCTGCGCCGCGCCCAGCCTGAGTGGATCATCGATCTCAACGCACGCGCCTATCCGATGCAGCGCGCGGGTGCCACTGTGGCAACTTCAGCCAGCACCGCACCTGCGCGGCTGTATGCCTTGGCCATGCTGGGCCAGAGCGCAGCGCCCGCAAACGCCGCGATGCCACGCGTCGGCGTCATCGACGCGCCGCTCGACGCCGCGCTGCTGACGAATGACGCCACCCGCTGGTGGAACGGCAGCACGCTAGAGCTGCGCAGCGTGCTCGGTGCGGGCGATCTACCCGGCCCCGCGCTGCACGGCAACACCATCGCGCTGCTGATGGCCGGCGCCCCTCTGGACAACGGTTATGCCGGCGCCGCGCCAGCGCTGGCTCTTTCCTGGGCGGTGGCCATGCGCCGCGTGGGTGACGACCCCAGCACCAACAGCTGGTTGCTCGCGCAAGCGCTGGACTGGCTGCTGGCGCGCAAGGTTCAGCTCATCAATATGAGCCTGGGCGGCGCGGGCGACCAGATCCTGCGCGCGGTGGTGGCGCGTGTCGTGGCGCGCCAGGTTGCCGTGCTCGCCGCCGCTGGCAACCAGCCCGACGCGCTGCCGGTCTACCCCGCCGCCTATGCCGGCGTGTGGGCCGTGACGGCCATCGACGCGGCAGGCCAGCTTTACGAGCGCGCCAGCCGGGGCGCGCACGTCACCTTCGCGGCACCCGGCGTGGACGTCTGGGTGCCCGACGCCGCCAGCCTGACGGCCACACCCTCCGTGCTGGCTGGGCGTTATCACAGTGGCACGTCGTACGCCACCGCTTTGGCCAGCGCCGCCCTGGCGCGCCTGCCCGCCGCCTTTTGGCAGCTGGACGGCGAGGCGCGCAAGAGCCGCTTGTGCGCCGGCGCGCTGGCGTTGGCGCAAGGCAGCAGCGGCGGCTGCGGGCGGCTGCGGCTGGACGACGCGGCGCTGGCAGCTTTGCCTGCCAGCGCGCCGGCGCGCGCGCCTTGAGTCGCTAACGGCCAAGGTACGCGGCGCTGCGGCCCAAGCTCATCACATCTCCTCGGCCTCGATGTCGACACTGCGGCGCTGCACGCCGCGCCCCTGCACGGCCACCACCAGGCGCAGGGCCTCGCCCACGGGCACGAAGCGCATGAAGCGGTAGTCCAAGCCGTCAAAGCTGCCGGCGTTGTGCGACGGCACGCGTCGGCGCCACTGCTGTGCGCCGTTGGCCGCCACGCTCATCTCGTGCCAGCAGGTGCCCGCTGCGGCGTCGGCAGGCACCTTGACCGTCATCGCCATGCTGATCTCAAACCGGCGTTCGCGCGTGGCATGCGGCGGGATCACCAAGGTGGCCAGCGCGGCGTCGCCCGCGCTGTGCGACCAGCGTTCACGTGGGGCGGTGGTCGGGGCGGGCGTTTTAGACATGGCGCGATGATGCCTACGCCGCGCGCAGCGGGCACAATCCCGCCCCCGACCCCGACTGCCGCGCCACCATGCCCGATACCCCGTTGCCAACGGAAGCACCGCCCGAGATGGCGCCGAGCCCTGAACCTGTGCCCGAGGCGCAGGCCCCGGCGACGCCAGCGGTCGAGCACGCCGAGCCCACCGAGCTAAGGGCGGTGCCGGCCCTTGAGTCTGCTGCTGAGCCGGCCGCTGAGCTGGTGGTCGAACCCGCCGCAGAGCCTGCCGCCGAGGCTCTTGCTGGCGCCGTCGATGAAGCCACCTCAGCGCCAGCCGACGCGCCCGTCGCCGCCAGCGAACCCGCGCCACCCGAGCTTTCGCTGAATCAATGCGCGGCGCGCTTGGCCGAGCTCTTCCCCGCGCTCTTTGCGCCACCTGTCAAGCCGATCAAATTGCGCATTCAGGCCGACGTGCAAGCGCGCGCGCCGGGCGTGTTTTCGCGCCGCGTGCTTTCGGTCTTCTTGCACCGCCACACCACCAGCACGGCCTACATCAAGGCGCTGGTGCACCTGGGCCAGCGCTTTGATTTGGATGGTCAGCCAGCAGGTGAGATCGCCGCCGAACACCGCGAGGCAGCCGTCGCCGAGCTGGCACGCCGGCGCGAAGTCATGGAGACGCGACGCGAAGCCGAGCGTCTGGCGCAACGCCAGGCTCAGCGCGAGGCTGAGAAGGCGCAGCGCGCGGCGTACCAAGAAGCCAACCAACAAGCCCACCAGCAGGCTCAGCAACAAGCGCAAGAAGCGCGGCAGGCACAGCAAGCGCAAGAACGTGAACGCCGCGAAGCCTTCGCTGCGCAAGATGGTGACCGTCGCGAGCGCATCGCGCTCTTGCGCGCTTGGGAAGGCAGCACGCTCACGCGTGCCAACTTCTGCGTGCTCAAACGTATCGACGAGCGCACGCTGGAGGCACAGCTCGCACTGGCACGCGAGGACCTGGCGCAGCGCGCGGCGATGCCGCACCCGGTGGCGCCGCCGCAGCAGCAGACCCCGCGGCAGCCGGCCCCCAACGACGCGCGCGGCCCACGCCGTGGAGGGCGCCCGGATCAGCGTCCGCCGCGCGCGCCGCGTGGCGGTGGCGGCGGTGCAGCTGGCGGCGGCGAGCCCGCGGCTTGAGGTCGGGCCGCTTGCGGCTAACGTCGAACGCGAACGTGGCCGTGGTGCTCTGGGGCGAAAGGCGCATGCGGTAACGTCGCCTCAGGCCGGCGTCCGGCGCGCAACCGAACCCGCTCCATGGCCCTGAAGAAATCCGAGCTCTATTCCTCCCTCTGGCAAAGCTGCGACGAACTGCGCGGCGGCATGGATGCCAGCCAGTACAAGGACTACGTGCTGGTGCTGCTGTTCGTCAAGTACGTCAGCGACAAATACGCCGGCCAGCCCTTCGCGCCGATCACCATCCCGGCGGGCGCCGGCTTTGCCGACATGGTGGCACTCAAAGGCAAGAGCGACATCGGCGACCAGATCAACAAGAAGATCCTCGGGCCGCTGGCTGCCGCCAACAAGCTGTCCGACATGCCGGACTTCAACGACGCCACCAAGCTGGGCACCGGCAAGGACATGGTGGACAAGCTCACCAGCCTGATCGCCATCTTCGAGAACCCCGCGCTCGACTTCACCCGCAACCGCGCCGACGGCGACGACATCCTGGGTGACGCCTACGAATACCTGATGCGCCACTTCGCCACCGAAAGCGGCAAGAGCAAGGGTCAGTTCTACACGCCGGCCGAAGTCAGCCGCATCATGGCCAGCATCCTGGGCATACGGCGCGCCAAGACCACCAACAACACCACCGCCTACGACCCCACCTGCGGCTCGGGCTCGCTGCTGCTGAAGGTGGGCGACGCCGCCACCGCCAAGATCACGCTCTACGGGCAGGAGAAAGACGCCGCCACCTCGGGCCTGGCGCGCATGAACATGATCCTGCACGACAACCCCACGGCGTTGATCGTGCAAGGCAACACACTGGCCAACCCGCTGTTCAAGACCGACGACGGCCAGCTCAAGACCTTCGACTTCGTGGTCGCCAACTTCCCCTTCAGCGACAAACGCTGGAGCACCGGCCTCACGCCCGAGGCCGACCCGTACCAGCGCTTCACCGGCTACGGCATCCCGCCAGCCAAGCAGGGCGACTACGCCTACCTGCTGCACATCGTGCGCTCGCTCAAGAGCACCGGCATCGGCGCCTGCATCCTGCCGCACGGCGTGCTGTTCCGCGGCAACGCAGAGGGCGTGATCCGCAAGAACCTGGTTCAGCGAGGCGTCATCAAAGGCATCATCGGCCTGCCCGCCAACCTGTTCTACGGCACCGGCATTCCGGCCTGCATCATCGTGATCGACAAGCTGCATGCCGCTGCCAGGCAAGGCATCTTCATGATCGATGCCAGCAAGGGCTTGCGCAAAGACGGCCCGAAGAACCGCCTGCGCGAGCAAGACATCCACCGCATCGTCGACACCTTCACCCGCCAGGTTGAAGTACCCGGCTACGCACGCATGGTGCCGGTGGCCGAGATCGGCGACGCGAAGAACGACTTCAACCTCAACCTGCCGCGCTACATCGACAGCACGGAGCCCGAGGACCTGCAAGACATCGACGCCCACCTGCGCGGCGGCATCCCCGAGCGCGACCTCGATGCGCTGGCCCCCTACTGGCAGGTCTTCCCCGCCGTGCGCGCCGCGCTGTTTCAGCCCGCCGATCGCCCCGGCTACAGCCAGCTTCGCGTGGCACTCGCGGACATCAAGCCAGCCATCTTTGGCCACCAAGAGTTCACCGCCTTCATCGCCACCGCCACCAAGCTGTTCGCGCAATGGAAGGCCGCCAACGCCCCGCACCTAAAAGGCTTTGCCCAGGACGGCCACCCCAAGGCCTTGAACGAGACCATCGCCGAGGCGCTGCTCGCCAGCTTCGAGCACGCGCCACTTCTCGACGCCTACGACGTCTACCAGCACCTGATGGACTACTGGGGCGAGACGATGCAGGACGACTGCTACCTCATCGCCGCCGACGGCTGGGTGGCGGCCGCCCAGCCCCGGCTGATCATCGAAGACAAGGCCAGCGGAACCAAAGCTCCCAAGACGCGGCCGGACTTTGCGCTCGGCAGGAAGAAGTACGCCGCCGAGCTGATCCCGCCCGCTCTCGTCATCGCCCGCTACTTCGCCAACGAACAGGCCGCCATCGACGCGCTGGAGGCGAAACTCGCCGCCCTGGCGCAGCAGATGGAAGAGATGGCCGAGGAACATGGCGCTGACTCGTCAAGTGAGGGCGGCCTGCTGGAGGATGCGAAGAACGAGAAGGACAAGCTCACCAAGGCCAGCGTCGCCGCCCGGCTGAAGGACATCGGCGAGGCCGACCCCGATACGGCCGACGAGCGTAAGGTGCTGCAGGAGGTCCTGGCCCTCATCGAGCAGGACGCCGACACCGGCGCCA
>JANOJR010000173.1:0-10612 GCA_031418855.1 Rubrivivax sp.
AGCGGTCAAGGCGGTCCAAGACCATGGCCACGTCATCGAGGGCCACGGCTACAACCACGAGATCGCCCGCTACCTGCCGCGCGACGAGGAAGATCAGGTGATGAAGAAAGCCATCGCCATGATCAAGCAGCGCACCGGCCGCCGTCCGCAAGGCTGGCGGTCATGCACGCAGAGCAGCAACTCCATCGAACTGCTGATCGAGAACGGCTTCACCTACAACACCAACGTCTTCCACGAGGAGCTGCCGTACCTGTGGGAAAAGGACGGGAAGGTGATGGTGGAGCTGCCGCGTCAGCCGTTCGGCGACGGCACGCTGTTCGGCCACCGCCACGGCGAATTCGGCAATCCCTACTTCGGCCTCGAAGTGTGGAAGGCCTATTTCGACGAGCTGTGGTCCGAGTCGTCGAAGGAGAGCCCGAAGTACGTTCCCTTCACGCTCCACCCCTACATCATCGGACGCCCGGGCCGCACCCTGGCGCTGCGCGGCATCATCCAGCACATCAAGAAGGTCACCGAGGGCGACGTCTGGTTCGCCACCGGGCCGGAACTTGCCGACTGGTGTCTCAACCATGTGTTCAAAGCCGAGTGCACGGACATCCGTCCGGGCGCGGTGAAGAAGTCCGCCTGATGCGAAATCTCTCTCTCCCTCGCCGAAAGTGCGAGGGGAAGAGGGGCGCTACCGCACGTGCCCTGCGCGCCTGTCGGCTTCGTCGACAGGCGCAATGCGGCATTGCCGCTGAGTTCAGCAAGGGCCGCTAATTGCCACTAATTGCCACCCAGGGCCCCCAACCATGAAAGCCTTGCTGAAGATCGCACTGTCGCTGATCGCGCTGGCCGGCGCTAGTGCCGCGCTGGCCCAAACCCCTCTGGCCACCTACGAAGGTGCCGACCGCCTGGACCGGATCGTCGCGGCGGCCAAGAAGGAGGGCGCGCTTACGCTCTACACCACCATCGCCGAGAAAGACCTGCCCACGCTGGTCAAGCCCTTCGAGTCCAAGTACGGCATCAAGGTCACGGTCTGGCGCGCCGGCACCGACAAGGTCTTGCAGCGCACGTTGGCCGAGGCGGCTGCCAAGCGCGACGAAGTTGATGTCGTGCATTTCGGCTCGCCCGAGATGGAAGCGCTGTCGCGCGAGAAGGTCTTGCAGGCCGTCAAGTCACCCACCTATAAATTGTTAGCAGCGGGCTCTGTGCCGGCGCACCAGCAGTGGGCGGCGACGCTTCTGTCGGTGTGGGTTCAGGCCTACAACACTAACAGCGTGAAGAAGGAAGACCTGCCCAAGACCTATGCCGATTTGCTCGACCCCAAGTGGAAGGGCAAGCTCGGCGTGGAGGCCAAGAACCAGGACTGGTTCCAGACCGTGGTCGAACTCATGGGCGGGCAAGACAAGGGGCTGAAGTTCTTCAGCGAGCTGGTGGCCAAGAACGGCATCTCGCCACGCACCGGCCACACGCTGCTGACCAACATGGTGGTCTCGGGTGAGGTGCCGCTGGCGCTGACGGTCTACAACTACATGCCCGAGCAGGCGAAGAAAAAGGGCGCGCCAATCGAGTGGTTTGTCATCGAGCCGGCCGTGGCGCGCTCCAACGCCATCGGCGTCGCGCTGCGTGCCAAGCACCCGCACGCCGCGCTGCTGTTCCACGAGTACATGCTCACCGAGGCGCAGGCCTTGATGGTTTCCATCGACTACGTGCCCACGAACACGACCGTGCCCTCGCCGCTGAAGGGCGTGAAGGTGCTCATCACCGACCCCGTCCGCTCGCTGGACGAAGCCGAGAAGTGGGGCAAGCTCTTCGACGACACCGTGATCAAACGGGCCGCGCGCTAGCGCCAGACTTGCACGCATCCGATGAGCACCACCTTGACGGCTGTCGAAGCCGAACTGCCAGCGCCAAGCGGCAGCCAGCGCGAACTCTGGCTCATCACCCTGGGCCATGCGCTGACGCATTGGTACCCCGCTACCTTCTACCTGCTGCTGCCCATCATCGGGCTGGAGTTGGGCCTGAGCTTCAGCCAGATCGGCCTCATCATGACCTGCCAGTACCTGGCCGGCGCGGTGGCCAATATTCCCGGCGGCGTGCTGGTCGACACGGTGGGGCGCAAGGGCCTGTTGATGGGCGTGTCCCTGTTCTGGGTCGGCTTCCCCTATCTGTTGATGAGCTTCACCCATAGCTACCTCATGCTCTTGGCCTGCGTCGCCTTGGTGGGTGCGGGCAACAGCTTGTGGCACCCCACGGCCATTCCCACGCTGGCGCGGCGCTTTCCGCAACGCAAGGGTTTTGTGCTGGCACTGCACGGCATGGGCGGCAATGCCGGTGATGCCATCGCGCCGCTGGTGGTGGGCGCCTTGCTGGCCGTGTTGACCTGGCGCCAGGTGGTGGTGCTCAACGTCGTGCCGGGGCTGGTGATGGCGCTGGCGCTGCTGGTGTTTCTGGGTACGCTGCGCCTTGGCGCGAAGAAGACACCGAGCGTGATCGACGAGGGCCAGCGTCAGTCGTTCGCCGACTATCGCGACGGCCTGCGCACGCTCTTTCGCAACCGCAGCCTGATGCTCCTCAGCACCAGCGGCGCCTTTCGCTCGATGACGCAAAACGCGCTGCTGACCTTCCTGCCACTCTTCATGGCGCGCGAGATGGGCTGGTCGACGCTGTGGGTGGGCGGCGCCATGTTTGCGCTGCAAGCTGCGGGCTTGATCGCGTCACCCATTGCCGGGCACTTGTCGGACAAGCTCGGCCGGCGCAGCGTGCTGATGTCGAGCATGGCCATGACGGCGGTGGTGCTGCTGGCCATGGCCGTAGCCGGCAAGTCGCAGGCCTTTGTCGTGCTCATTGCTGTGCTGGGCTTCTTCCTCTACGCCATCCGCCCCGTGATCCAGGCCTGGACCTTGGAGGCCACGCCGAAGAACATGGGCGGCAGTGCCATCGGCGTGCTCTTCGGCACGCAGTCGCTCGGGGCCGCAGTGTCGCCGCTGCTCGGCGGCTTGATCGCTGACCAATGGGGCTTGTCGGCGACCTTCTACTTTCTGGCCATCACCATCGTCTGCGCCAATCTGCTCGTGATGCTGATGCCGCGTGAGACCTCTGCCTAGTCAATCCCCATGGACATGAAAACTACCGCCAGCACAGCCAAGGAAACAGCCACGGGCCGCCTGTCGTCGGTGACCTCCGCCCTGCTCGTGCTCAAAGCCTTCTCTGCCGAAGAGGCCGAGATCGGCATCAGCAGCCTGGCCAAGCGCCTGGGCCTGGCCAAGAGCACGGTGCACCGGCTGGCGGCCACGCTGTCGGCTGAAGGTTTTCTCGAACAGAACCCCGAGAACGGCCGCTACCGGCTGGGCCTTTCGCTGTTCACGCTGGGCGCCCTGGCACGGCGGCGCATGGATGTCTCGAACGTCTCGCGCCCGCTCCTGGGCGTGCTGCGCGACAAGTTCCAGGAAGCGGCCACGCTGGCCATCCTCTCGCGCAGCTCGATCATGTACCTGCACAACCTGGAGAGCGGCCACGCCATCGGCATCCGCGCCTACATCGGCGACCTGAAGCCCGCGTTCTGCACCGCTGAAGGCCGTGTGCTGCTGGCCTTCAGCCCGCCGGCGCTGGTGGCCGAGGTGCTGGCCGAAGCGCTGGAGCCACGCACACCCAAGACCATCACCGACCTGCCGTCGATCCAGCGCGGGCTCGACGAAGTGCGCGCCCAGGGCTACGCCATCGACGACGAAGAAAGCGAAAACGGCATGCGCTGCATTGCCGCGCCGGTGCGCGACATCTCGGGCAAGGTGGTGGCCGCCGTGGGCCTGGCCGGGCCGACGCAGCGGCTGACCAAGAAGGATCTGCGTGCGTTCGCCCCCGACGTGGTGGCCACGGGCGATGCGGTGTCGCTGCGCCTTGGCTACCGTCCGAAATGAGTGCACAGGCTTTTGCCGTGCGCGTGGCCGGCGCGGATGTCGCGTTCAGCTGCATGGCCGGTGACACGCTACTGCGCGCCGCGCAGCGCGCAGGCATCGGCTTCCCATATGAGTGCAATGTCGGCTCGTGCGGCAACTGCAAGTTCGAGCTGGTGGACGGTGAAGTGCACGCCGCTTGGGCGTTAGCACCTGGCTTGAGCGACAAAGACCGCCAGCGCAAACGTCACCTCGGCTGCCAAAGCCAGCCGCTTTCCGACTGCACGATCAAGCTGCGCCAGATGCCGCGCTGCGTGCCGCCGCATCGGCCAGAGCGCGTGGCCGCCACGCTGCGTGCGCGCCGCGACATCACGCACGACATCAGCGAATTCAGCTTCGAGCTGACGCAGCCGCTGGCCTTCGAGCCAGGGCAGTACGCGCTGGCCTGGCTGCCGGGGGTGGTGGGCCCGCGCGCCTATTCGATGAGCAACGCCGAGAGCGGCAAGCGCTGGGATTTCCAGGTGCGCAAGCTGCCCGCAGGCCAAGGCAGCGAGGCACTCTTCGCGCTGCAAGCCGGCCAGGCCATCGAGATCGACGGCCCTTACGGCATGGCCTGGCTCAAACGCGACGCGCCACGCGACATCCTGTGCCTGGCCGGAGGCTCGGGACTGGCGCCGATGGTGTCCATCGCGCGCGCCGCCATGCGCGAGCCGGCGCTGAACGCGCGCAGCCTGCACTTCCTCTACGGCGGGCGCACGCCGGCCGACATCTGCGGTGAAGACATGCTGCGTGAACTGCCCGGCTGGGGCACGCGCTTGAGCTACCGCGCCTTTGTCTCCACAACGCCAGAGGCTGGTTTTGAGAACAGCACGTATGAGGTGGCCTACCTGCACGACGCCGCACTGCGCCTGCACGCGGCTGCCTTGCCGGCGATGGAGGTCTATTTCGCCGGCCCGCCCGTGATGGCCACGGCCGTGCAGCGCATGCTGCTCGACGCTGGCGTGCCGCCCGAGCATCAGCACTTTGACCAGTTCTATTGAAAAGCCGACTAAGTGAAGAAAACGCGGCCATGACCACGCCTACCGACCACAGCCTCAAAGACCACCAATGGGGCGCCGACCCCATTGAGCACGTGCACGGCGAGGGCGCCGACCATGACCACGACGAGCCTGCGGGCAGCGGTGGCGAATCGCTTTGGCAGCAAGACAACGTGCTGCTGCACAGCGTAGGCATCGACATCGGCTCCTCAGGCACGCAGGTGGTGTTTTCCAAGATCCACTTGCAACGCGTGGCCGACCAGCTCAGCACACGCTACGTCGTGATCTCGCGCGAGCCGCTGTACCAGTCACCCATTTCGCTAACGCCCTACTTGAGCGCCACCCACATCGATGCGGCGGCACTGGCGCAGATCATCGAAGAGGCGTACCAAGCCAGCGGCCTGCATGCCGACCAGGTTGACGCTGGCGCCGTGATCCTGACCGGTGAAGCCCTGCGCCGCGAAAACGGCGAGGCCATCGCGGCCATGCTGGCCGAGCAGGGCGGTGAATTCGTCTGCGCCACCGCCGGCCACCACATGGAGTCGATGTTGGCGGTGTACGGCTCGGGCGCGGCACGGCGCTCGTTTGACGCGGGCAGCCGCATCCTCAACGTCGACATCGGCGGCGGCACCACCAAGCTCGGTCTCGTTGAGCGTGGTGAGCTGATCGCCACCGCAGCCGTGCACACCGGCGGGCGACTCTTGGTGGCCGACGACATCGGCCACGGCCAGGCGCGCATTTCGCGCCTGGACCCGATGGGCCAGCGCCACGCTCGTTTTGCCGGTTATGACTGGCAGCTCGGTAGCGTTGTCAGCCGCGCGCAGATGGCCGACGTGGCCGGTGGCATGGCCGACGCGCTCTTACGCGTGCTGACGCAAACGGCGACCGAGGTCGACCACCGCGAGCTTCTGCTCACCGACCCCATCAGCGACTTCGGCGATGTCAGCGGCGTGATGTTTTCTGGCGGTGTGGGCGAGTACGTCTACGGCCGCGAGCCGCGCGACTTTGGCGACCTCGGCAAGCTCTTTGGCCAGGCCTTGCGCCAGCGCCTGGACGCCGGCGCGCTGCCGTGGCCCGTGCTGCCGGCGGGTGAATGCATACGCGCCACGGTGCTGGGCGCCTCGGAATACAGCGTGCAGCTCAGCGGCAACACCACCTTCGTCTCGGAGCCGCGCGTGCTCTTGCCGCGCAAGAACCTGCAAGTCGTGCCGCTGGCGCTGGAGCTTGGTGATGAGATCGATGCAGCGGCTGTGGCGCAAGCCCTGCGCCGCGCCTTCACGCGGCACGACCTGGTGGAAGGCGCGCAAGACGTGGCCATCTCACTGCAATGGAGCGGTGCGCCGGCCTACCGGCGGCTGCAAGCACTGGTGTGCGGGTTGCTCGACGCGCTGCCACGCAGCCTGGCGTTGGCGCGCCCGCTGTATGTGGTGGCCGATGGCGACGTCGCGCTGAGCCTGGGCCACCTGCTGCGTGAAGACCCGCGTGTGCGCAGCGAGGTGCTGGCCATTGACGGCATCCTGCTCTGGGGTTTTGACTTCATCGACCTCGGGCGCATCCGCATGCCGTCGATGACGGTGCCGGTGACCATCAAGTCGCTGGTTTTCAGCGAAGACCCGCAGGCGCATGGCAAGCGTGACCCGGATGCTTGGCATCGCCATGAGGTCAATGCGCGGCAGCGGCATGCGGCGGGCGCGGGTCATTCGCATGGACATGATCAGCACGGCCACGATCACGATCACGATCACGACCACGACCACCATCACAGCAAGGCCAGCGCATGAGGGCTCGCTCGTGAGATACGAATCGTTCGAACTCCTGGGCTTTGGCTCCCTCCCCCTAGCAGGGGGAGGGTTGGGGTGGGGGTCGAATGCTCGTGCAGCACGAACCTCTCACCCCCATCCCAGCCTTCCCCCTTGCAGGGGGAAGGAGCCAAAGCGAGGCCGCTCGACAGCCTTGTCGCAGATGTGCACCACATCATGAACGCCGACCCCACCGCCACCGGCCTGGCCTCCACGCTGCTGCTCGCAGCGCTGCTCGGTTTTCGCCACGGTTTTGACGCCGACCACATTGCTGTGGTGGACGGCATGACACGTTCGCGCCAGTTGCAAGGCTCGTACTGGCGCGCGCGCAGTGTCGGTTTGCAGTTCGCGCTGGGCCACAGCGCGGCCATGCTCGTCGCGGCCTTGCTGCTCTTTGGCCAAAGTGTCGCGCTGCCATCGTGGCTGGACGGCTTGGGTCTGGCCATCTCCACCGCCTTGCTGCTCTTCATCGCGGTGAGCAACGGCGTGCATGCGTGCAAAGCGCCAGGCGAGCACGCGCGCCCGGTGGGCCCGCTGGCGGCGACGCTGAATCGCCTGAGTGGCGGCCAGCTGCACCCGATGCTGGTGGGGGTCGCTTTCGCGCTGTCGCTCGACGCGCTGGCGCAAGCGGCCTACTTTGCAACGAGCGGTGGCAGCCACAGCGGCATCGGCGCGGTCGCCTTGATGGCCTTGGCCTTCGGCGCGGGCATGGTCCTGGCCGATGCCGGCAACGGCTTCTTGCTGAGCTGGTGTGCCCAGCGCAGCGACCGCTTGGCGCGCCAGGCCAGCCGCATCTCCAGCGGCTTCATCGCGCTGCTGGCGCTGCTGGCCGCAGGTGCTTCGTGGGCGCGTGAATGGCAGCAGGGTTTCGCGCAGGCCTGGGACGCGGCGGGCATCTGGATTGGCCTGGGACTGCTGCTGGTGAGCCTGCTTTTTTATGGCCTGCACCAAGCGCTGCAGCGGCCTGCCAGCGCGCCGCAACGCTGACCCGAGACGCGCGTGCCCGAGACCCAGGCCCTGGCACGACCCCACTCCCCATGGGAGTTATTCACCACCTACAGCGCCATCGCGCTACAGAGTTTTGGTGGCGCGCTGAGCGTCACCGAGCGCACCATCGTGAAGAAAAAGCGCTGGCTCAGCGCGCCAGACTTTGTCGGGCTCTTTGGCATCTGCCAGGTGCTGCCCGGGCCCACCGGCATCTCGATGTGCGTGCTGATGGGCGACCGTTTTTTCGGCCTGCGTGGCGCCTGTGCGGCGCTGGCCGGCTTCTTGTTGCCGGCGGCGGTGCTGGTGCTGTGCCTCGCCAGCGTCTTCTTGCAGTTCCAGCACCTGAGCTGGGTGCAAGGCGCCCTGCACGGCATGGGTGCGGGTGCGGCCGCACTCATCATCCACACCGCCGCGCGCATGGCGCGCACCTTGCGTGGCCAGCGCGTGGGCATGCTCGTGGCGCTGCTGAGTTTCACCGCCGTCGCCCTGTTGCGCTTGCCTGTGGCCACCGTGGTGCTGAGCCTGGGTGTGGCCTCGGTGGCGTACGCATGGTGGCGGCTCAAAGCATGAGCAACCAAGAGCTGCTGGCGCTCTTTGCGCACTTTCTGTCGCTGTCGGTGTTTGCCACCGGCGGCGCGCTGGCGCTGGCCTCGGACATGCACCGCTATGTCGTCGAAGAGCATGCCTACCTCAGCCACGGCCAGTTCATGAATTCGATCGCCCTGGCGCAGGCCGCACCCGGGCCCAACATCCTCTTCGTCACGGTCATGGGCTGGACCATCGCCGGTCTGCCCGGCGCTTTGGCCACCACGCTGGGCCTGTCGCTACCGGCGCTGGTGTTCCCGGTGCTGGTCTCGCGCCTGAGTGCGATGGCGCAGTTCACGCGCATCATCAAAGCCTTGCAGCGTGGTCTGGGCCCGGTGGCCATTGGCCTCATGGCGTCGACCTGCTGGCTGCTGGTGCGTGAAGCACCTGGGGCGTGGAAGGGCCCCGTCTTCATCGCCGCGGGCCTGGCGCTGCTGCTCATGTTCAAGCGTTTGCCGCCGCTGGTACTCATCGCCACGGCGGGCACTGCAGGCGCGCTGACGCGTTGGTAACACCCCCGAGGAGACGACCCCATGAAGCCCACACTCACGACCCTAGCGCTGACCATGCTGCTCGCTGCAAACCCCAGCCAGGCCCAGCCGGCTAACACCGATATCGAGCGTGGCCGCCAGCTCTACATGGACACCGGTTGCTTCAGCTGCCACGGCACCGTGGGCCAGGGCAGTGATCGCAGCGGCGCGCCCAAGCTGGCCCCCGACCCGTACCCGTATGAAGCCTTCCGCGCATTGGTGCGCACGCCACGCGAAACCATGCCGCGCCTGGACGTGAAGCATGTCAGCGACGAGCAGTTGCAGCTCATGCATCGCTTCCTCGCGTCGATACCCAAGGGTGCGGCGGCGAAGGACATTGCCGTGTTGCAAGGGCTGCAAACCGGCAGCAAGTAGGCGCGGCAACGGGCGGGCGTGCTGAAGTGCGGCGCCAGAGCTGCGAGCAAGACACGGACCGGCCCCGCATCAGACCGGCGCGAGGCCCTTGCCAAAGGCATCGAGCCCGAGCCTTTTCAGCAGCACGAGAAAGCGTGCCTCGCCGTGCAGGCTGGTAAAGGCGCGGTCATCCTTCAGGTAGGCCACGCGGTAGTCGCGCACGGCCAGCGCCTGCTCCAGCGCGGCCAGTGCCGGTTCGGTCTCGCCGAGTGCCGCGTGCACCATCGCGACCGAGGTCGGCTGCACATAACGGCGACGGCCGGTCTCGACCAGCTCGGCCAGCAGCGCCCGCGCCTCGTCGCGTTGGCCCCATGCGGCCAGGTGCGCGCCCAGGATGGCTTTGGGCCGCGTGCTGCCGTCGTGCATGGCCGCAGCTCGGCGCAAGGTCGCCTCGGCTTCGGCCGATCGGCCTTGCGCCTGCTGTAGCAGGCCCAGCGTCAGATGGGCCAGGCCGTGATGGGGCGCAATGGCCAGCACGCGATCCAGGCGCACCTGCGCTGCGTCGAGCTGTCCGTGGTCAAGCAGCAGGCTCGCCTCGACGCTATTGAACACAGGCGACATTGGGTCGAGCTCTCGCGCCAGGCGCATGTGCTGGAAACCCTCGTCGATCCGCCCGGTGATGAAGAGCACGAGGGCCAGTGCGAAGCGCGCGCTCGACTCGTTGGGGTTGACGTCCAACACCGCGCGGCATTCGCGCTCGGCGCCGGCCCAATCCATGTCCAGGAAGAGCAGGTTGTGGCCGCGGCCGGCATGCGCCTGCGGCAGGTTGGGCACCAGCGCCAGCGCGCGATCGAGCGCCGCACGGGCCAGCACAGATACCTCGCCTGGCCGTGCGTCGTTGCGCCACAGCCGGCGCCGGTAAGCCCACGCAAGCATGACCCAGGCCAGTGCGTAGGAAGGGTCGATCGCCAGCGCCCGATTCAGCAGCTCGATGGCCATGTCGGCGCTCTCGCCACGCATGTCCTGTGAGCGCCATGCGGCCGCGACGTACAGCTCGTAGGCTTCGGTGCTGCGCGTGCCCCCAAGCGAGCCGAGGTGGGGGATCTCGGTGCTGCCGGGTTGCCGGGTCGACGGCAGTGCCTGCGTGACGCGCGCCGCGATCTGGTCCTGCACGTCGAACAAGTTCGAGAAGCGTTCGTCGAAACTGCCGCTCCACGCGACGTTGCCATCTTCGGCCCGCAGCAGCCGGGCGCTGACGTGCAGGCGGCCGTCGCGCTGCTGAACGGTGCCGTCGACGATCCACGCGACATCGAGTTCGCGCGCGGCGCGCAACGGGTCCTGCCCCCGACCGGCATAGCGCAGCACCGAGCCGGTCGAACGCACCACCAGGCCCGGTGCGGTGGACAGACGCACGGCCAGGCTGTCGGCCATCCCGACTTCGAGCA
>JANOJR010000174.1:0-11664 GCA_031418855.1 Rubrivivax sp.
CTTCAGGCTTGTGGGGGGCGCTCATGATGCAGCTCCAGCGACGGCCACCGGTGCCGGGATGCGCGCCAGCGCGGGGCGCACGCCGCGCACCGTCATCACCACGTTCCAGGCCATGATCAACATGCCCGCCAGGTAGAGCAAGCCGCCGCACAGGCGCACGAAGTAGAAGGGGTAGCTCGCCTTCACACTTTCGACAAAGGTGTAGACCAGCGTGCCGTCGGGGTTCACCGCGCGCCACATCAGGCCTTGCATCACACCCGCGATCCACATCGCGGTGATGTAGAGCACGATCCCGAGCGTGGCGACCCAGAAGTGCAGGTTGATGGCCGCCACGCTATGCATCTGCGCGCGGCCCCAGAGCTTGGGCACCATGTGGTACAGCGCGCCCATCGAGATAAAGCCGACCCAGCCCAGCGCGCCTGAGTGCACATGGCCCACCGTCCAGTCGGTGTAGTGCGAGAGCGCGTTGACGGTCTTGATCGACATCATCGGCCCCTCGAACGTGGACATGCCGTAGAACGACAGCGAGACGATGAGGAACTTCAGGATCGGGTCGTCACGCAGTTTGTGCCACGCGCCCGACAGCGTCATGATGCCGTTGATCATGCCGCCCCAACTTGGCGCCAGGAGCACCAGCGAAAACAGCATGCCCACGCTTTGCGCCCAGTCGGGCAGCGCGGTGTAGTGCAGGTGGTGCGGCCCGGCCCACATGTAGGTGAAGATCAACGCCCAGAAGTGCACGATCGACAAGCGGTACGAGTACACCGGGCGCCCCGCCTGCTTGGGGATGTAGTAGTACATGATCCCCAGAAAGCCTGCGGTAAGGAAGAAGCCCACCGCGTTGTGGCCGTACCACCACTGGATCATGGCGTCTTGCACGCCGGCATAGGCCGAATAGCTCTTCGTCATGCTCACCGGAATGGCCGCGCTGTTGACCAGGTGCAGCACCGCCACGGCCAGGATGAAGGCACCGAAGAACCAGTTGGCGACGTAGATGTGGCGCACCTTGCGCGTGCCCAGCGTACCGAAGAAGACGATGGCGTAGGGCACCCACACCAGCGTGATGAGGATGTCGATCGGCCATTCGAGCTCGGCGTATTCCTTGCCGCTGGTCATGCCCATGGGCAGTGTGATGGCGGCGGCGACGATGACGAGTTGCCAGCCGATGAAGGTCCACATCGCAAGCGCGGGCGCGAAGAGCCTAACTTGGCACGTACGCTGAACCACGTGGTACGAGGTGGCGAAGAGCACCGAGCCGCCGAAGGCGAAGATCACCGCGTTGGTGTGCAGCGGGCGCAAGCGACCGTAGCTCAAGTAGGGCACGCCAAAGTTGAGTTGGGGCCACATCAGCTGCGCGGCGATGACCACGCCCACGAGCATGCCCACCACGCCCCACAACACGGCCGCCAGCGCGAAGAGGCGCACGACGTTGTCGCTATAGATCGCTCGGCTGGCCTCGCTGCCGCCCTTGTCTTCGTTCACCTGCGCCATGCACCACCCCCCGCTCTGGCCTTCAAACCGGCGGCCTTTATGCCGATGGCCTTGATTCTTGGCGGGGGCTCACGCTTGGGTCTTGATCGATGTCAAGAGGCGAGGCGTCAACGTCCAGGATGCGCCGGCCTTCGTCGTTCAGTTCGTCGAATTGACCCTCTTGCAGCGCCCAGCGAAAGAGGCCGAGCACGGCCAGCACGACCAGCACCGACAGCGGCACCAGGATGTAGAGGCTTTCCATCGTGTGAGCGCTTTTTAAACGTTAGCTCGAACGCTGAACGCCGTGCTCGACACGCATGGCATTGAGCACGACGAAGAGCGAGCTCGACGCCATGCCCAGCGCCGCCAGCCACGGCGGCAGCCAGCCCGCCAGCGCCAGCGGGATGCAGGCGGCGTTGTAGAGCGCGGCCCACAACAGGTTTTGCCGCACGAGCGACATCGCGCGCTGCGCGATGTGATGGGCCACCACCAGGTCCATGGGCCGATTCGAGACGATCACCGCGTCGGCCTGCGCGCGTGCCAGCAAGGCGCCCTGCCCCATCGCCAGCGAAACATCGGCGCGCGCCAGCACGGGGGCGTCGTTGATGCCGTCGCCGACCATCAGCACGGTCTCGCCGGCGGCCTGCGCCGCCGCCACCATGGCGAGCTTCATCTCAGGCGTGGCGCCCGCGTGCACATGGTTGATGCCCAGCCGCGCGGCCAGTGCTGCGGCTCGCGTGGGCTCGTCACCCGAGAGCAGCGAGACCTTGATGCCGCGCGCCTGCAAGGCAGCCACGGCTTGCGCGGCGCCGTCGCGCAGGCTCTCTTCGAAATGGAATCCCGCGATGGGGCGGCCGTCGCAGCTAAGCCAGACCGATGCCGCCGCGCCCAGCGGTGCGCCCAGCCACGCAGCGGAGCCAAGCTGCCAGCGTTGACCTGCGGTGTCGATGGCGCTCAAACCCAGGCCAGCATGCTCTTGCACCTCATGCCATACAGGCGGCGGCCCGTCGGCACAGCTCGCCAACGCGCGTGACAAGGGGTGCTGCGACCACTGCGCCAGGCTCGCCGCAAGCTGCAGGGCCTGCGCCTCGCCGACGTGCGCGTCGTGCATCACCACCGCTTGCAGTTGCGGCTGCGCTTGCGTCAGCGTGCCGGTCTTGTCGAAGTAGACATGCGTGGCGCGGGCCAGCGTTTCCAGGGCGCCCAGCCGCTGCACGATGACGCCGCGCCGCGCCAGCGCTTGCGCCGCCGCCAAGAGCGTGGTCGGCACCGCCAACGACAGCGCACAGGGGCACGTGACGATGAGTACCGCCACCGCCACGCCCAAGGCCTGCGCGGGCTGGCCCTGCGCCACGTGCCAGAGCGCGGCGGCACCGGCCGCCAGCAACACCGTCCACAGAAACGGTGCGGCCCAACGCTCGGCCCAGCGCGCGGCGTCGGGCCGCTGCGACATGGCCTCGCGCATGATGGCCACGATGGCTTGCAGCCGCGTATCGGCACCCAGGCGCTCGACCACCATCTCCACCGGCGCGCCGAGGTTGATGCTGCCGGCCACGACCTCGCTGCCGGGCTCTTTGGCGACGGCCATCGCTTCGCCCGTGAGCATGGCTTCGTCGACCTCGGTGCGGCCCGCGCTCAAGCGGCCGTCGGCGGCGAAGGCCTGGCCCACGGCGACACGCAGCTCGTCGCCTACACGCAGCCGCCGTGGGCTGACCTCGCGCCAGTGCGTGCCTTCGCGGCGCAGTGCGACGTCGGGCAGCCGCGCCATCGCCGCCTCAAGGGACATCGCGCTGCGCTGGCGCGCGTGCATCTCGAGCCAGCGCCCGCCCAAGAGCAAGGCCACGAACATGGTCAGCGAATCGAAATAGACCTCTTGGCCCAAGGGCCCAGCGGGGTCGAAGGTGGCCACGGTGCCGGCCAGCATGGTGATGACGATGGCCAACGCCACCGGCACGTCCATGCCGATGCGCCGTGCGCGCAATGCGTGAAGCGCGCCGCTGAAGAAGGGCCGCGCCGAGAACATCACCACGGGCAGGCTCAAGACCCAGCTGCCCCAGTTCAGCAGGCGGCGCATCTCAAGGCTCAAGTCGCCCGGCGCGGCAAAGTACGCGGGGGCTGCAAACATCATCACTTGTGTCGCGCAAAACGCGGCGACGAAGAGCTGCCAAGTGGCCTGGCGTTGCTCGCGCTGGCGCAGGGCGCGCGCCGGTGCAGTGCTGTCGGGCGCGGCGTCGTAGCCGATGCGGCGCAAGGCGCCGATCCAGTGCGACGGCACGGTGCGTTCGCGCTGCCAGGTCACGCTGGCGCGCTGGGCTGCGGCGTTGACTTGCACGGCGATCACGCCGTCGATGCTCAATAGCGCGCGTTCGATGATGCCGGCACAGGCCGCGCAGTGCAGGCCACTGAGCTGCAAGGCCGAGACGCCTTGGCCAGCGGGCAACCACTGTGTGAAGGCGTCCCACTCCAGCGGGTCGTCCAGCGCCACCACGCTGGCGCGGGGTGGCAGGTCGGCAAGCGTGAGGGCGGGTGCGTTCATGGCGGGCAGGCCACGGATAATCTAGCGGCGGCTTCCCAGGACACCATGACTCACATCAAAGCATTCACCTCACTGCGCGTGTTAGGCGCGGCCCTCGCCCTGGTGTTCAGCGCCGCGCCGATACACGTGCAAGCCCAAGACGGCCCGCAGCCCAAGCTGCCCACCATCGCCATCACGGCGGGCATGCATGTCATTCAGGCTGAAGTGGCGCAGTCAAGCGAGCAACAGATGATCGGCATGATGTTTCGCCGCCAAATGCCCGGCAACGAAGGCATGATCTTCGTCAACGCCGACGCCGGCACGCGCTGCTTCTGGATGCGCAATACGCTGCTGCCGCTGACGATCGCCTTCATCGCCGACGACGGCAGCATCGTCAACCTGGCCGATATGCAGCCGCGCTCTGACGCGTCACATTGCTCGGCCAAGCCGGTGCGTTTTGCCTTGGAGATGAGCCAGGGCTGGTTTGCCAAACGCGGCATTGCGCCCGGCTTCAAACTGCGCGGCGCCTTGTTCAAAAACTGAACGCGGCGGCTCGCGCAGCCTTGCGGCTTCAGGCGAAGTTGGCTTCGGCGAAACCCCAATTCACGAGCTTGTCGAAGAAGGTTTCGACGAACTTCGGGCGCAGGTTGCGGTAGTCAATGTAGTAGGCGTGCTCCCACAGATCGACGGTGAGCAAGGCCTTGTCGCCGGTGGTCAGCGGCGTGCCAGCGGCGCCCATGTTGACGATGTCGACGCTGCCGTCGGCCTTCTTCACGAGCCAGGTCCAGCTCGAACCAAAGTTGCCTACCGCCGACTTCACAAAGGCTTCGCGGAAGGCGGCCAGGCTGCCCCACTTGGTGTTGATGGCTGCGGCCAGCGCGCCGCTGGGTTCACCGCCGCCGGCGGGCTTCATGCAGCTCCAGAAGAAGGTGTGGTTCCAGATCTGCGCCGAGTTGTTGTAGATGCCGCCGCTGCTCTTGCGCACGATGTCTTCGAGCAGCATGTTCTCGAAGTCGGTGCCTTTTTGCAGGTTGTTGAGGTTCACCACGTAGGCGTTGTGGTGCTTGCCGTGGTGGTACTCCAGCGTCTCGCGGCTGTAGTGCGGCGCCAGGGCGTCAAGGGCGTAGGGCAGTTCGGGCAGTTTGTGTTCCATGGGGTGTTCTCTCGAAGTGCGGCGCGGGGCGCCAAGGTGGGACCGAGCGCGATTGTAGGGACGGGGTGGCGATGACTTTGACGCTGGTGTTGACGCGACCCTGTCAGTCGCGTGGTTCGGCCTGCGGCGTGACGCTCTGGATGGCCGCCCGCGCGCGGCCATCGGCCCACACCGCCTGCACCTGCTGGCCGGGCACCAGCGCGCGCGCCGACACCACCGCGCGGCCCTGTGCGTCTTCGACCCAGGCGTAACCACGTTGCAGCACGCGGGTGGGGTCGAGCGCTTGCAAGCGACTCTGGCGTGCGTGCCACTGCTGTGCCTGCTGTTGGCGCCAGCTGTGCGCGGCACGCTGCAAGCGCTCGGCCTGGCGCGCCACGGCTTGGCGCTGCTGTGGCCAGTGCTGCTTGAGCGCTTGCGAGAGACGGCGTTGCAGGCCGTTCAGCCGCTGTTGTTCAGCGGCCAACGTGGCCGCCGGCGCACCCAGGCGCAGCGCGGCGCGGTCCAGGCGCTGAGCCTGCGTCATCAAGCTGCGCGACACCGCTCTGGCCAGGGCCACAGCGCGCGCCTGCACCGCGCGCAGCGCTTCGTCGCGCGAGGGTGCGGCGAGCTCGGCCGCCGCAGTGGGCGTGGGCGCACGCAGGTCGGCGGCCATGTCCGCCAGGGTGACGTCGGTTTCATGCCCGACGCCGCAGACCACAGGCAAGACGGAACCCGCCACCGCGCGCACCACGCGCTCGTCGTTGAAGGCCCACAAGTCTTCTAGCGCGCCGCCGCCGCGCACCAGCAAAAGCGTTTGCACTTCAGCGCGCTGGTTGGCCAGCGCAAGTGCCGCGACCAGCGCGGCAGGTGCGTCGGCCCCTTGCACCAGGCTCGGGTAGACGATGACACGCACCTGCGGCGCCCGCCTTTGCAGCGCACTCAGCACATCGTGCAAGGCCGCCGCACCGAGCGAGGTGATAACGCCCAAAGTACGCGGCTCGGTGGTGATGGGCCGCTTGCGCGAGGCATCAAACAAACCCAGCGCCTCAAGCCGCGCACGCAAGCGCAAAAACTCCTCAAAGAGCGAACCGGCGCCCACGCGGCGCATGGCTTCCACCACCAGCTGCAATTCACCACGCGGCTCGTAGACGCCCAAGCGGCCACGCAGCTCGACTTGCTGGCCATCGGTGGGTGCAAAGTCAAGCAGCATCGCGGCGCGGCGGAACATCGCGCAGCGCACCAGGGCCGCCACGCCGTCGGCGTCTTTCAAAGAGAAGTAACAGTGGCCACTGGCCGCGCGCGAAAAACCGCTGAGCTCACCACGCACCGCCACCGCCGCGAAACGCGCACTGATGGCGTCGCGAGTGGCCAGCAGCAAGGCTGCGACCCCCCAGACCGTTGGCGCGGCCACGCTGGCAAAGGGCTCATTCATCGTTTCGCGCCCTGAATTCGAGGGGGTAGAACTCCACAGGCGCGCCCTTGCTGGCCAAAACCGCTGTCAAGCACAGCTTGCTCATCATGGCTTCGCGCAAGTGGTTGATTCATCGAGAAAAAAGAGTGCTGCAAAATAAGGCACAAAGAAATACAAGACAAAGCGCGGGTCGTGTGGCGCCCAGAACGGCGGCTTCTCCACAAAGTTATCCACAGATTTGGGTAGGCGGCGCGGCTGTCGCATCGGCACCGCAGCCACGCCAGCGTGGCAAAAAGCTTCGGACATAATCCGCGCCCGAGGCATGCCTGCCTGCGAGGACCCTCTTGCTTTCCATCATACAAGCGGCCGGTTGGCCGATCTGGCCCTTGCTGCTGTGCTCCGTCATCGCTTTGGCGCTGGTCATCGAGCGCTTCTATCACCTGCGCTCAAGCCGCGTGGCGCCGCCCAAGCTGCTGGACGAAGTCATCACCGTGACGCGCACCAGCCTGCCCGGTGCCGATGTCGTGAACAAGCTCGCCGCCAGCTCGGTGCTCGGTGGCGTCTTCGCTGCCGGCTTGCGCAGCGTGATTGCCGAGCCGCGCATCAGCGAAGAGGCGCTGCGCCAGACGTTCGAGAACGCCGGGCGCGAGGCCGTGCACCGCAGCGAGCGTTACCTCAATGCCATCGCCACCATCGCCTCAGCCGCGCCGCTGCTGGGTTTGCTGGGCACCGTCATCGGCATGATCGAGATCTTCGGCTCGCAGTCGCCCACCGGCGGCAGCAACCCGCAGCAGATGGCGCACGGCATCTCGGTGGCGCTCTACAACACGGCCTTCGGTTTGATCATCGCCATCCCGTCGCTGATGTGCTATCGCTACTTCCGCGGCCGCGTGGATGAATTCCAGCTCGGCATGGAGCTGGCGGCTGAGCGCCTGGTGCCGCACCTGATGCGTTTTGCCGTGCGCGCGCCGGCGACTGTTTGACGGTTGTTTGACGAGCAACACCGAGCGCCACGATGAAGTTTTCACGTCGCCGCATTGATGAACCCGAGATCAACCTGATCCCATTCATCGACGTGCTCTTGGTGGTGTTGATCTTCCTCATGCTGTCGACCACCTACTCGCGCTTCACCGAGCTGCAGATCAACCTGCCCACAGCCGACGCCGAGAAGTTGCGCGAGCGGCCCACCGAGGTCATCGTCGCCGTCTCGGGCGACGGCCGTTACGCCATCAACCGCAGCGCCGTAGACGGGCGCAGCGTTGAAGTGCTCACGGCCGCACTGAGCGCCGCTGCGGGTGGCCGCGCCGACAGCGTGGTGATCATCACTGCCGACGCCACCACGGCGCACCAGGCTGTCGTGAACGTGCTCGACGCGGCACGCCGCGCGGGCTTGAGTCGCCTGACGTTTGCGGCGCAAAGCAGCCCGAACGGGCGCTGAGGCTGGACGTGCAACACGCGGCCTGCTGCCGCGACGCTTGCTTTTCATGAGCCTGCGAGAGCTTGCTTCCCATCGCTTGATGCGTGCCTGGTGGGCGCCGCAACCCACCCTGCTGGCGTGGCTGCTGTGGCCGCTGTCGTGGCTCTACCAAGGCTTGTTCCGGCTGGCGCAGTCGCGCGCCAAGCCTGAGACGCTGCCAGTGCCGGTGATCGTTGTCGGCAACCTCATCGTCGGCGGTGCTGGCAAGACGCCCACCGTGATCGCGCTGGTGCGCGCGCTGCGTGCTTCCGGCTGGCACCCTGGCGTGATCTCTCGCGGCTACGGCAGCCGCAACGATGCCGCGCGCGCTGTGAGCCCCGACGCGACGGCCGCCGAAGTCGGCGACGAACCCGCGCTCATCGCGCGTGCCACGGCCGCGCCGACATGGGTCGGCCGCCAGCGTGCCGGGACGGCTCAGCGCCTGTGCGCCGCGCACCCGCAGGTCGACGTCATCGTCAGCGACGATGGCTTGCAGCACGCCGCGCTGTCGCGCCAGCTCGAAGTCCTGGTCTTCGACGAACGCGGCATCGGCAACGGGCTGCTGCTGCCCGCAGGCCCCTTGCGTGAACCGATGTGGCGTGTGCTAACACCCAAAGCAAGCGTGCTCTACAACGCGGCCGCGCCATCCACGCCGCTGCCCGGCGCGCTGATCGAGCGCCGCCTGGGCCACGCCGTCGCGCTGCACGACTGGGTACGCGGCGAGATTGGCAAAAACCAGCCGCTGTCGAACTTCGCCCATCGCCGCTGCACCGCTGCGGCCGGCATTGCCGCACCGGAGCGCTTCTTCACCATGCTCGAAGCCGCGGGCCTGAGCATCACGCGCCTGCCCTTGCCCGACCACCACGACTTCGCGCAGCTGCCGTGGGCGGCCGACACTGGCGATGTCTTCGTCACCGAAAAGGACGCCATCAAGCTTCAGCACTTGGTCCCAGCACATACGACGACAAGCGTCTGGGTCGTCGGTCTAGACTTCGTGCTCCCACCCGCCTTCCTGCACTGGGTCCACGCCGGCCTGGCGCCCTTCAAGACACGCACCCCACCATGAACGCCGATCGCCGATTGCTTGAACTTCTGGTCTGCCCTATCTGCAAAGGCGCGCTCGAGCTCTGGCGTGACAGCGAAGGCCGCGCGCATGAATTGGTGTGTCACGCCGACCGCCTGGCCTACCCTATTCGCGACGGTTTGCCGGTGATGCTGGAAGGCCAAGCGCGCGCTGTCGCTGAAGGCGAGACCGCCGCCAAGGCCAGCCCTTGAGCTTCACGGTCTTGATTCCGGCGCGGCTGGCGTCGACACGGCTGCCCGACAAACCCTTGGCCGACATCGCCGGCCTGCCGATGGTCGTGCGCGTGGCACAACGTGCAGCGCTGTCAGGCGCGGCGCAGGTCGTGGTGGCGGCCGACGATGCACGCATCGTGCAAGCCTGCAAGCAGCACGGCGTGCGCGCCC
This sequence comes from Rubrivivax sp., assembly GCA_031418855.1. Lineage (GTDB taxonomy): Bacteria > Pseudomonadota > Gammaproteobacteria > Burkholderiales > Burkholderiaceae_C > Rubrivivax. The sequence goes on from JANOJR010000174.1 coordinate 9,452, forward strand.
TGCTGACGCGCACCGACCATGTGAGCGGCAGCGACCGTCTGGCCGAAGCCTGTGCGCTTCTGGGGTTGGACGGCGACGCCACCGTCGTCAACGTGCAAGGCGATGAGCCGCTGATCGACCCGCAACTCGTCGCGCAATGCGCCGCGCTGCTGGCCGCGCGCAGCGACTGTGTGATGAGCACGGCCGCGCACGCGCTGTCCACCATCGACGAGCTGCACAACCCGAACATCGTGAAGGTGGTGCTCGACGCGCAAAGTCGTGCGCTCTACTTCAGCCGCGCGCCCATTCCCTGGTGGCGCGACGGCCAGGCGCGCGGCGAGCTGAAACTGTCCGAGCCCAGGCCGCTGCGCCACATCGGCATCTACGCCTACCGCGCTGGCTTCTTGCGCAGCTTCCCCACGCTTGCGCACTCGCCGCTGGAGCACATCGAAGCGCTGGAGCAGCTGCGCGTGATGTGGCATGGCCATCACATCGCCGTGCACATCACCGACGCTGACCCTGGGCCGGGGGTGGATACGCCCGACGATTTGGAACGCGTGCGCGCGCTCTTTCGCTGAGGCTTTACCCCGCCGCGCAGCGCCAAAGCTGCGTGCTATTCTCGATTTGAGACCTGCGCCGCAAGCTCGCGCGCACCCCAACCATAACGATTCAAGGACCACCATGAGACTGATCCTGTTGGGTGCGCCCGGCGCTGGCAAAGGCACGCAAGCCACCTTCATTTGCCAGAAATACGGCATCCCGCAAATCTCTACCGGCGACATGCTGCGTGGTGCCGTCAAGGCCGGCACGGCGCTGGGTGTGGCGGCGAAGAAGGTGATGGACGCCGGCGGCCTGGTCAGTGACGACATCATCATCGGCTTGGTCAAAGAGCGCATCACCATGCCTGATTGCGCCAAGGGCTTTCTCTTCGACGGCTTCCCCCGAACCATCCCGCAAGCCGACGCCATGAAGGCCGCTGGCGTCAAGCTCGACGTGGTGCTTGAAATCGACGTGCCCGACAGCGCCATCATCGAGCGCATGAGCGGCCGCCGCGCCCACGTCGCCTCGGGCCGCACCTACCACGTGCGCTTCAACCCGCCCAAAGTGGAAGGCATCGACGACGTCACCGGCGAGCCTTTGATCCAGCGCGACGACGACAAAGAAGCCACCGTGCGCAAACGCCTCGACGTCTACCAAGCGCAAACGCGCCCGCTCGTCGACTACTACTCGGCGTGGGCGGCTACCGGCGACGCGCAAGCGCCGCGTTATGCGCGCATCAGCGGCATGGGCAGCGTGGACGACATCACCAGCCGCGCGATGGCCGCGCTCGCCTAACTCTCCAAGGACGCTGACATGGACATCGCAGGCAAAGTTTTCATCGTCACCGGCGGCGCATCGGGCCTGGGTGAAGGCACGGCGCGCATGCTCGTAGCGCATGGCGGCAAGGTCGTCATCGCCGACCTGCAAGTCGAGCGCGGCGAGGCCGTGGCCAAAGAGCTGGGCGGCGCGTTCGTCAAATGCGACGTCAGCCAGGAAGCCGACGGCCAGGCCGCAGTAGCCGAGGCGGTGGCAATGGGCAAGTTGATGGGCCTGGTGAATTGCGCCGGCATCGCCACGGCCGCGCGCACGGTGGGCAAAGACGCGCCGCATTCGCTGTCGCTCTTCAGCAAAACCATCACGGTCAACTTGATCGGCAGCTTCAACATGATTCGCCTGGCCGCCGAGGCCATGGCCAAGAACGAGCCCGAGTCCACCGGCGAGCGCGGTGTATTGATCTCCACCGCCAGCGTGGCAGCGTATGACGGGCAGATCGGGCAGGCGGCGTACTCAGCGTCCAAAGGCGGCATCGTCGGCATGACGTTGCCCATCGCGCGCGACCTCTCGCGCAGCGGCATCCGCAACATGACTATCGCGCCAGGCATCTTCGGCACGCCCATGCTCTTTGGCATGCCCAAAGAAGTGCAAGACACGCTGGCTGCGGGGGTGCCCTTCCCTAGCCGGCTGGGCACCCCCGCCGACTACGCGAAACTCGTGCAGCACATCATCACGAATGAGATGCTCAATGGTGAGGTGATACGGCTGGACGGGGCGATTCGGCTGGCGCCGAAGTGAGTCTGGTTTAAGCCTTCCACACGCCCAGCACCGTCAGCCGGATCAGCGCCGAGCCCAGCACCAACAGCGGCCCACGTGGACGCTGCGCCGAGGTCGCCAGCCACAAGGTCGTCAACAGCGGC
>JANOJR010000175.1:0-15695 GCA_031418855.1 Rubrivivax sp.
GGGCCCCTCGCGGGCCCTTTGCTTTGTCTGGGGTGAGTGCAGCCATGAAGCGCGACGGTACGAGCCGAGACGCTCGTGGTGCCGCTCTTGTCGCTGAGCCAGGCGGATTGCCTCGGTCCGCAACATCGCAGAACCAGCGGCCCAAAGAGCCGCCGCAACGCCAGCCGGAGCGCCTACCGCCGCAGCGGCCCAGTTCCCGGGCACCGTCTTGGCACCATCGCCGAGCGGCTCGGCCTCGAAGGACACCGCCACAAGCAAGAACCCGTGGGCGACGCGGGCACCCGCCCCCGAATGCGGCAGACCTTGGTCATGCCCTGTCGATCTTTGCGCGGCGCAGCCTGGCAAGTATGCGCAACGAATAGCCATCGTCCAATGTGCGCAGCCCGGCCAGGCCATCACGAATCAGCTGCTGCGCTGCCACTTCGTCGCGTAAAGCCGCGTCGTGCTTCAAGCGCTCGAGCAGCTTGGTCAATTCTGCGGCCGTCAGGTCGCCGTCCAAAAGGCGTGAAGCTTCGTTCATGGCCGACCTCCTACCAGCGCCGGTCGCGCGTTGGCGCAAGCAAGGGGCGCGCGCGGCTAGCGATTGCCTCACGCGCCCGAAAAATGTGGGACTTGACGGTATTGACGGGCTGCTCAAGCGCTGCCGCGATGCTCTTGTAGTCCATCCCATCGATTTCGCGCATCACGAGCGCACGGCGCTGCGCCTCAGGCAAGGCCGCCATTTCAGCGTCGATGCGTTCAAACAGCTGGTGTGCCATGGCTTCTTCCTCAGGGCTTGGTGCGACGCCGAATTTGTCGCTGTCGCCGGCTTCATCGAGCCCTTGAATCGGTCGGTCGTCTTGCCGGTTCTGCGCGCTGCGCAGGTAGCTCCTCGCCGCGTTGCGTGCGATCGTAAACAGCCACGCCGCGAAATCGCCGTCGGGCTTGAAGCTTGGCAAGGCAACGAAAACACTCAAAAAAGCCTCCTGTGTCAGTTCTTCGGTGATTCGATCGTCACGCACAAGGCGCCGTATCGTTGCAGCGACGCGTCGTTGGTACTTCACCACCAGCACCTCGAACGCCACCGCTTCGCCCTGCTGCGCCCGCGCCATAAGTGCCGCGTCGATGGCGCCCACAAGTTGAGGTTCGGTCAATCGCGCCTCCAAAGAAGATGCCGTGGACGGGCTCGACTGGCAATACCTCCCATACGCCGCAGCGCCGCAAAAGTTGCAGCGCGCACACTCAATGCTTCGCCACAAAAAAAGTCGGGCGCCGTCATGCAACTCTCTCGTTCTTTTGACGTAAGCATGGGTTGAGTCAACAGAAACAGAAAGCAAGGCGTCGGCAATGAAACACCAAAGTGATCGCGGTTTTGGCAGTGTACCGAGCCACCATGGCGCAGCGCGGGTGGCCATCGTCGGTGCCGGTATCGGCGGTCTGACTTGCGCACGTGAGTTGCGTCTGCGCGGCTACGACCCCGTTGTCTTTGAGGCAAGTGATCGCGTGGGTGGCCGTTGCAGCTCGCGCGCCACCCGAGTCGGATGGTTCGATGACGGTGCCCAAGCCATCAGCGGAGCCACCCGCTTGACGACCTATGCCATTCAGCGCCCGGGTGAGCTGGCCGCAATTCACCCATGGACCGTGCCTGCGACGCCCGCCGAAGACGAGCCCAAGGGCAAGGATCGGGACGAGGATGAAGACGAATCGGCCACAACCCGGACGTTGAAGCTGATGGGAGCGGTCGGTGTGCCGTCGATGCGTGCCCTGGCCAATGCTGTCGCGCAGCCCCTGGATGTACGGCTGCATACGCCGATCCAGCAGGTCCAGCGGCGTGGCGCCTGTTGGGTACTGAGCGACGCGGCGGGCGAAATCGACGAGGAGTTCCAGGCCCTGGTGCTCGCCATTCCGGCGCCGCTGGCCTTGCCGCTCGCGCGGGAGTCGCCCGCGCTGGCGGCGGCACTGCAAGCGGTGCGATTCCGAAGCCGCTGGGTGCTGCTGCTGGGGTCCGAGCGCCCTGTCGGCCTGCCCGGGTACCGCGAGTTTCAAGGCAGCCCGATCGAAAGGGTCGCTGCCATGCACAGCAAGCCAGGGCGTCCCTCCAACATGTCGCAGCGCTGGTTCGTTGAAGCTGACGAGCGCTGGTCGTTGCAGCACGAGCATGTCGATGCCGAGACAGTGGCGGATTTGTTGTTCGACATCTTCTGCGCGCACGCCGGCCGTTCAGTGACGCCAAACTTTCTTGCCGCCCACCCGTGGCGAAACGCTTTTGTTGACACGCCCGCCACCCTGCCCGGGCAAGTCGACTGCCTGTGGGATGGGGAAGCCTGGCTTGGCGTGTGCGGCGACAGCGTCGTGGCCAGCCAGGTAGATCGAGTCCACCACAGCGGAGTAGCGCTGGCGGCGCGGATGGCCGAGGGTTTGATGGTTCGCCTCGCGCCAAGCGCTGTGCAGGTGCTGGGTCGCGAGCCTCGCAACATTCTCGAAGCGCAAGCGATTGCCGGCTGAATCTATGCTGTCCCGAGTCCGCGCGTCCCGATCGAGACCGACCCCAACGTACCCGTACACCCCTGCCACCGACGGGCGCAATGTCGCGCCTGAGAACGGGGCTCCCCCGCAAACCCTGATAGTCAGGCTTGCGGGCGCGCAGCACCTGTCGCAGCCAACGCTGGTAGCTGACCTGCGCACCGATCACGCCGGTGAAAGCGGCGCCGTGATGATCTACCGCGGCATCCTCGCCGTCACACGGGACGTCGGCGTGCGCCACTTTGCGCAAGAGCATCTCGCTACCGAGGCGCGCCACCTGGCACAGATCGAGCCGCTGTTGGCGCTGCGCCAGCGCAGCCGGCTGCTGCCGCTGTGGCGCGCCGCGGGTTGGCTCACGGGCGCACTGCCCGCGCTGGTGGGGCCGCGGGCGGTCTACGCCACCGTCGAGGCCGTCGAGACCTTCGTCGATCAACACTACGCCGAGCAGATCGAGTCAATCAACCGGTACGACCCGCAGCGTGCGGTCCCAGCCCTGCAATCGGTGCGGACGCTTTTGCAGGCCTGCCGCAGCGACGAAATCGCGCACCGCGACGAAGCCGCTGCGCTCTTTGCCGTGGGCGGGGGTCCACCTTCGCTGGCATTGCGCGCGTGGGTCTGGGCGGTCGGCACGGGTTCGCGCGGGGCCGTGAGAATCTGCCGCTGGGTTTGAAGCATGGCCAGCGACAAGAACGGGGCGCTGCTGCCCAGCACCATCCGCAGCGATGAAGTCGAGCGCTTCAACCGCCTGTCTGCAAGCTGGTGGAACCCTGCGGGGCCAATGCGCCCGCTGCATGTCATCAACGGCTTGCGACTGGGCTATGTGCTCGAACAGATCGCCCACCGCTTCGCTCGCCCGATGGGTGCCTTGACTGGGCTGCGCGTTGCCGACATCGGTTGCGGGGCCGGCCTGATGTGCGAGCCCCTGGCCGCCCGTGGGGCGCACGTGGTGGGCGTGGACGCCGCTGCGAAAAACATCGCCGCAGCGCGGCTGCATGCGAACGATGGCCGCCTGAACATCGACTACCGGGTCGGCGAGCCCGACGCTGCGCTGCGCGACGCTGAGTTGTTCGACGTGCTGCTGCTGCTGGAAGTGGTGGAGCATGTCGACAACCTGCAAGCTTTCTTACGCCAGGCAGCCAGCCACCTCAAACCCGGTGGCCTGCTGCTGATGTCGACGATCAACCGCACGCCGCGCAGCTTCTTGACCGCCATCGTCGGTGCCGAATACATCTTCCGTGTGCTGCCCCGAGGTACCCACCGTTGGACGCAGTTCGTTCGGCCTGTCGAGTTGGAACAGGCCGCTCTGGCTTGCGGGCTGGTGCAGCATGACCTGCGCGGCATGGGCTATCTGCCAGCTGTCCATCGCGCCTGGTGGACGCGCAGCGTGGCCGTCAACTACATCGCCAGCTTCAGCAAGCACTCGGCGTAAGCAGACCGTCGGCGCACACCGCGCCAGGCCCGCCGCCGAGCCGGCGCCTGGACGGTGTCGGCCGCACGCGCTGGCTGCCTTACCCGCTTCGATGAGTAGGTATTGCATAGCTTATTGATATGCAAAACATAAACACCGGTTAGCATTTCAGTTCCACAACTTGAATGCCACTGCCATGGATGTCATTTTCCCTGGGCAATTCAGCCTCGTTTACAACGCCTTCTCCTTCACGATTGCCGTGATGGGTGCGGCGACTGTCTTTTTCTTCCTCTCGCGCTCGCAGGTGGCGCCGCCGTACCGAACGGCGCTCACGGTCACTGGCCTGGTGACACTGATCGCGCTCTACCACTACGTTCGGATCTTCGCCAGCTGGGAGGGCGCGTACACCCTGGTCGACGGCGCGATGAAGCAGACCGGCACCAAGTTCAACGACGCCTACCGCTATGTCGATTGGCTGCTCACGGTGCCCTTGTTGCTGGTCGAGCTGATCCTCGTGATGCGTCTGTCGGCTGCCGAAACACGGGCCAAGGCGACCAAGCTGGGGCTGCTCGCCGCGCTGATGGTGGTGCTTGGCTACCCTGGCGAAGTCTCGTCCGATCCCGGCACCCGCTGGCTGTGGTGGTCGCTGGCGATGGTGCCGTTTGTCGTGATCGTCTATGACCTGTTCGTCGGTCTGAAGGCTTCAATCGCCACGCAGCCCCAGGAAGTGCGTTCGCTGGTGAGTGCGGCGCGCACGCTGACCGTGGTGTCCTGGCTCTTCTACCCCCTGGTCTTCGTGTTTCCGATGATCGGCTTCACCGGCGGCGCGGCAACCACCGCGGTGCAGGTCGGTTACACCGTGGCCGACGTCGTTGCCAAGGCCGTGTTTGGCGTGTTGATCTACATGATCGCGATGCGCAAGACCGAAGTCGAAGCAGCCACTCGGTAAGCGTTTCAGGGGTGGCCGCCGCCGCGGCGGTGGTCGCCCTTTGAACGCCAATTCTTTGCATGGAAACCTGCCATGAGCTCTGAATATGCAACGGCTCCGGCGCGGGGCTGGACGCCACCCCCGCATGCTTGCGATCCACCTCCGCGTTGGATCGCAACCGTGCCCCACGCGGTGGTGGTGGGCGCCGGATTCGGCGGTATCGCGGCCGCCCTGCGCTTGCGTGCCAAGGGCTATCGGGTCACGCTGATCGACCGCTGCCGTCAACTTGGCGGCCGCGCCCAGGTCTTCGAGCGCAAGGGCTTTCGCCACGATGCCGGTCCCACCGTGATCACGGCTCCGTTTTTGTTCGAGGAGCTCTTTGCTTTGTTTGGCGAACGCTTCGCCGACCATGTTGAGCTGGTCCCCTTGACGCCCTGGTACCGCTTCTGCTTTGCCGACGGCGACCACTTCGACTACGGCGGCACCTTGAATGAAACGCTGGCTGAAATCGGGCGCATTTCGGCTGCTGACCGCGAGGGCTACTTGCGCCTGCTCAAGCACTCCAAACGCATCTTCGATATCGGCTTCAGGCGGCTGTCGGACAAGCCCTTCGACCGCTTGCGCACCATGCTGCGCGTGATCCCAAGCCTGATCCGCCTGCGCTGCGACCGCACCGTGTGGGGTCTGGCCGAGACTTTTCTGAAGAACGACAAGCTGCGCCAGGCTTTTTCGATCCAACCTTTGTTGGTCGGTGGCAACCCGTTCGACACCACCAGCATCTACGGTCTGATCCACTACCTGGAACGCGCGCACGGCGTGTTTTTCGCAATCGGCGGCACGGGCGCCATCACCCGTGCGCTGGGCGCGTTGTTGGATCGCCGTGGGGTTGACGTCCGCCTTGGCAGCACCGTGCGCCGCATCCGCGTGGAAGCCGGGGTGGCCACCGCAGTCGAATTGGCCGACGGCGGCGTGATCCCGGCTGACCTGGTGGTCTCCAACGCCGACGCCGCCCACCTCTACACCTCGATGATCCCGAAGACCCAGCAGGCCTGGTCGGCTCGGCTCAAGCTGTCGGCGGCGAGTTATTCGATGGGTTTGTTTGTCCTCTACTTCGGCACCCGCCAGACCTATCCGGATGTGGCCCACCACACCATCTGGCTTGGCGGGCGCTACCGCGAACTGCTCGACGAGATCTTCAACAAGAAGGTCCTGAGCGAAGACTTTTCCCTCTATCTGCACCGGCCTACCGCCACCGACGCGAGCTTCGCGCCTGCGGGCTGTGAGAGCTTCTACGTGCTGTGCCCGGTGCCCAACCTGCAGGCCGACATCGATTGGGCCGTGGAAGGCCCGCGGCTGCGCGACCGCATCGTGGCCGCGCTGGACCGCACGATCCTGCCCGGTCTGGCGGACACCATCACGGCAGAGTTCAGCATGACGCCCAAGGACTTCGAGCACGATTACCTCAGCGTCAACGGTGCTGGTTTCTCGGTTGCGCCGCTGTTCAGGCAGTCGGCATGGTTCCGCTTCCACAACCGCGCGGAAGGCATTCGCAACCTCTACCTCGTGGGCGCGGGCACGCACCCGGGCGCGGGGCTGCCGGGCGTGCTGTGCTCGGCCAAGGTCGTCGATGCGATGGTGCCCGCTGCACAGATGGTCGTGCGCCAGGAACGCCACGCCGCATGACAACCGTTCGCGCTGTCTCAGGTGCCGCAGTTACCGCAGAAGCCGCAGTTGCCGCTGACACTGTTTTCGCCGCCGCCGACAAACTGCTGGCACAGCGCGGCCACAGTTTCCATTGGGCGCGCAGGCTGTTGAGTGCACGGCATGCCGAGCGGGCGACCCGGCTGTACGGCTTCTGCCGCCGCATGGATGACCTCGTCGATGACCTTGCTGATGACTGCGCATCGCCGACCGCCGCCCATGAGGCGCTCGCCGTCGTTCGGTTGGCGCTGCAAACGGGGCAGTCCAACGACCCGGCGCTGCTCGACATGCTGCATCTGATGCGCGACTGCGGCATAGCCCCGGCGGTTCCGCTCGAGCTGATTTCTGGCGTCGAGAGCGATCTGGGTGAGGTTCGTGTGGCCGACACGGCCGAGCTGCTGCGCTATGGCTACCGGGTCGCGGGTACCGTCGGCCTGATGATGACGGCCGCGCTCGACGTGACCACACCCGAGGCCTTGCCACACGCCATCGACCTGGGCATCGCGATGCAGTTGACCAACATCTGCCGCGATGTGCGTGACGACGCGCTGCTGGGCCGTCGCTACCTGCCCGCGACCTTGGTGGGCGCCTTGGAACCGGCGGCACTCATCGCCCCCGTGGGTGCGGTGCGGGCAGCCGCCGTGCATGCGATGAGCACGCTGCTGGACCTGGCAGACCGCCACTACGCCAGCGGCGAGCAGGGCCTGCACCACCTGCCTGCCGGCGCGCGCGCCGGCATCTTGGTGGCTGCTCGCGTGTACCGGGAAATCGGTGTGGTGCTGCGCCTGCGTGACTTCGACTGCTGGTCGTCACGGGCGCGGGTCGGTGTCGCAGCCAAAGCCGCCATCACGCTGGGCGCACTGCGTGGCACGGCCGGATTGCGGCGGCTATCGGGTGAGGGCATGACGCACGGTCTGTCGCTGCGCGCACGGCAGCCTGCGGGCATCGCCTGGCCCATGGGGGCTGACCTTGGCCGCTGACCTGGACTTGGTGGTCTTGGGCGGCGGCTGCGCCGGCTTGAGCCTGGCGCTGCGGCTGGCCGAACGGCCTGGCCTGTGCCAGCGCGCGGCCGTGCTCGAGACCCGCCAGGGCTACCGCCACGACCGTAGCTGGTGCTTTTGGCGCACAGGCCCGCACCGCTACGAGACGCTGGTGAAGCGCAGCTGGTCGTCTGTGGCCCTGCGTTGCGCAGGCCAAGCGGTGCAGGTTGACTGCACCAGCACGCCTTACCAACTGCTGGAAGCCAGCGCCTTCTACGACCACGCGCGCGAGTTGACGGCGGCCAGCGCTGCCGTGCGGTTGCAGCTGGGCGTGACGGTCCTTGGCGCACCTCGGCCGGTGCCGGGCGGCTGGCGCATCGAGACCACGGCCGGTGGCTTGACAGCAACCCAAGTCATCGACACCCGCCCGCCGGGCCCGCCGCAGCAAGGTGACGCGCTGCTGTGGCAGTCCTTTTTGGGCCAAGAGGTGGTGTGCGATCGCGCCGTGTTCGACCGTAGCCGGGTTGAACTGATGGACTTTGCCAACGACCGGTGTGGCGCCGTCGCTTTCACCTACGTCTTGCCGCTGGCCAGCGACCGCGCGCTGATCGAGACCACCCTCTTCGATCCACAGCCCCACGGGTCTGCCGATCTGGCCCGTCGCCAACAGGCGGCGGTGCAGCGCCTGTGTGGCGCTGCGGCAAGCCATGTCGTGCGCAGCGAGTCGGGCATTCTGCCGATGGGCATCACGCACCCGCAAGCCGAGCTTGGCCGCGGCCACTGGCGCGCCGGTCTGATGAGTGGCGCGGCCCGCCCCGCCACCGGCTACGCCTTTCAACGCATCCAGCGCTGGGCCGATGTTTGCAGCGCGGCGCTGCGCAGCGGGCGCGACCCGGTTGCACACGCCCGCGATCCGCTGCTGACACGGCTGATGGACCGCCTGTTCCTGGATGTGCTGCGCAGCCACCCCGAGCGCGGGCCCGAGCTGTTCATGGGCTTGTTCGGCCGCGCCGCTACACCGCGCATCGTTCGCTTTCTCAGCGACCGTGGCACCTTTGTGGACCGCGTCGCGGTCGCTGCGGCATTGCCGACCGGCTTGTTCCTGCGCCAGCTGACACGCCAGTGGGTGCGCTCGGCGCCGCGCGGGGCGGTGCTGACGCAAATCACATGACACCCGGCCTGCGCTTGCAGGGTGGTGTGTTTTGCGGCCTCGCGCTGGCGCTGGTCGTCACCAGCCTGACCGGGGTCAGGCTGGCGCCGCTGCATGAACTTCTGCTGACGGGTGCGCTGATTTCGCTGCTGGGCATGCCCCACGGCGCCTTCGACGTGGTGTTCGCGCGCAAGCTGTTCGGTGTGGTCGATCTCCGGGGCTGGGCTCTGTTTTCGCTGCTCTACATCGGCTTGGCCGCAGCGGTCGTCGGCTTCTGGTTTGTCGCGCCGACGCTTTTCTTGTGTGCCTTTCTGGTGTGCTCCGCGCTGCACTTCGGCGGCGACCCGGCAGCAGGCGCGTCCACGTTCGCGCGCGGCTTGTACGGCGGCGCCGTCATCGTGCTGCCGGCCCTGTGGCATGGCCCCGAACTGCAGCGGCTGCTGGGGCTGGTGGCTGGCCCCGCGAGCGCGGCGCTGGTCGCGCCGGTGTTGGGCCAGATGGCTGTGCCCTGGCTGGGTGCGACGGCGCTGGCCTGTGTGCTGCTGGTCAGGACATCGCGGCTGGCTGCAGGGGAGCTGATCACGCTGGCCGCGCTCTCGGTGACGGCGCCTCCGCTGGTCGCCTTCACGGTGTACTTTTGCGCCATGCACAGCCCGCGGCATGTCCTGAGGACACTCGCGAGCTTGCCGGGCGCCGAAGCCCGCAACGCGCTGTCGCTGGCACTTTGGCCAACGCTCGCGGTGTTGTTTGCGCTGCCGGTGATCGCTTGGCTGTGGAGCGACCGGTCGATGGAGGCGTCAGTGACGCAACTCGTCTTTGTCGGCCTGGCCGCGTTGACGCTGCCGCACATGGTGCTGCTCGAACGAGCCCGCCGGGTGGGACGGCCAGCGCACCGTTGACAATATCGCGCAACGGCGCGCGGTGGCGTGGACCGAGCGCAGACCAGGACCCATTGATTCATGAAAGCCCTCTCACCCCGTGCCGACGCCGCCATCGACGGGCTGTATCGGATTGCCACCGTGTCGAACCTCACGGGCATCCCGGTGCCGACCCTGCGTGTCTGGGAGTCGCGTCACGCGGTCGTCCAGCCGACGCGCAATGCGGGCAATGTGCGCCTGTACCGGCGCGCCGACATCGAGCGCTTGTCCCTGGTCAAAGCAGCCGTCGACGCCGGGCATGCCATCAGCACCGTGGCCCCGCTGACCGACCGCCAGATCAAGGCCCGGTTCAAAGACGCGCCGGCGCGGGTGGCGAAGGCGCGAGAGGCTGGCTGCCGGGTGCTGGTTTGCGGTGCTGCGCTGGCATCCGTGCTGAAGACCGCGTGGCAGGCGCGTTCTGACGTGCGGGTGCAGGGCGTCCTGCCAGCGCTGCCGGCTGGCGAGTTCGAGTCTCTGCCGTCGGTCGACGCCGTGATCGTCGACGCACCCGCCGTAAGCCATGCCTTGCCTGCGGCCATGCGCCAGTTGCGGGCAGCGACCAAGGCGCCCGTCGTGATCGTGGTCTATGGCTTCGCAAACCGCCAGGCCCTAGCGCGGCTCGACGCCGCCAACGTCATCGCGCTGGCCGCGCCCACAGACCCGGCGCAACTCGCGCGCATCTGCCAGCTCGGCCTGGCGATCGAGCCCACGCCGCCAACGGCCTTTTCACAGAGGCTGATGCATTCGGCGGCGCCACGCCGCTACGCCGACGTGTTTCTGCAGCAGCTCAGCCAGATGCCTTCCAAGGTGCAATGCGAGTGCCCGAATCACCTCGCCGACCTGCTGACCAAACTCAATGCCTTCGAACGCTACAGCCTTGAGTGCGAGAGCGTAAACATCAGAGATGCGGCCATGCACGCGATGATGTACAGCGCCAGCGGCCATTGCCGCGAGTTCCTCGAAGAGGTGCTGCGGCGCCTGATGGCGCATGAAGGCATGCCAGAGCCGCAGCGCCTTTGAAATGAAACAGCCCGCGAGCGCTAGCGTGCGGGGTGTGGATCTCAAGAGCCACGTGCGGCCCTTGGAATCAGGTCAATAGATCAGGCCGAAGGCAGCAACATCGAATCGATGACGTGGATCACGCCATTGGTACAACCGATGTCCGTCTTCACGACATTGACTTCGCCGTTCAGCTTCACGCCGCCGGTGATGCTGATCTTCATCAGCGCGCCGTTGACGGTGGCTGCGGTCGTGCCGTCCATCGTCATCACGTCAGCGGCCGTCACCTTGCCTGCCACCACGTGGTAGGTGAGGATGGCCTTGAGCTTGGGAATGTCCTTCAGCAGGCTTTCCACCGTGCCAGCGGGCAGCTTGGCAAAGGCTTCGTCGCTGGGCGCGAACACCGTGAACGGGCCCGGGCCCTTGAGTGTGGCCACCAGGTCGGCAGCGGTGACGGCGGCTGCAAGGGTCTTGAAAGAACCGGCGGCGACGGCGGTATCGACGATGTCGTGCATTTGAATATCCTTAAATAACGACAGCAATCCACGCTGAGCTGACGCGGGGACACAGCACGTGCACTGGAGGGAGCCGCGTTCGATCAGATCGATCCGCTTGGCTACCACTCGCGCTGCAAACGAGGGGTAGGCTGTTTGGTCCGAGCAGCAGTCCGCAAGCTCATTGCGTTTGTGCTGCGCTTCGTGTGCTGCGACAAGTTGTGCCGCCCCCAGTACCGCCGCTCATTCAGTATTCGAGTGGCCTCGCCTTGCCCTGGAACACCCGGTAGCTGAACACCGTGTAGCCGACGATCACCGGCAGCACCACACAGGCGCCGACGAAGATGATCCACAACGACTCGCTGCTGCTCGCGGCCTGCCAAATCGTCAGCCGGTCGACCACGAGCCAGGGGAAGAGGCTGTAGGCCAGACCGTAGAAGGCGAGCATCACGATGCCCACCGCGCCCGCGAAGGGCACCCAGTCGCCGTAGGCATTGCCCTGCGCCAGGCGCGTGGGCAACCGGCGCAGCGAACGCTCGACGATGAAGAACAGCAGCAGCGTGGCCAGCGGCAGCGGCGCCAGCAGCACCACGTAGGGCAAGCTGAACCAGCGCTCGAAGATGGCCGGGCTGATGAGCGGCGTGGCGGCCGAAATCGCGGCCACGCCCAACGCCGTTAGCCCCAGGCTCCGGCGTGCCCAGCGTACCGCCGCGAGTTGCAGCGCGCCTTCGGTCTTCATGATCAGCCAGCCGGCGCCGAGCAGCATGTAGGTGCCCAGCAAGCACACGGCGATCAGCGCCGAGAACAGGGTTGCCCAGCCATCGCCGCGAAAACCAGTCACCCACTGACCCAGCATGTAGCCCTGCGCCAGGCTGGCCAGCACCGAACCGGCGTTGAACGCCAGGTTCCACATCGCCTTGCGCTCGGCGCCGGCCTTGGTGCGGAAGTCGAACGCCACGCCGCGCAGCGTCAGGCCCACAAGCATCAGCGTCACTGGCAGGTACAACGCGCCCAGGATCACGCCGTGCGCGGGCGGGAAGGCCACCAGCAGGATGCCCACGCCCAGAACGAGCCAGGTTTCGTTGGCGTCCCAGAACGGGCCGATCGACGCGACCATGGTGTCTTTCTCGCTGTCGCTGGCGGCGCGCAACAACACACCGACGCCCAAGTCGTAGCCGTCGAGGATGACGTAAGCCAGCATCGCCAGGCCCATGATGGCGAGAAATGCCAGCGGCAACCAGCCCCCCGGAGCGCGCAGCGAGGCATCGATCTCGGTGATGCTCATGCCGAGGCTCAGACCGGACTCACGCGCCGCTGCGCTTGCAACGCCCCGGCAGCCGGGTGCGGTGGCTCGACCGCAGCGCCTTTGCGGGCCAGCCGGAAGACCGCCGTCACGTAGGCCGCCGTCAGCGCAAGGTACAGCGTGAGGTAAATCAACAGTGTCAGCGCGATCGTCGGTGCCGGCACGGGCCCGGCCGCTTGCGCTGTCTTGAGCACGCCGTACACCAGCCACGGCTGGCGGCCGATCTCGGTGGTGTACCAACCGGCGACCACGGCCAGCCAGCCCGAAAACGTCATCGCGAGCAAAGCCCATGTCAGAACCGGTGAGGGCGCTGAGCGCCGGCTGCCCGGGCGCAGTTGCCACCACCCCACCCAGCTGACCGCCAGCATCAGCAGGCCAACGCCGACCATCACGCGGAAACTGTAGAAGAGCGGGGCCACGGGCGGGTGCTGGCCGGCGAACGCATCGAGCCCCTTCACTTCACCGTCCAGTTTGTGCGTGAGCACCAGCGACGCGAGCTTGGGCACCTCGATGGCGAAGCGCGTTTCCCGCGCGGCGGCATCGGGCAGGCCGAACAACACCATCGGGGCGCCTTTCTGGGTCTGCCAGATGGCTTCGATGGCGGCGATCTTGGCCGGCTGGTGTTGCAGCGTGTTCAGGCCATGCAGGTCGCCGACCACGATCTGCAGCGGGATCAGCAGTGCTGCCAAGGTGACGCCCGTGCGCATCGTCAAGCTGACGTCGCTGCCACGGTCACCGCGCCGCCAGCGGTAGGCGCTGACGCCGGCGATCAGGAAGGCGACCGTGAGCCCCGACGCGATCATCATGTGCGACAGCCGGTACGGCAGCGAGGGGTTGAAGACAATGGCCCACCAGCCGGTGGCGTGCGCCACACCGTCACGCATCTCGAACCCGGCTGGCGTGTGCATCCATGAATTGAGCACGATGATCCAGAAGGCCGAGAGCGTCGTGCCGCCCGCCACCAGCACCGTGGCCAGCGTGTGCAGTCGGTTGCCCACGCGGCTGTGACCGTAGAGCATGACGCCGAGGAACGTGGCCTCCAGAAAGAAGGCCGTCAACACTTCGTAGGCCAGCAAGGGCCCGGCGATGTTGCCCACGGTCTGCATGAAACCGGGCCAGTTGGTGCCGAACTGGAAACTCATCGTGATGCCGCTGACCACGCCGAGCGCGAAGGTCAATGCGAACACCTTGACCCAGGCGCGGTAGGCCTGCAGCCAGGGCGTGACCGCGGTAAACGGCAGCCCCTGGCTGCGCGCCAACCGGTTGTGACGCAGCTTGAAGTACAGCAGCGCCCAGCCGAGCCCGATGCTGATCGTCGGAAACAGGATGTGGAAGGTGATGTTGGCCGCGAACTGGATGCGGGCGAGCAGAAGGGGGTCGTCCATGGTGCAGTGGTTTCTCTGAATCCTTACCTTCGATTAACGCCAGGCCGTGGGGAAAGTTGCAGCGGCCCAGCAGGCTGCGGCGAACGGGCCACGTTGACTCGGCGACCTTTGCGGTGAGCCACTCGGTTCAGTCCTGCGTAACAGCTTCAGAGCAATAGCCTTTGGCGATAAGCAAGATTGATTCAATCCACCCAAGCAATGCTGCTGCGCAGCAATACTCCGTGTCGTTGGGATTCACTTCCCGCGCTTTCCTTCAACCCACGGAGTCATTCATGTTCCTCATCAACACCCCAGTCCAGCCGTTCAAGACGCAAGCCTTCCACAACGGCAAGTTCGTCGAAGTCACCGAACAGAGCCTCAAGGGCAAGTGGTCGGTGCTGATCTTTATGCCGGCCGCCTTCACCTTCAACTGCCCGACGGAAGTGGAGGACGCCGCCGACAACTACCCCATGTTCAAGGACATGGGCACCGAGGTCTACATCGTCACCACCGACACGCATTTCTCGCACAAGGTGTGGCACGAGACCAGCCCGGCCGTCGGCAAGGCGAGGTTCCCGCTCGTCGGTGACCCGACGCACACGCTGACGCGCATGTTTGGCGTGCACATCGAGGCGGAAGGCCTGGCGCTGCGCGGCACCTTCGTGATCAACCCCGACGGCATCATCAAGACCGCCGAGATTCACGACAACGCGATCGCGCGCGACGTCAAGGAAACGTTGCGCAAGGTGCAGGCGGCCCAGTACGTGGCCAAGAACCCCGGCCAGGTGTGCCCGGCGAAGTGGCAGGAAGGCGCCAAGACGCTGACCCCGTCGCTGGATCTGGTCGGCAAGATCTAAGCCTTCGCCATTCGACAGGACCTTCGGGCCTTGTCGACAGCCCGCCCCATCATCGGATGCGGGCTGTCGACCGGGCCGGAATGCACACGCCCCCAACGCCATACAAAAGGAATTTTTCATGTTGGACGATGGCCTTAAGGCCCAGCTCAAGGCTTACCTGGAGCGCGTGACGCGACCGGTGGAACTGGTGTCTTCGCTCGACGACCGCCCTGCCTCGCAGGAAATGCGCGAGTTGCTCGACGAGATCGGCTTGCTCAGCGACAAGATCGCCGTGCGCCACGACGGCAACGATGCGCGTCGGCCATCGTTCTCGATCAGCCACGCCGGAGCGGACATGGGTGTGCGCTTTGCTGCCATCCCGATGGGCCACGAGTTCACGTCGCTGGTGCTGGCGCTGTTGCAGGCCGGCGGGCACCCACCCAAGGTGGAGGCCGACGTCACCCGGCAGATCCAGGCGCTGCGCGCTGACGATGCAAGCGACTTCGTCTTCGAGACCTACATGTCCCTGAGCTGCCACAACTGCCCGGATGTGGTGCAAGCACTCAACCTGATGGCGATCTTGAACCCGCGCATCCGCCACGTGGCCATCGACGGCGGTCTGTTCCAGGCCGAGGTCGAGGCGCGCCAGATCATGGCCGTGCCCATGGTCTTCCTGAACGGCAAGATGTTCCATTCAGGCCGCATCGAGCTCGCCGACATCCTGGCCAAGATCGACACCGGCGCCGCCGCGCGCGTTGCCGCCAAGCTGGGCGCGAAAGAAGCCTTCGACATGCTCATCGTTGGCGGCGGCCCGGCCGGTGCCGCAGCAGCGGTCTACGCCGCGCGCAAAGGCATCCGCACTGGCGTGGTGGCCGAGCGCTTCGGTGGCCAGACACTCGACACGATGGGCATCGAGAACTTCATCTCGGTGCAAGAAACGCAGGGCCCGAAGTTCGCCGCCGCCATGGAGACGCAAGTGCGCAGCTACGGCGTGGACATCATGAACAGCCAGCGCGTGACCGGCATCGAGCCCGCGCCCAAGCCGGGTGGCGAGATCACGGTGACGCTGGCCAACGGCGCCGCGCTGAAGAGTCGCTCGGTGGTGCTGGCCAC
>JANOJR010000176.1:0-3507 GCA_031418855.1 Rubrivivax sp.
GCGCGACCGCTGGTATGTGGCGCTGATCTGGCTGGCCGTCTGCGGCTTCGGCGCCGACTGGGCCGGCCTGCACTACATGGTGGGCGCCTTCCTCGCCGGCGTGGTCATCGACGCCGAGTGGTTCGGCCAGGAGCAGCTCGACGCGCTGCGCCACCACGTGCTGCTGGTGGTGATGCCGGTGTTTTTCTTGTCGACGGGCCTGCGCACGCAGTGGGAGATGGGCGGCGCGGCCGTAATGCTGGCCGCCGCCGTGTTGCTGGTGGCGTCGGTCGCCGGCAAGCTCATCGGTGTGGCGCTGGCTGGCCGCTGGCTTGGCTGGCCGCGCGGCGAAGCGTGGACCATCGGCTGGCTCTTGCAGACCAAGGCGCTGATCATGATCATCTTCGTCAACATCTTGCTCGACAAAGGCATCATCACCAGCACCATGTTTACCGCCCTCTTGCTGATGGCGGTGGCCAGCACCATGCTCACGGTGCCGGTGGTGGCGCCGCGATTGCTGAAGAACCAGGGTTTGATCGCGCGCCAACGCTGAAGCGAATCGGAAACTAACGTTCATCGAGAGGGCCAACCCATGCACCCCCCATCGCCCCACCGCCGCCTGCTCATCGCCGGCGCCGCCGCCACGCTGGCCTTGCCCGCTTGGGCGCAACCCCGCAGCACGCTGCCGGCCATGACCGACGGCCCCTTCTACCCGAGTGCCGCCTGGCGCAAAGGCTGGGACGACTGGGACGCTGACTTGACAGTCACACGACGTGGCAGCCAAACCTTGGTGGCACGCGGCGAACACCTGGGCCTGGCGCTCAGCGTGCTCGACCGCAACGGCCGCACCATCGACAACGCCGAGGTCGAGATCTGGCAATGCGACGCGCTGGCCAGCTACCGCCACCCGCGCGTGAACGATCCGCCCGAGCGCATGGACGAAGGCTTCCAAGGCTTCGGCGCCGCGCGCAGCGCCAGCGACGGCAGCCTGAGCTTCAAGACCATCAAGCCGGTGGCCTACCCTGGGCGCACACCACACATCCACGTCAAGCTGCGCCACGCCACCTTTGGCGAACTCACGTCGCAGCTTTTCATCGCCGGTGACGCCGGCAACGCACGCGACTTTCTCTGGCGCTCACTCGACGCGGCTGGCCAGGCGGCGGCCGCGATGCGGCTGGAAGCGGCGCCTGCGGGCAGCGGCCTGCGCTGGGCGGTGCGGCATGCGCTCATGGTGCCGGGTTGAGCGCTTCAAGCTCGCGGCTACGACCGATCAAGCATGAACCGCCCGAAGAAGGCCGCGAGCTCATCGTGCGCGTCTAGCGGCAACACGTTGGCCACGTACTGGTCAGGACGCACGACGACCATCGCGCCGTGTTCGCGGTCGATGCCGCGCAGATCGAAGATGTCGACGCCGCCGCGCAGGTCGGGGGAGTAGACCTTCTCGTAATCGATGAGGCCGAAGCGGCCTTTGTGCGGCAGCAGCATGCTTGGCAGCTCGTGCACCTTGAGCTCGCGGTGGCCCTGCTGAAACACGGCGCGAAGGTCGATGACGCTGTCGATGTCGGCGCCCGCTGCGGTGAACCGACGCACCGGCGAACTCGGCGAATCGGCCAGGAAGTCGGCGAGCTCACGCAGCCGTTTGCCACTCGCATCAGCAAAGGCATAGACGCGCCAGGCGCCGTCGGCACGCGCGGCATGGCCCAGCTGCACCGGCTTGGCGTCGGCCACACGCACCACGCCGGCCGAATGAAAGCGCATACCGATGGTGTAGCCCGTGGCCAGGCGCTGGTGCTGCGCCTCGGCGGTGAGCATGGTCGTGGGCGCGTAGTGCGTGGCCACGCCTGCGGTGTAGCGGCCCGACTTCACGAAGTAGGCCTGCAGCTCGGCCGGGTCGACGCCACCAAGTTCCGGGCGCGCCGGATCAAAGGGCTGCGACGCCATGATCTTCGACCACTCTTTGTCGAAGTCGATGAGCCCCTGCGCAATCGCGTGGCGCTCGGCGTGATAGGTGCTCAGCAAGGCCGGCTTGGCGCGCCCATCAAGCACGGCGGCGAGTTTCCAGCCGAGGTTGAAGGCGTCTTGCATCGACACATTCATGCCCTGGCCGGCCTTGGCGCTGTGCGTGTGGCAAGCGTCGCCGGCGATGAAAACACGCGGCAGCTGCTGGCCGCGCTGGGCGGCAGGCACATCGTCAAAGCGGTCGGTGACGCGCTGGCCCACCTGGTACACGGCAAACCACACCACGCTTCTAACGTCCAAAGTGTACGGATTCAGCACACGCTGCGCGATGGCGATGACCTGCTCTTGCGTCTTCTCGCGAAAGGCCTCGCGCTGGCTCGGGTCGATCTCGCCCAGGTCAACGTAGAGCCGCACCATGTAGCCGCCCTCGCGCGGGATGAGCAGGATGTTGCCTTCGTCGGCTGACTGGATCGCGGCCTTCAGCCGGATGTCGGGGAAGTCGGTCACGGCCAGCATGTCGACCACCCCCCAGGCATGGTTGGCGAAGTCGCCGCGTGGCACGGCGCCTATGGCTTCACGCACGCGGCTGCGCGCGCCGTCGCAGCCCACCACGTACTTGGCGCGCACGCTGCGCTCTGAACCCGCGGCGACATCGCGCAGCGTCACGATCACCGGGTGTTCGCCTTCAGCTTCAATCTTCAGGGTGACGAACTCCAGGCCGTAGTTGGTCTCCAGTCGCGTGGGCGACTTGCGCATGTAGTCCAGCAGGTACTGCTGCAAGCGCGCCTGGTTGACGATGACGTGCGGCATCTCCGACAAGCCGTCTTCGGTGTCCTCTATGCGCCCGGTGCGCACGATGCGTGAGCGGTCTTGTGGTGACGGGCGCCAGAACACCGTCTCGTTGACCCAGTAGGCCTCGGCCACGAGCTTTTGCGCCAGACCGAAGGCCTCGAACATTTCTACCGTGCGGCAGGCAATGCCGTCGGCTTGGCCGACCTGGAGCGCTGCGTCGCGGCGCTCCACGAGGCGGGTGCAGATGCCCGGGAAGCTTGAGAGCTGGGCCGCCAGCAGCGTGCCTGCGGGGCCGCTGCCGACGATGAGCACGTCAACCGCTTCCGGCAGGCTTGGCTCTCGTGCTTCAGCGCCGGGTGCGGCCGCGCAGAGCTCGGGGTCGCCGGGCGTGAAGCCATTCAGATAGAACTGCATGTGGTCTCCGTGGTGTGCTCGTTCGGTGCGCTCGCGCCGTGCGCATCGATCGTAGCTTCGGTGTTGGCGCGCACCCCAGAGCGCTTGCCGGCTTCAATCCCGGTCCGGCGCGCCCAGCGGAAAGTAATGCCGAAACGGCCTGGCCTCGTCAACGGCGCGCGCGAACGCCGGCAACGCCAGCAAGCGTGCGCGGTAAGCGCGCAGCCGCGCAAACTCTGCGGCGATGGGGTGCACCCAATCGGAATAAAAGAGCGACGGCGCGGCCGCGCAATCGGCCAGACTCAGGCATTCACCGGCGGCCCAGGTGCGCCCCGCAAGCCTTGTTTCCAGCCAGCCATAAGCCACATCCAGCGAGCGCCTGGC
>JANOJR010000177.1:0-3258 GCA_031418855.1 Rubrivivax sp.
GGCGTTAGCAAGTGCTGCAGGCCGTCGTCGAGATCGGCCACGTCGCGCACGCCGCGCGCGGCCAAGAGGCGCGCGAGCAAAGGGTGCACGCCCGCCTGTTCGAGCGCGAAGCTCACGCGCGGTGGCACGTCGCGGATTTCGATGCGTGGCGTGTTCACAGGCTCTCCAGCAGCGGTGCGATGGCTGGGCGGCGCCAGCGGGAGGCCAGGCGCTGCAAAGGATTGCGTGGCGTAGTTTCTAACGTCACGGATGAGCGCTCACCGCAGAGCGTGAGGCGCTGGATGTCGGCATGGGCCAGCTCAGCGTCGATCAACGCCCAGGTCGCCGTCCATGCGGCCCAGTCTTCGTTCAATGCCGGGCCACGCAGGCGCAGCTCAAGCTTCGGTTCGACCCCGGCGTCGACCCGGTGCACGCCGCAGCCACTGAGCCAGACCGAATTCACCGGCAGCAGCCCACGCCGTTCACGCTCGGCGTTGATTGAGTGGGTGTAGAGCAGCATCTGCACTTCGTTTTGCAAGCGGCGTACGAGTCGCGCCTGCGGCCCTGCAGGCAACCAGGGGTCGACGTTGCGGCCGATCACACGGTCCAGCGCAGCGCAAGGCATGGCCGCCAGGCTCGGGTGGCCGACGAACCAGGCACCGGGGCAACCCCAACGCAGCTCAAACCCTTCGCTTGTGAAAAGTGGCTCGACGGCGGCTAACAGTGAACGTGAGGTGTCAGCATCGAGCATCAAACTCGCCGGGTCGCCCATGCTCAGCTGCTCGGTGCCCAGGTGCCAATGCACGGGTGTCAGCAAGCCCCAGGCCTGCACGCCAGGCTCCTGGCCCAGCG
The DNA here is from genome assembly GCA_031418855.1 of Rubrivivax sp. Classification (GTDB taxonomy): domain Bacteria; phylum Pseudomonadota; class Gammaproteobacteria; order Burkholderiales; family Burkholderiaceae_C; genus Rubrivivax. Next base: position 832 of record JANOJR010000177.1, read on the forward strand.
CGTGCAGCTGCCGCGCCGCCCAGGGCGACAGGCCGTCGGCATCGGGCCAGCCCAAAGCTGCCGCGAACGCGCGCTCGTGCGGCGGCGACAGGCTCCATTCGTCACCGGTGTCACGCTGCACCTCGGTCATGCTCGCCAGCAAGGCGCTCAGGCCCGGCCAGGTAAGCGTGGCCATGGCGTGCCGCCCGGCGTCGGACAGCGGCGCCGCAAACGCCATCACCAGATGCCGCGAGGTGGCCATCACGTCGCGCTGAACTGCGCCGCGTTCTTGCCGCGTATGGGCGCGTAAAACGCTTTGATCACCGCCATGTCGCGCTCGATGTCGCCTGTAGGTTGAAACATCGGCCCGATGCCAGCGCGCTTCTCCGTGTAGTCCATGTAGGCCAGCAAGATCGGCACTTGCGCTTCGAGCGCGATGTAATAAAAACCCGTCTTCCAGTGCCGCGTTTTGCCGCGTGTGCCTTCGGGCGGCACGATGAGCTGCACCGGGCCGTCGGCGGCCTGCAAGGCGGCGGCCGACGCCGCCACCATGTTGGTCGACGCGATGCGGTCCACAGCGATGCCACCCAGCCAGCGCATCAGCGGCCCAAAGGGCCACTTGAAGATCGACGACTTGCCCAACCAGTAGACGTTCAGCCGCAGCACGAAGGCCGTCATCAAGGTGAAGGGCAAGTCCCAGTTGCTGGTGTGCGGCGCGGCGATGAGCACGCACTTTTGCACGTCGGGTGGAAGTGCGCCTTCAACGCGCCAACCTGCGAGCTTCATGACGGCGGCGCTGGCATGGCGCAATGAGGCGTTGACGATGGGGGTGTCGAAAATGGTGTGGTGGTGCATGGGGCCTCAGCTTGCGCCGAGCATAGCCGCGTGCCCGACGGTGTACCCGGCACAGCAGCCCCATCACCACTGGGTAACATCCCGCCCCCATGTCATCCCCCTTTGAAGTGCCCTACGAGTGGCAAGTCGGCAGGCGCTACACGCGCGCCGGGCGCAGCGGCCGACGCAACGGCTTTATCTCTTTCATCAGCGGTGTCTCGATGCTGGGCATCGCGCTCGGTGTGGCCGCACTCATCATCGTGCTGTCGGTGATGAACGGGTTTCAAAAGGAGGTGCGCGACCGCATGCTCTCGGTGATCCCGCACATCGAAGTCTTTGAAGCCGGCGGCAACGCGCTGGCGGACTGGCAGGCCACCGCCGCACTTGCACGGCGCGACAAGCGCGTGGTCGGCGCGGCGCCCTTCATCGCCACGCAGGCGCTGATGTCACGCGGCGAGACCATGCGCGGCACGCTCATTCGCGGCATCGACCCCGCGCTGGAGCCGCAGGTCACCGAGCTGGCAGTCAAGCTCAAAGGCCAGGAGCTCGCCACCTTGCAGCCGGGTGCCTGGCACATCATCCTGGGCGGTGAGCTCGCGCGCCAGCTTGCGGTGCGCGTGGGCGACAAGGTCACGCTGATCGCCCCCGGCGGCCAGGTCACTCCCGCCGGTGTCGTGCCGCGCCTGAAGCAGTTCACGGTCAGCGGCACCTTCGACGTCGGCCACTTTGAATACGACAGCGCACTGGCGATGATTCACCTCGACGACGCCGCCAAGCTCTTCCGCGTCGAGGGCCCCACCGGCGTGCAGCTGCGCCTGGCTAACGTTCAAGATGCGCGCCAAGCGGCGGGCGAGCTGGCGCAGCAGTTGGGCGTTGATCTCATCGTGCGCGACTGGACGCGCACCAACCGCAACTGGTTTGACGCCGTGCAGATCGAGAAGCGACTGATGTTCATCATCCTCACCCTCATCGTCGCGGTGGCAGCCTTCAACCTCGTCTCCACGCTGGTGATGACCGTCACCGACAAGCGCGCCGACATCGCCATCCTGCGCACCCTGGGTGCGAGCCCGCGCTCGGTGATGGGCATCTTCATCGTGCAGGGCGCGGCGGCCGGCTTCATCGGCACCTTCGGCGGCGTGTTCTTCGGGTTGCTCATTGCGTACAACATCGACGTTATTGTTCCGGGCATCGAGCGGCTGCTGGGTGTGGCATTTCTGCCGGGCAGCATCTACGTCATCAGCCGCATGCCCAGCCAGCCGCTCATGAGCGACATCCTGCCCGTGACCATGATCTCGCTGGTGCTGGCCTTCTTGGCCACGCTCTACCCAAGCTGGCGCGCCAGCCGCGTCAACCCCGCAGAGGCGCTGCGTTATGAGTGACGTGGTGTTGCAAGCTACCGCCCTGCACAAGCGCTTCAAGGAAGGCTTTGGCGACGACGCGTTGGACGTGCCCGTGTTGCGCGGCGTGAGCCTCACGGTCAAACGTGGCGAGTCGCTGGCCATCACCGGTGCTTCGGGCTCGGGCAAGAGCACGCTCCTGCACTTGCTCGGCGGCCTGGACGCGCCCGATAGCGGCAGCGTGGCGCTGATGGGCCGCGACTTCGCCGAGATGACG
>JANOJR010000178.1:0-4553 GCA_031418855.1 Rubrivivax sp.
ACCATCGCATCGATGGTGCGTTGGCGCAGAGGTGTCATGGTCGTCTCCGAGTTCCGGGGAACAGTCCCCGGAAACAAGGTACGACCGACTCACGCGCAGAACTCGTCGCGCGCCACCACCGCGTCAGCGGTTTAGTTCAACTACGGCTATGGGGCTGCAAATCCGACAAAAACTGTCCTCGCTGGGGCCAAATTTCGCTTCGACGCCCCAAGTCCGACAGGCTCCCAGGGTTCAGCGTGGCGCCGCCGCGCGCGGCTGGCTGTCGGTCCAATCGAGCAAGCGCGACAAGGCGTCGCTGCGCGCGCTGTCTTCGCGGCCGGGGTCGATGATCGTGGGCTTGAGCAGGATCACGAGTTCACGCTTTTCGCTCAGGCTGCTGGACTGGCCGCCGAGCAGCTTACGCCAGGCACTGCCTTCGCTGCCGGGCACGCCCGAGTCGGTACGGGTGCTGGCTTGGCGCATGAGGCCGCCGATGGCGATGATGTGGCCGTCGCGCGCGCGCACCACGGCGTCGCTTTCGTTGATGTCGCTCGACGCTAACGGCAAGGAGTAGGTGCCTTGCTGCGAGCCCAGGTTGAGCACCTTGTTGCGCTCGGTCACGATGCTCACTGCCGGGTGGATGTGCAGCGTGATGAAGCCTTCAGCGTCGATCTGCGGTGTCACGTCGAGTGAGATGCCGCTGAAGAAGGGCTGCAGCGTGATGCTCGGCGTGCTTTGCGTGGTGTTGCCCACCGGCGTGGTGGTGGTCGAGATGTTGGTCACGAAGAAGTCGTCGGTGCCGACCTTGAGCACGGCCTTTTGATTGTTCATGGTGGCGATGCGCGGGCTCGACAAGACCTGCGTGCTGCCCTGTGTGCCCAGGAACTCCAGCACGGCGGCGAAGTTGCTTGTCTGGAACGCCAGGCCGAGCAAGGCGCCGGCGTTGCTGGCCGCCGATTGCAAGTCCACGCCCGGGCTCACGTTGAGGAGCGAGCCGCTGATGGGGCCCGCTTGCGCCAGCGCCGCGCCTGGGCCCAGGCCGCCAAGGCTGGCGCGGGTTGTCAGACCGGCCTTGAAGGCGGCCCAGTTGATGCCCGTGCGCTCGCTGTCGCGCAGCTGCACTTCCACGATCTTGGATTCGAGCATGACCTGGCGTTGCACCGCCGCGCGCGAAGCTTCCAGGTACTCGGCCACGGCGCGCATCTCGCTGGGCAACGCACGCACGACGATGTTGCCGCTTTGCGGTGATACGACGACCTGGCGGCCGTCTTTGTCACCGATCAGCAGCTTGACGCTGGCTTCGATCTCGCCCCAAAGATCGTTGCGCTGCGCGGTGGTGATGCGGCTGGACTCCTGGCTGGAGCCGGAGCCCGCGCCCGGCGCCGCGCCGCCGGTGGCCGACGTGCTGCCACTGTTACCACCACCCGCCGGCGCGCCGCCCGAGATCGAGCTGCTGACGACACGCAGTTCACTGCGCCCACTGCGGTTGAACGACGGGTAGTTGACGGTGAAGATGCGCGTCTGCATCTGCGCCGGGCTCACCAGGATGTGGCGGCCAATGACCTTGTAGTCGAGCTTGTGCACCTCACGCAGCAGCTCCAGCGCTTCGCGCAGCGTCACGTCTTTGAGCGCGATGCTCATCGGGCCTTTGATGTTGGGGTCGACCGCCACCGAGAGCGGGGTGTCGTTCAGCAGCGCCATGAACAGCAGCTCGGGGCTGGTGCTGTTGAGCACCAATGAGAAGCGACGCTCGCTCCTGAGTGCGGGCGCGGCTTGCGCGGCGTGTGCGAGCTCGTCGCGTGCGGCGGGTGCTGTGGCGTTGGCTGCGGTGTTAGCTCCGGCAGCCGGCGTGCTCGGCTTGGCTTGCGTCGGGGCCGGCGGTGCGACCTCCAGGACCTCGCGCAGCGCCGGCATCAAGGGTGCCATGGCGGGCGGCGGCGCGGTGCTGGCGCAGCCGCTGGCCAGCAGCGTGGTGATCAGTGCGACGCACAGTGCGGCGCTCGCGCTGAGCAAGGTCTTGGGCGAAGCGGCGTGGTTCATGGCGTGGTGAGCGTGGCCGCTCGGCTCAAGGATGAAGGGGCCAGCGCGTGTTTTGCGCCGCCGTCGCGCGCGCCGCGTGCCGCTTGCAGCGCGCTGGCAGACGGGCTGGCAGACGCGCTGGCAGCCGCGCTGGGAGGCGGGCTGCCCATGGCGGGTGTTTGCGAGTCGCTGCTGGCCAACAAGGGCGGCAGCAAGGGCAGCGTGCGGCGTGTTTTGCCTTGTTGAATGTCGACCTGGTTGGCACCGATGGCGGCCACGCTGGCTTGACCGGGCAGCTTGGCGCCCACCGCCAACCATTGCTCGCCGAACAAGGCCAGGCTGCGGCCGTCGGCGTCTACGCGGATGGCGCGCAGCGTCGGCAGCGCTGCGTTGCCGGCGGTGTCGATGGGCAGCCGCACAGCAGCCAGCGCTGCCGACGCGCCGTTGGCCGCAGGCATCACAAAAGGCCGCATCGGGTCGGCGAGTGCCGCGCTGCCGCTCAGCAGCACGACGGCCATGCACAGCAAAAGGTTCATGACGCGGCGCCCCAACGTGGTTCCAAACTCAAGACATGGGCCTTCAGCGTGAGCTGAATCGCCGGCCATTCGCTGTTGTCCAGCGTCAGGGTCTGCCACTGCAAAGCCTGGGCGTGGCGTTCGATCTGCGTCAGCAGCAGTTGCAACTCTGACCAGCTGCCGCTAACTTTCAAGCTGATGGGTAAACGGTAGAGACGGCGTGTGCCTGCGGCGTTGGAAGTTGTTGCTGCGGTGCCCACGACCGCCGCGCCAGCAGCTTCACTGTCGCCCGCCAGGTCGAGCTCCAGCAAGCGTGCCGCGCCCACGGTGGCGACCACCGCGCGCAGTGTCTCGGGCAGCCTGGCGGCGTCGGCCACGCGCTGCTGCAGCGCCTGGTTTTGTGCCAGCGCGGCTTGCAGCTTTTCGCGCAGGCGGGACTCTTGTTCGCGCAGCGGCAGTGCGTTGGCAACGCCGCCCGCTTCGGCCTGGCGCAGACTGTCGAGCTTGGTGCGCATGGCCTGCACTTCGCCGTTCGTGCGCTTGAGTTTTTTCTCCAGCGGTGCGGTGATGAGCGCGTCACCCAGGCCGGCAAGTGCCAGCACGCTGACGCCGCCGAGCAAGAGCTTCTCGCGCAGCGGCCGTTGCGTCCACCAGGCCGGGATGTCTTTGATCTTCATGGTGTGCGCGGCGCCGCTGCCGGCGCGCTTTGGGGTGTGGCGCTGGCGCGCACCACGAAGCGCAAGTAGGGCGCGCTGGTCTTGTCGTGGCGCACTTCGATCGAGCGCGGCTGCACCTGGCTTTGGCGCTCTTGCGCACTGAAGGCCTGCACAAAGCCGCTGACCGCTTGCGCCGAATGCGCCAGCCCTTCGAAGCGCGCGCCGCCGTGGCGTTCGATGTCGATCTTGGACAGGCTCAGCTCGGCCTGGCCCAGCGTGTGCACACGCGCGAGCCAGGACGACGCGGCCAGGCTTTCGCTAACGCCGGCACCTTGCGCGAGGGTGGAATCGGCTTCGAGCTTGTGCAGCTGTTGCGCCAAGTCGGTGAGCAGGCTGCGCGACGGCAGCGGGCGCGCCTGCGCCTGGCGCAAGCTCGCGGTCAAGGTCTGCTTCTCGGCGTCGGCGGCACGCAGTTTCACTTGCAACTGCTGGGCGTAGACCGACATGCCACCGGCCGTCAGCGCCAACACCAGCACCACCAAGGCCAGGCTGTGGTCACGCCGCGGCAGCAGCCGGCTGGCGTCGAAGAGTTCAATCATGCCGCGAGCTCGATGGGGACGGCGCGGGCGGCGGGCACGACCGGGGCAGCCGCGCGTTGCAGGTCGAGCAAGCGTGCGGCGGCCACGCAGGCCAGCGCGGTGAGGTCGTTGTCGCTCTCGATGTGTTCGGCGGTGACGCCGTTCATGCTCATGTGCTTGTCCAGCTCGAAGAGCTTGGCGTTGAGCGGCAGCGCGGCGCGCAGCGACTCGCGCGCGGGCGGCGGCAGCCCCGGCATCGAGGCCAGCACATGGCGCACGGCCAGGGCGGTGGCCTGGCGCTCGAAATGGTCGGTGGTGCGCTGAATGTGCAGCGCCAGCTGCTCTTCAAATTCACCGCTGTCACGTGGCGCGCGCACCGGCAGCGCCAGCGTGCGCAGTGCGCAAAACTCGCCGTGCCACAAGAGGCCGATGCAGATGTCGTTGCCGATGAAGGCCAGCGCAATGACGCCGTCAGCACCCGCGTCTCGCAGCAGGGTCATGCCGCGCAAGGCGCTATCGACGGTGTCGATGGCGCGCAGCTTGATGCCCGCTGCCTGCAGTTGCGTGAGCTGTGCTTTGGTGGGTGCGACGCGACCCGCCACGGCCAACACTTGTGGGCGCATGGCTTCGTTGATGCGCGGTAAGGCCAGGGCCGTGCACAGCAACTCGTCGGGCTCGGCCTCCATGGCTTCGGCCAGCGGGAAGCGCACAGCAAGTGCAAGCTCAGTGTCGGGCACCGCGGGGCGGTCCATCGTCAGCAGGTGGCGTTCATGGTGGCGCAGCACCAGCACCGCCTGGCTGTGTTC
>JANOJR010000179.1:0-14469 GCA_031418855.1 Rubrivivax sp.
CGGGCTACGAAGACGCCAAATCCGCCCCGCACCGCGTCAAAAGAAGCCCCGCGTTCGGTTGGACATGGCGGTGCAGCTCAAGTCCGACAGGCTCCTAGCGGATGACGCACTGGCAGCGTGGCTTGAAGTGAATGGCGCAGCGCTTGAGGGTGCGCGCATTGAATTGGTGGCCGTCGACGGCGAAACGTCAGCAAGCGCAGAGCCGGTGCCGAGTGTGGTGGCTGCCGCGAAGACATCGAAGACAACCCAAGCTGCAGAAAGAGTGGCCCGCGAGGATGGCCGCTTGCGTGAGTGCGAAGCCCGGGGCATCGTCTTCGACAGGGTATCGGCGAACCGTTTGCCGGACGGAGTCGGCGCCGTCGCAAAGACGCTGAACATCACGCGCCAGTCACTGAGCACCGACTTAAAGGCCGCGCTAACGCGACGGTTTGACACGGCGCGTAACGGCAAGGGATAGCGCCGGGCGCCTGCATAGGGGCCGCGCTGCCTGCATCTTTCAGGCTGCGCCATAGGTGCGGTGAAGATGCAGGCGCCTGCATAGGTGACTGCATGCCCATGCATGCTAGGAAATCGACACCGCTGCGCAATTGCAGCGCCACCGATACACCTAGCCATGCAAACCGCAACGCATCACAGCGCCGACGTGAGGGAGGGGGTGACAGGCCCAGCCTTCGTTCCGCTGAACTGTGAAATCCGCGCCGCCGTCAATACGGCGACCGCCGCCTACCACCTCAACCGCCAGCCGCAAACTTTGCGCGGCTGGGCATCGGCTGAGACGTTTCCGCCTGGCCTGCGTCCGGTCAGGTGCAACGGCAGACTCGCCTGGCCCGTGGCTGGCATCCGTGCCGTGTTGGGGGTGCAATGAAAACGCCCGCCCCTTCCGAAGAAAAGACGAGCGCCCGTGAACAAGGCAATTCTAAATCACCTGCATTTGTAGGCACTGACAATCCGCGTCACTTGAGAGTTATTCAAGCCGTGACGGTGCGCCCGCTGCCCCGCGAACACCTCGACCGCATCGCGGGTTGCAGCAATGGGCCGCAGTTGGTCTCCGACCTGCGCGGGCTGGGCCTGGAAATGCCCTGCACTCGCACGAAGAAGCTGGACCGCGACATGTTCGCGTGCTTTCCTGGCGTCTATCACCTGACCCAGCGCGACCGCAGCAAGCTCAACACCTGGAAACGCAAACGCGCCGCTGGCGAGGTGCGCCCTTGACGGCCGCCGACTACCTGCAAGCCGCCCTGGCTGTACTTGTCTGGGTGCTGGTGCTGCTGGCGATTGGGGGTGTCGATGACTAACGGCCACGACCTCGACCGCGCCCGCAGTGCGTTGCAAACCATATCGCCCTGCTTGCCGCGTGATGAGTGGGTGCGCGTGGGCATGGCTGCACATGCTGCCGGCCTGGCCTTCGATGACTTCGACGCCTGGAGCGCGCAGGCCGACAACTACGAAGCCCGGGCAGCGCGCGACACATGGCGCAGCTTCAAGGCAGACGGACGCACCGGTGCCGGTTCACTGTTCTTTCTGGCGCGTGCTGAGGGCTGGAGCGACAAGGGCGAGCGCACCGTCCCCACGAAGGCCGCAGGAAGGCCCGCAGAGCCGCGCAAAGGGCCGCGCCCTGGCGCCAGTGCTGCTGACGTTTGGGCGCGCTGCAAGCCCGCTACAGACGGGCATCCGTACATCGTCGCAAAGCAAGGCCGACCCGATGGCCTGCGCGTGGTGCCCGATGCCGACCCGCTGCGCATCGCTGGAGCATCGGTGGCTGGCTGGCTGGTGGTGCCGGTGCTGGCCGGTGGCGTGCCGGTGTCGCTGCAATTCATCCCGCCGCCGGGCGAGGGCAAGAAGCTGAACCTACCCGGCGCCAGCGTGGCCGGCACGTTCATCGTGGGCGAGCTGGTGCACGGTGGCACGGCCTACGTGTGCGAGGGCATCGGGCAAGCTTGGGCCTGCTGGAAGGCAACGGGCAACGCTGCCGTGGTTTGCTTTGGCTGGGGCCGGGTGCGTGGCGTCGCTTCCGAACTGCGCCAGCGTGACGCATCGGCCCGGCTGGTGTTGGTGCCCGACATGGGCAAGGAAGCCGAGGCCGAGACCATCGCCCGCGAGGTGGCCGGCGAGTTCGTGAAGATGCCCGGTGGCAGCCCGCAAAACTTCGACGCCAACGACTTCGCCGCCGCGAATGGGCACGATGCATTGGACGTGCTGCTATCCGGCGCCAGCGAGCCGGCGAAGCCTGAACCTCGTTACCGGCTGCTTGGCGCCGACGAACTGCGCGAGCTGCCGCCGCTGACCTGGCGCGTGCGTGGCGTGCTGCCAGCCGTGGGCCTGGCTGCGCTGTTCGGCCCCAGCGCATCTGGGAAGAGCTTTCTCGCGTTCGACCTGGCCGCCGCCATCGCCGGGGGCTGGCGCTGGTTTGCCCATCGGGTGACGCCCGCGCCCGTGGTCTATGCCGCCCTGGAAGGCGAAGCGGGGTTCAAGTTGCGCGCCCAGGCATGGGAGACGCACCGGGGCCAGCGCTTGCCCGAGGGCCTGCGCATGATGCTGCAACCCTTCCGGCTGACCGACCCGCAAGACGTGGCCGACCTGGCCGCCGTGGTGCCGCCCGGTGCCGTGGTGTTCATCGACACACTGAACCGCGCCACGCCGCTGGCCGATGAAAACTCAAGCCGCGACATGGGCGAGATTCTGGAAGCGGCAAAGCGCCTGCAAACCGCGACCGGTGGCCTGGTGGTGCTGGTGCATCACTCGGGCAAGGACGCAAGCCGTGGCCTGCGCGGGCACTCTTCGCTGTTCGCTGCAATGGATGCCGCCGTCGAAGTCTCGCGCGATGGCGAGCGCCGCGAGTGGAAGGTGAGCAAGTCGAAGGACGGGCGAGACGGTGCCGCGCTGCCGTTCGGCCTGGAGGTGCTGGTGCTGGGCACCGATGAGCATGGCGACACCATCACGTCATGCGTGGTGACGGCCGGCGAGAGAAGCGCCGACCGCGTGCCCAGGTTGACGCCAGCGCAGCGCATGGCCCGTGACTCACTGGTGAAGGCGTGCGAGCAATCCGGCGAACTGAACGAAGCCGGCAACCTGCGCGGGGTGCATGTGGAGGACTGGCGCGAAGCCTTCTATTCGTCTTCCACGGCAGACAACCCGCACACCAAGAAGGTGGCCTTCCAGCGTGCGCGCAGTGGGCTTTGCAGCGATGGCCTGGCGACCGTCGAAGCCGACTTCTACCGGCCGACCGACCCCGCTTTGCACCTGCGCATTGTTCAGACCATCCAAAAGCGCGCACCGGCACAAGACGGCACACAAGCGGCACATGTGCCGGACGGTGCCGGCACAAAACGGCACACCACCCTAGAAGGGTGTGCCGCTGTGCCGTCTGTGCCGCCTGCTGAGGAAGAAAGAGCATGAGCGTCATGCAACGCAACAAGGGCAAGGCCGGCGAGCGTGAGGCGGCCGAACTGGTTTGCGAGCACACCGGCTGGGATGTGCGCCGCCGAGTACGTCAGCACGATGGTGATTCAGACTTGACTGGTGCGCCTGGCTGGGCCGTGGAGGTCAAGCGGCAACGCACCGCCAGTGCTGGCGAAGTTGCCCGCTGGTGGGGGCAGGCTGTGGCCCAGGCCGAACAAGCCGGCCCCGAGCATCTGCCGGTGCTGCTGTACCGCGCCGACCGTGGCGCCTGGCGCGCAGTTTGGCCGTTAGCTGTGCTGATGGTGAGCCAGCGCGCCGACTACTGGCGCGGGGTCGAATGGACGGCCGACACCACCGTTCAAGCGTGGGCTTCCGTGGCGCGGGAGGCAGGGGGCATCAAAACTCTGTGGGTTCGGACTGGTGACCGACCGTTGTCCTCTTCGTTAACGCTAACTGAGAAAACGCTATGACACGAAGCGCCCCCCTGCTGACTCCACAGCTGAAGCGCCTTGCCGCGCAGCTGGTGCATGAGCGCCAACGCCGCGCAGCCTGGGCTGCATCCGCAGCGCTGCGGCGCACGCTGACTGAGCGCCTGGCAGCTGGCGCGACCACCGAGGCCTTGGAGGTCGAGCTCATCACCGAGCTGGCCGCCGTCACGGGCCGATAGTCGTTGTGCACGCCTGCGGCGCACGCGCGAGGCCGGGGGGGGTGCAAAAACTCTGGGGCGTTGTGCCTGTACATGGGCCGTGGTGCCACGCGGACAAAATGTTGCCCATACGAAAAGGAATCAAATGGCTGGCATGAAGGGACGAAGCGGCGGTGCGCGGCCTGGCGCCGGCCGGAAGGCCGCACCCACGGCACCAAATCACGCGGCTGACCCGCTGGCGTTCTTGCTTGCCGTGATGCGTGGTGAGTTGGCGCCGTCCGCGCGCCAGATGGCGGCCGCTATTGCGGCGGCACGCTACATGCACCCGCCCGCTGGCGCCGCTGGCAAGGCGACTGAGCGCGCCGAGGCCACCAAGCGCGCATTGACCGGCAAGTTCAGGCCAGCGCTGGCGCCGGTGATGCTGCTGCAATCATGCCTCGGAGGAGGTGACGCTATTGCGGGTGCTGCATCGGTTCGAGATTGCTACCGCAGTGCTTGCACTTGATAGCTTCGACGCGAACCGATTCCGCACAAAACGGGCACTTCTTGTACTCGCCATGACTACCTTGTCGGACGGCAAGTTGCTCACTGGTCTTTGTCGAAAGTGCGACCGCAAGGGCAGCAATGGGAACTAGGAATGCACCAAAGCCTGCGGCGAGCCCACCGCCGCCGGACCGAGATATCAAGAACACGAGAATTGGCCCACCTACTAGGGTCAGCAAGAGAAAGACCCATGCCGAGCGACCGCGCTTTCTTGCGACGACACCGACCACGATGGAGGCGGCGAGGTAAAGCATGAACCCAAAAATTGGCTCCACAGGTGGCTCCAAAAAAGTGCCGCTGCTGAATCGGGCAATGATGGTTGGCCTGGTAATTATCGTGCAACCTACCTCTTGTCGTTCATGCTGGCCGTGATGCGCGACCCAGCGCAGGCACCGGCAAGGCGGCTGCGCGCTGACGCTTCTGCGGCGCCCTACGTGCATGCAAAGGCTGGCGCAACCGGCAAGAAGGATGCGGCGGAAGGCGCTGCCAAGGTCGCTACGACGGGCAGGTTCAAGTGGGCCGCGCCGCCGATACAACTGGTGCCCCGCTGAACGGCTGAACCCGCCCGCACATGAGCCCGGCCACTGCGCCGGGTTTGTCGTTTCTGGCTGCTGGATTCGGAAAATCGTCTTACATCCGCCGTTACATGCAAAAAGCCGGGGCACCTGTTGTTAGTGGATGCTTACCGGCTTGGCCTTGAATTCATTGGGGTGGCTGATGGGGCTCGAACCCACGACAACAGGAATCACAATCCTGGACTCTACCAACTGAGCTACAGCCACCGCTGCAAGGCGGAGATTATAGCCAGCAGCTCGGTCAAGAACTGAGATCACAAGCTTAAGCTTCGCGCCGCGCAGGCCGGGCTCACTGAGCGTTACCCGAAGCGGCCGCAGCCACGGCTGCAGCCACCGCAACTTCATTGACGCTGGCCTTGAAGCGCTTCTTCAGCGCTTCAAGATAAGCCTGCGCTTCGGCGTCGGCCCAGGCCTGCGAGTACTGCGCCAGGAGCGGTGCGTCTCCACCCGGCACAGGTTCGCGCGGCAGCAGCTTCTGAACTTTGAGCACAACGTAGCCAAGCTCGGGCACGTCGACACCCAGCACCGCCGGCAGCGTCGCGGGATCAGCACGCAAAGCAGCGTCGATGACGGCACGTGGCAGCGTTTGCGCCTGGGCACGCGAGACGACCATGGTCGTCGTCAAGGCTTGCTCGGGCGCCTTCTTCACTTCGGCCAGGCGTGCTTCGCCCTCCTTCTTGGCCAGTGCGGCGGCTTGTGCGGCGACCACGCGTTCGCGCACCCGGTCCTTGACTTCCGCCAACGCCAACACGCGCGTCGGCGTGTGCGTCACTACGCGTGCGGCGACGAGCTGGTTGGGCGCCGTTTCCACGGCGTCGGTGTTGCGCTTGTTGCGCACGACCTCGTTGCCGAAAACGGCGGCAAGCAGCTTGGCCGAGGCCAAGGGCCCCGCAGCACCGGGCGCGGGCGTGCGCTTGACGCTGGCCGTTTGCTTGTCGAGCTTCCACTTGTCGATGACGGGTTGCAGGCTGTCGGCTTGCTCGTACACCGTGTTGGTGAATTGCTCTGCGGCTTCGGCGTAACGCTTCTGCGCAGCGGACTTGCGCACCTCGGCTTCGATCTCGGCGCGCAGCGCTTCAAAGGGTTTCTTCGTGCCGCCGCGCGTGGTGGTGAGCTGGATCACGTGGTAGCCAAAGTCGCTTTCAACGACGTTGCTGATTTCGCCTTCTTTCATCGCAAAGACGGCGTCTTCAAATGGTTTGACCATGGCGCCGCGGCCGAAAAAGTCGAGGTCGCCGCCTTGCGCGGCCGAGCCCGTGTCTTCCGAGTTCTTGCGCGCGAGTTCGGCGAAGGACTTGGCGTTCTTGCGGGCTTCGTCGAGGAGCAGTTGCGCGCGCGCCTTGGCTTTGGTCTTGTCGGCAGCCGGCGCGTCCTTGTCCGCCTTGATCAGGATGTGGCTGGCACGCCGCTCTTCGGCCGCCGTGTAGCGCGCTGCGTTTTGTTCGTAGTAGGTCTTGAGGTCGGCCTCGGGCGTGACCACGCCGTTCATCAACACCGCGAGGTCGAGCACCACGTACTCGATGGTGGCCTGTTCATCTGCCTTGAAGCTGGCCTCGTTGGCCTTGTAGTAGGCCTCGATGTCGGCGTCGCTGGGGTTGACCTTCGCGGCGTAGGTGGCGAGATCGAAGCGCTGCACCTGAACCTCACGGCGCTGCAGCAAGGAGCCGAGCGAAGCTGAGGCCGCTGCACTCGGCGCGAAGGCACTCGAGGCCACGCCCGCGAGCACTTGGCGCGTGCCGAAGTCTTGACGCAAGCGCATGGCGAACTGGTCGGAGGTCATGCCCTGGGCGGCCAGCAGTTCACGGTTGACGCTGCCATCGGGGTTGCGCATGCCGGCGAACTGCGGGTCGCTGCGAAACAGCCGCGCCAGGCGGTCATCGCCAGGCATCAGCACCAGCTTGTCGGCCGCGGCAAAGAGCACGCGCTCGCGCACCAGTGTTTCCAGCGTCTGGCGCTTCATCTCGGGGCTGTCGAAGAGCTTGGCATCCACGCCGGGCATCTGCTGGCGCATGCGCTCGATGTTGCGCTGGTGCGCGTTGTCCCACTCGGCGCGCGTGATGCCGCGGCCGTCGACCGTGGCCACGCTTTTGCCCGAGTCCTCCATGAAGCTTGAGTAGCCCTGCACGCCGAAGAAGACGAAAGACGGGAAGATCAGCAGCACCATCAAGCCCAACATCAGGCGGGAGTGCGAGCGGACGAAATCGAACATGCGGGCAACCTCTGGGGACGGCCACTTGGGCCGCAAGGGAAAGCGCTTGGGCTCAGGAAGCGACGAAGGCGAACCGTCGTTCGCCTTCTTTTGAAACGCACTCGGCAGCTGCCGAACACGTGTTTGAGAGCCTGAACGAATGGGCCGCGATTCTAGCTGCGCGGCTATGGTGGGTGCTGACGGTCTCGAACCGCCGACCTACGCCTTGTAAGGGCGCCGCTCTACCAACTGAGCTAAGCACCCATTCGATCAGCGGCCCCGCACGCGTTCACCGGTGCGCGGCCAACTCGCATCAGTTGAGGTGATCTTTCAGGGCCTTGCCCGGGCGGAACTTGGGCACCTTGGCGGCCTTGATCTTGATGGCCGCGCCGGTGCGCGGGTTGCGCCCGGTGCGTGCGGCGCGCTTGGTCACGGCAAAGGTGCCGAAGCCGGCGATCGTCACGCTACCGTTCTTCTTGAGCGTGGTCTTGACGCCACCCACAATGGCTTCCAGCGCACGCGCGGCAGCGGCTTTGGAAATGTCTGCTTGTTTGGCGATGTGCTCGATCAGTTCCGACTTGTTCACGTAGGTACCCCCTCAGCAAGGTGTCTCAGATTTCGATGGAAGTGTGCAGCGTGCGCTGTCTCACTTTAGTTTGGCTTGGCCCGTCAACACGAAAGTTCATTACAGCCGTGGGCCTGTTGTGGTGTCAAGGGCGCCGTCAATTCTATTCGTAGCCACCGCGCGCTTTCGACCCACATGCAGGGGAAACGCGCGTGCTTTCACGCTTGACAAACGGGTGCAGTCGCATGTTGTCAGGCCATTGCTATGGCCTGCGCGAGCGCGGCGCCCAGATCGCTGGTGCTGGCCGTGCCGCCCAGGTCGGGCGTGCGCGGCGCGTGCGTGTCGGCGAGCACCGACTCGATGGCCCGCAGCATCGCGTCATGCGCGTCGCGGTGGCCCAGGAACTCGAGCATCATCGCGCCCGACCAAATTTGCGCGATCGGATTGGCCAAGCCCTTGCCCGCAATGTCGGGTGCCGAGCCGTGCACCGGCTCGAAGAGCGACGGCGTCTTGCGCGTCGGGTTCAGGCTCGCTGAAGGCGCGATGCCGATGGTGCCGGTGCACGCCGGGCCCAGGTCAGACAGGATGTCGCCAAAGAGGTTGCTCGCCACCACCACATCGAAGGCCTGCGGCCGCTGCACGAAGTGCGCTGCCAGGATGTCGATGTGAAAGCGATCGGTCTGCACCTGCGGGAACTGCTTGGCCATGGCGTCCACACGCTCGTCCCAGTAGGGCATGGTGATGGAGATGCCGTTGCTCTTGGTCGCCGACGTGAGCTTGCACCGCGGCCGTGACGCCGCGAGCTCGAAGGCGAACTTCAGCACGCGGTCGACGCCGATGCGCGTCATCACCGTTTCCTGGATCACGATCTCGCGTTCGGTGCCTTCGAACAAGCGCCCGCCGGCGTTGGAGTACTCGCCTTCGGTGTTCTCACGCACGATCCACATGTCAATGGCACCCGGCAGCAGCGCCTGGCCTTGGCGGTCGACCAGCGGGCTGCGAATGCCCGGCATCAAGCGCGCCGGGCGCAGGTTGATGTACTGGTCGAACTCTTTGCGGAATTTGATCAGCGAACCCCACAGCGAAACGTGGTCGGGCACGGTGGCGGGCCAGCCCACGGCGCCGAAGAAGATGGCGTCGTGGCCGCCGATCTGATCTTTCCAGTTCGCCGGCATCATGGCGCCATAACGCTCAAAGTGCGCGCAGTTTGCGAAGTCGAAATGGTCGAACGTCAACGCGATGCCAAAGCGTCGCGCGGCGGCGTCAAGCGCGCGCAGGCCCTCGGGCACAACTTCGTTGCCAATGCCGTCTCCGGCGATGACGGCGATGCGGTGTTTGGTCATAGCTCTTTACTCCTTGAAAAACAAATCAATCTCTGCCAAGAGCGCTTGCGGCGCTTCCTCGGCGACGTAATGGCCGCTCTCAACGGCGCGCCCGCTCACGTTCAGTGCGGCTGCTTGCCACAGTGTCAGTGGGTCGAAGCAACGTGCCACCACGCCCTTGCTGCCCCACAGCACACGCAGCGGCACCTCGACCCGTCGGTCGGCCGCGAGGTCGGCGCGATCGTGTTCGAGGTCGATGCCGGCGGCGGCGCGGTAGTCCTCGCACATGGCCGTGGCACTGCCGCTCAGGCTGATGCAGCGCTCGTATTCAGCCAAGGCCTCGGGCGCAAAGATGGCCAGGCCGCCCAAGCGTGCACCCATCAGGTCGCGCAGATAGGCTTTGGGGTCGGCGTCGATCAAGCGCTCGGGCAGCGGCGCGGGTTGGATCAAAAAGAACCAGTGCCAGTAGGCGCGCGCGAAAGCTTCGCTGGTGTGCTCGTACATGGCCAGGGTGGGCGCGATGTCAAGCAGCATGGCGCGCGAGACGGCCTGCGGGTGGTCAAGCAGCAAGCGGTGCGTGACCCGCGCGCCGCGGTCGTGCGCGCACACAGCGAAGCGCGGGTGGCCCAGGGCCGTCATCAGCTGCAGCATGTCCAGCGCCATGGCGCGTTTGCTGTAGTTCGCATGCGCTGCGTCGGCGGCCACACGCTCGCTGTCGCCGTAGCCGCGCAGATCAGCGGCCACGACGGTGAAGCGCTGAGCCAACGTGTCCACCACGCGGTGCCACATGACATGGCTTTGGGGGTGGCCGTGCAGCAGCAGCAGCGGCGGGCCGGCGCCGCCCACACGGGCATGGATGCGCGCGCCCGCGCAGGACACATCGATGTGCTTGAAACCTTCAAACATCGTCAGCTCTCTTTCGCCGTTAGCGCACTGGCGCCGCTGCGCACCACCAACCACACGCCCAGCGCGGTGAGCAACACACCGGCCAGCACCGCCAGCGTCAAGGCTTCGTCAAACAGCCACCAGGCCATGAGGGCGGTGCTGGGTGGCACGAGGTACATCAAGCTGGTGACGCTGGTGGCCGCGCCGCGCTGGATCAGAAGGTACAGCAGCGAGCTGCCGCCCAGGGTCAGTACGAATACGGACCAAGCCATGGCGCCGATGAGCTCGACATGCAGATCAAAGCTGCCTTGCTCCCAAAGTGCCAAGGGCAGGGTCACGATCAAAGCGGCCATCAGCTGCACGGTGTTGGCCGTGCGCACATCACAGGCGACGACGAAGCGCTTTTGGTAGAGCGTGCCGGCGGTGATGCTGCACAGGGCCAAGATGGCCAGCGACAAACTGAACGCGTGGACTTCACCGGCGCCAAGCTTGTGCCACACCACGAGCAGCAGGCCGCCCAGCCCCAGCGCCAAGCCGACCCACTGGCGCGGCGCGATGCGCTGGCCGCCCCAGGACGACATCCACAGCGCCGTGAGCACGGGCTGCAAACCCACCACCAGCGCGACCAGGCCGGCCCCCGCGCCCAGACGCACGGCCGCCCACACACCGCCGAGGTAGCCGGCATGCATCAAACAGCCCGTCACCGCCAGGTGCGCCCACTGCATGCGCATGCGTGGCCACGGCGCGCGCGCGAGTGCGATCCACACCAGAAAGACCAACACCGACAGCGCATAGCGCCAGGCGAGAAAACCCATGGGCGGCGCATGTGGCATGCCAAATCGTGCGACGACAAAACCCGTGCTCCAGATCAGCACGAAGAGTGCCGGCATCAGCCGCAGCAAGCTGCGGTCGTCCACCGCACCCGCGCTCACTTGGTGCGCGCGCGGATCTCGGGGATCGCCTTGCGCAGGTAATAGACCATCGACCAGATGGTCAGCACGGCGGCGATGTAGATGAAGCCGGTGCCCCACAAACGCGTGTCGATGACGTCAAAGAGCGCACCGTCGTAAAGCAGGAAGGGGATGGCCACCATCTGCACCACCGTCTTGAGCTTGCCCAGCATGTGCACGGCCACGCTGCGCGAGGCACCGATCTGCGCCATCCATTCACGCAGTGCCGAGATGGCGATCTCGCGCCCGATGATGACCAGCGCGACGAGCGCGTTGACGCGGTCGAGCTGCAATAGGATCAAGAGCGCGGCGACGATGAGGAGCTTGTCGGCCACGGGGTCGAGAAACGCGCCGAAAGCCGAGGTCTGGTTGAGCTTGCGCGCGAGCCAGCCGTCGAGCCAGTCGGTGAGCGCGAAGAAGACGAACATCACGGTGGCCGAGAGGTTGCGCGTGGCCGCGTCGATGGGCAGGTAGTAGACGCCGACGATGAGCGGGATGGCGGCAATGCGCGCCCAGGTCAGGATCGTCGGGATGGTCAGGAACATGGTTGGATTCTGAGGGACTTGTGTCTCGACACCGGCCCCATCAGTCCAAGGTGCGGGGTTTGAAGCGCCGCTCGTCGTCGAAGAGAAACACTTCGGCGAATTTCCACGGCCGCGGCAGGCGTGTGACGTCGCCAAACGGTGCGGCCCGGCGCACGGCGTCGATGGCCAATTGCACGGTGTCCAGCGCTTGCGTGGGGCGGCGCAGCACGGCGATGTTGCGCACGCTGCCATCGCCGTTGAGTTCCACCTCCAACACGGGTATGGCCAACAGTGGCTCGGGCGGCACGCCCATGTAGCTGCCCTTGGGGTTGGCCGCCACCATGCGTCGCGCGGCCTGGGTGCGGAAGTCGTCCCAGTTGTTGGCCCGGCCTGCGGCGGGCAGCAGCACGGGTGCTGCTGTGCGGGCGGGTGCTACGGCGGGTGCCGTGGCGGGCGCCGGTTGGACGCTGCGCGCTGGGGCCGACGTCGGCGCAGGTGTGGAGCTTGGTGTGGACGATGGCGCGGACGTTGACGTCGACGCTTGCGGCGTGGCCACCACCACCGGCGCGCTGGTCGGCGATGGGCGCGACGAACAGCCGCTCAGCAAACTCAAAGCAGCAGCGGCAGCGGCTGCAGCCAACAGCGACAAGCGCCGCGCGCCCGTGGGTTCAATGCAATGCACGGTAGATCTCCTCCGCCAATTCTCTGGAAATGCCCTCGACGGTGACGAGATCGTCCACGCCCGCTGCGGCCACGCCACGCACGCCACCAAATCGTTGCAATAAGCGCGCGCGCTTTTTAGGCCCCACGCCAGCGATGTCTTCCAACCGGCTGCCCCCCGTGCGCACGCTGGCACGGCGCGCGCGCATGCCGGTGATGGCGAAGCGGTGAGCCTCGTCGCGAATCTGCGCCACCAGCATCAGCGCGGCCGAATCATGCCCGAGCCAGACCTTCTCGCGGCCGTCGGCGAAGACCAACTCTTCGAGGCCGACCTTGCGGCCCTCGCCCTTCTCCACGCCGACGATGAGTGACAGCGAGAGGCCGAGCTCGACGAAGACCTCGCGCGCCATCGCCACCTGGCCACGGCCGCCGTCGACCAGCACGAGGTCGGGCAGCCTGATCTTGGCACGCTCATTGGCGCGCTTCTTGGCGCGCTTCTTGGGCGTTAGCACTTCAGGCACATTCACGTCGGCTTCGACGTCGGCCTCGACCGCCGGCGCTGCCGACGCGTCGCCCTGCGCCACCATCTCGGCCAGCCTGGCGTAGCGCCGCGTCAGCACCTGGCGCATGGCGGCGTAGTCGTCACCGCCGGTGATGCCTTCGATGTTGAAACGCCGGTATTGCGCGGCTTGCATTTGGTGGTTTTCATAAACCACGCACGATGCCTGCGTGGCTTCGCCCGCCGTGTGGCTGATGTCGAAACATTCGATACGAAGTTGCTCGGGGTCTTCGACCTCAAGCTCCAGCGCCTCGACCAGCGCGCGCGTGCGTTCGCGCTGCGAGCCTTCTTCGGCAAGCAAGCGCGCTAGCGAGAGCTCGCCGCCTTTGACGGCCATCTCCAGCCAGATGCGGCGCTGCTCGCGCGGCTGGTGTTGCACACGCACACGCGTGCCTGAAGCTTCCGACAGCGCTGCCACCAGGCCAGCATCCACCTCGTGGCTGACGATCAATTGCGAGGGCACGGCCTGGCCCAGGTAGTGCTGCGTCATGAAGGCTTCGAGCACGGCAGCCTCGGGCGTGTGGGCGCCGCGCTCATCGGCCTCGGTGGCACCCATGGCCGCACCGTCGTCCACATGCGCGGGAAAGTAGGCGCGGTCACCCAGGTGACGGCTGCCACGCACCATGGCCAGGTTCACCACCGCGCGGCCTCCGCTTACTTTGACGGCCAGGATGTCGACGTCTTGGTCGGGCGACGACAGGCTGCTGGGCTCCATCGACTGCTGGTGCAGCACGTTGGACAGCGAGCTCACGCGGTCGCGCAAGAGCGCCGCTTGCTCGAACTCCAGCGCCTGCGCATGCTGCGTCATCTGCGCTTCCAGGTCCTTGATCACCGTCTGCGTCTGGCCACGCAGGAAGCGTTCGGTGTCGCGCACGTCGCGTGCGTAATCTTCGCTTGAGATGTGGCCTACGCAGGGCCCGCTGCAACGCTCGATCTGGTACAGCAAACAGGGCCGCGAGCGGTTGTTGAAGACGCTTTCTTCACAAGTGCGCAGGCGAAAAGCTTTCTGGATCAGCTCGATGGTTTGCTTCACGCCCCAGGCGTTGGGGTAGGGGCCGAAGTAGCGGTGCTTACGGTCCACCGCGCCGCGAAAGTAGGCCACGCGCGGGAACGCGTGCGTCACCAACTTCAAATAGGGGTAGCTCTTGTCGTCGCGAAACAGGATGTTGAACTTCGGGTTCAGCGTCTTGATCAGCGTGTTTTCCAGCAGCAGCGCTTCGGCTTCACTGCGCACCACCGTGGTCTCCATGCGCGTGATGCGCGCCACCATCAGGCCGATGCGTGTGCCGGCGTGGTCCTTTTGAAAGTAGCTCGCCACACGGCGCTTGAGCAGCTTGGCCTTGCCCACGTACAGCACCGCGCCTTGGGCATCGAAGTAGCGGTAGACGCCGGGCAGGCTGGGCAGCGCGGCCACCTCGGCGAGCAAGCGTTCGCGCTGGGCGCCTAGCTCTGCGGCGGCCGCATCAAGGGGTGTGGGGGCAGCCTCGCTCATCGCGGGTCATTGTGCCGCTTCACTACTGTCCGGTTAAAAGTTGAACAAAATCAACCGCTTAGATTCACCAATTGGGTCGGTTGTGGACTCGTCGGCCTGGAGGGCGAATGAAAGCTGGGTTTTCTCGAATACGGACACCGACAAGATCTGTAGGCATGTGT
>JANOJR010000180.1:0-3390 GCA_031418855.1 Rubrivivax sp.
GGCCTGGTCGACACCGACATGCACGCCACGGCGGGGCTCGACGCCGGGCGCCGCGCCAAGCTCGTGCCGGGCCCCGGCGGCAAGCCGCCCGCGCGGTAGGCGGGCGGCGCCGTTGCCCCCCACGCGCGACGGCAGCCGACAATGCTCCAGACCATGAAACACCGATGGATTCTGGTGACAGCCACCCTGGGCGTTGTCGTCGCGGCAATGCTCGCGTGGTGGTCCTTGCGCGCACCGCAGGTGCCTGCACTCACGGTTCAAGTGGCGCCCTTGGTGCGCACCTTGCAGTTCTCGGCGCGCGTGGCCGCGGCGTCGCGGGTGGATGTCGGCGCCACCCTCACGGGCCGCGTCGTTCAGGTGGCTGTCGTCGAAGGCGCGCAAGTCAAGCAAGGCGACACGCTGCTGCGCCTGGAAAGCGACGAGTTGCTGGCCGCGCTGGCGCAAGCGCAGGCCAGTGAACACCAGGCCGAGGCCCGCTTGAGCGGCCTGCGCAGCACCGGGCGCAGCAGCGCGCAGGCGGCCGTGGCGCAAACCGACTCGGTGCTGATCGCCGCCCAGGCCGAACTGCAGCGCACGCAGGACTTGGTCGCCCGCGGCTTCCTCAGCCCGGCGCGACTGGACGAAGTGCAGCGCACGCTGGCGGTGGCGCAGGCACAGCAAGCCGGCGCGCGGGCGCAGCGTGCGGCCCTTGCTGACGCTGGCAGTGAAATTCAACAGGCCCAGGCGCAACGCGCGCTGGCCACTGCGGCCACGCTGGCCGCGCGGGCGCGCTTGGCGCAGGCCGTGATCACCGCACCGGCCGACGCCAAAGTATTGGCGCGCTTGGTCGAGCCGGGCCAGATCGTGCAGCCCGGCCGCGCGCTGCTAACGCTGGCGCTGAGCGGGGCGCCACAACTGGCCGCGCAAGCCGACGAGCGTTTTCTGGAGCAGTTGCGGCTTGGCCAGAGCGCCACGGTGGTGGCCGACGCGTTCCCCGGCCAGCGCTTCGCGGCGCGCGTGCAGTCGATCGCGCCGCTCGTGGACGCCCAGCGCGGTGCGGTGGAGGTGAAGTTCTCGCTGGTGCAAGCAGCTCCGGCCTTTCTTCGCGAAGACATGACGCTGTCGGTGGAAGTCGAGACCGCGAGGCGCGACGCTGCGCTGGTGTTGCCGGCGCGCGCGTTGCGCAGCGATGAGGGCCTGGGCAGCGGCCGCGCCACGGTGTGGATCGACAACGACGGCCGCATCGAAGCACGCAGTGTGCGCCTGGGTCTGCGCACGCTCGACGCCGTGGAGGTGCTCGAAGGGTTGAAGGTAGGCGACACCGTGCTCGTCGGCGCGTCACCGCTGCCGGGTGGGCGCGTGCGCGCCGATCGCAGTGCCGCTGCGGCATCGGCAGCCGCTGCGCCGAGGCCCGCACGCGACGACGCCGCTGCGGCCTTGACCAACGCCATGGGGCGATGAGGACGATGAACCCGCTGCGCGCGCTGAGCCCCATGTTCACGGCGCTGGGCTTCGAGCGCCGCGTGGCCACGCGCTTCCTGCGCGAAGGCCGCATGCAGACCGTGCTGATCATCGTCGGCGTGGCCGCAGGCGTGGCGGTGGTCACCTACATCTCGGCGCTGATCACGGGCTTGCAGAGGAACACTATCGACAAGACGCTGGGCGCGCAGGCGCATGTGACGCTGAGCGAGCGCGACGACGCCGTCACCCCGGCGCGCGCGCCCACGCCCAACAACCCCACCGCCACCCCCTCGACCATCACGCTGACGCAAACACAGCCGCGTGCGCAGCGCCCGCGCGCCATCGCCAACTGGCAGGCCCTGGTGCCGCTGCTCGAAGCCCTGCCCGGCGTGGCCGCCGTCTCGCCCACGCTCACCGGCGCCGGCCTGGCGCTGCGCGGCGAGGCCTCGAAATCGATCGCCTTGATCGGCGTCGATCTCGATCGCTACGACCGCATCGTCGGCCTGCGCTCCAAGGTCATCGCCGGCCAGGCGCGCCTGGGGCCTGGCGAAGGCATCATCGGCCGCGAACTCGCCAGCGACCTGGGCGTGCGGGTCGGCGACCGCATCAGCCTGTCCACGGGCAGTGGCGCGGGCGCCGTGAGCGACTCGCTGCGCATCACGGCGCTGGTTGACCTGGGCCTGCGCGAGCTCAACCGTCGCACCGTCATCGTGCCGCTGCGTGCGGCGCAAAGCCTGGTCGGCCTGCCGGGCGGCGCCACCAGCCTGGAGCTGACTGTGAACGACATCTGGTCGGCACAAGATTTAGCCACGGAGCTCGCCGCGCGCTTGCCCTACAAGGTGGAAAGCTGGCAGGAAGCTAACGCTCAACTGGTGTCGGCACTGAATGCGCAGTCGGTCAGCACCGGCGTGATCCGCGCGGTGGTGATGGTGGTGGTGGTGCTGGGCATCGCCAGCGTGCTGGTGGTGTCTGTCGTGCAAAAGCGCCGCGAGATCGGCATCCTGCGCGCGATGGGCGCCACGCAAGGCCAGGTGCTGCGCATCTTCTTGCTGCAAGGCGCCATCGTCGGCGCGCTCGGCTCGGCGCTTGGCGTGGTGCTCGCGCTGGGCTTGATCTGGGCCTTCTCGCGCCTGGCGGTGGGCAGCGACGGGCTGCCGCTCTTTGTGATCACGCTGCAACCTGCGCTGGCCTTGCAGGTGGCGGGCGTGGCCACGCTGTGTGGTGTGCTCGCTGCCGTGGCGCCAGCGCGGCGCGCGGCCAAGCTCGACCCGGCGCTGGCGATCCGCATGTGATGGCTCAAGCTGCGCCACCGCTGATCGAACTCAGCGACATCCACAAGTCCTACAACGTCGGGCTGCCCAACGAAGCCGAGGTGCTGCACGGCCTGTCGCTGACGATCGCGCGCGGCGAGTTCGTGGCGCTCATCGGCCCGTCGGGCTCGGGCAAGAGCACGCTGCTCAACATCATCGGCCTGCTTGAGAGCGCAACGACGGGCAGCTACCGCATCGAAGGCGAAGAAACCAGCGGCCTCAGCGACGCCGCTTTGACGCTGCGCCGGCGCGCGACGCTGGGCTTCGTCTTCCAGTTCCACCACCTGCTGCCGGCCTTCACCGCGCTGGAGAACGTGACCCTGCCGGCCCTGATGCGCGAAGGCCACGTGAGCCCGGCGCAGCGTGCGCGCGCGCTGGCGGTGCTCACGTCGGTAGGCCTGCAAGACGCCATCGACAAACGCCCCGGTGAGCTTTCGGGCGGCATGCAGCAGCGCGTGGCGATCGCGCGTGCGCTGGTGCTGGAGCCACCGCTGGTGCTGGCCGACGAGCCCACCGGCAACCTGGACACGAAGTCGGCGAATGAAGTCTTTGATGTCATGCGCCGCATGCACGCGACGCTGAAGTTATCGTTCCTGTTCGTGACCCACGACCCACGCTTGGCCGCACGCTGCGACCGCGT
>JANOJR010000181.1:0-1703 GCA_031418855.1 Rubrivivax sp.
AAACGTCAAGAGTGAGGCCGTGCAAGCCTGGCTGCGCGCGCAGGCCCAGGCCACCCACAAGGTGATGGCCCAGCTGCCTGGGCGCGACGCCTTGCTCGCGCGCATCCAGGCCCTGCAGGCCGATGCCAACGGTGTGGCCACAAGCCTTGTGCGCAGCGACGACGGCCGGCTCTTTTTCCTGCGCCGCAACCCCGGCGAGCAGCAACTGCGCCTGATCCTGCGCGAAAGCCTGGACGCCGACCCGGTGCGTGACCGCGTGCTGATCGACCCCGACGCCTTGTCCAAGATGGCCGGCAAGCCCATCGCCATCATGGACTTCGCGCCCTCGCCCGACGGGCGGTTGCTGGCCTATTCGCTGCAAAGTGGCGGCGGTGAAATCGGCACCCTGCAGGTGGTGGAAGTGGCCACAGGCAAGGTG
This sequence comes from Rubrivivax sp., assembly GCA_031418855.1. Classification (GTDB taxonomy): domain Bacteria; phylum Pseudomonadota; class Gammaproteobacteria; order Burkholderiales; family Burkholderiaceae_C; genus Rubrivivax. Next base: position 419 of record JANOJR010000181.1, read on the forward strand.
GTGGTGGCGGCGATCGACCGCATCCGCTACGCCAGTGCTAACTGGCTACCCGACAGCACAGGCTTCTTCTACCAGCGCTTGCGCGAGGGCTATGAAGCGCTGCCGGCGACCGAGCGTTTTGGTGACCGCACGACGCACCTGCACATGCTGGGCGGCAGTGACCGCGCCGTCTTCAGCGCCAGCATGCTGAGTGAATACAGGCTGCCGCCCATCGCCACGGGCTACTTGTTTGCGCTGCCGGGCACGCCACGCGTGGCAGCGTGGGTGAGTCTGGGCGTCGAGCGCAGCGCCATGCTCTTGGTGACCGAGCTCGACGCGCTCAAGGCCGGCCGCGCGACGTGGCGCCGGCTCGTCGACACCGCCGACATGGTCAGCCAATTCACCCTGGGCGGCCCGGGTGACGACGCCATCTACCTGCGCAGCGCCAAGGCTGCGCCGCGCTTTCAGGTGCTGAGGCTCAAGAGCGACGCCACCAACATCACCCAAGCCGAACTCGTGGTGCCGCAGAGCGACGCCGTCATCACGCGCATCGCTGGCGCGCGCGACGGCGTGTACCTGACGCGGCGCGACGGCGTGAACAGCTCGCTGTGGCGGCTGCCAACTCGTGGCGGCAAGCTCGAAGCCGTGCCGCTGCCGCAGACGGGCAGCGTGGGCATTCGCCAGGCCAGCCGTCAACACGACGGCGTGGTCGCCAACGTGGCTTCGTGGACCCGTGCGAGCGTTGACTATCACTGGCAGCCGGCTGTTCAAACCGCCGCTCAGCGCGCCACGCCCGTGCAGCTGGCGATGGCTGGCAGATTCGACGCGCCTGCGGGCATTGAGTCGCGCGAGGTCATGGTCAAGAGCCACGACGGCGTGATGGTGCCGGCGTCCATCATTTCGCGCAGCGGGCTCAAGCTCGACGGCAGCCATCCGACCATCGTTTATGGCTACGGCGCCTACGGCACGGTCGAGTCCCCCGGCTTTGGCGCGACGCTGCTGGCATGGCTGGAGCAAGGCGGCGTCTACGTTTACGCGCATGTGCGCGGTGGTGGCGTGTTTGGTGACGACTGGCACAAGGCCGGACACAAGACGACCAAGCCCAACACCTGGAAAGACGGCATCGCGGTGGCCGAGTGGTTGGTCGCCAACGGCTACACCTCCGCTCAACCTAAGAACCGCAGTTGACCCAATGCAATCCTCGGGAAAGTCAGCACTGGCGCGGGTTTGATGGCATTTGGCAAACTCACCCGATGGGTGAATTCATCGAGCAGAAGAAAACCGTGTTGGCACAAGCCAGCGAAGA
>JANOJR010000182.1:0-3165 GCA_031418855.1 Rubrivivax sp.
CCGCCGCTGGGCAGGGCGATGCTGAGGTCTTGGACTTGGAGGATGGGGGGCGGGGTCATGGGTGACATGGCGGGCATTCGACCCCCACCCCTGCCCTCCCCCTTGCAGGGGGAGGGAGTAAGTCAAGCTCCCTCCGCCCGCCAGGGGGAGGGTGTAATTCGCTCCCTCCCCCTTCAAGGGGGAGGGTTGGGGAGGGGGTTCGCTGCATCCGCGCCACCACCCTCACCCCCGCTTCGCCATCTTCGGGTCCAGTGTGTCGCGCAGCCCATCACCCAGGATATTCACCGCCAACACCGTCACCGCCAAAAAGGCACCCGGAAAGAAGATGTTGTGCGGGTACTGGTTGAACTGCGCACGGCCTTCGGCCATGACGTTGCCCCAGGTCGGGATGTCGGGCGGCAGGCCCACGCCAAGGAAGGACAAGATGGCTTCAACCAGGATGCCCGAGGCACAGATGAAGGTGCCCTGCACCACCAGCGGCGCCACGCAGTTGGGCAGGATGTGGCGGCCCATGATCTTCCACGTCGGCGTGCCCAGCGAGATGGCGGCTTCGACGTAAGGCTCTTCGCGGATGCTCAGCACGAGCGCGCGCACGAGCCGCGTGACGCGTGGGATTTCGGGGATGGCGATGGCGATGATCACCGTCACCAAGCTGCCGCGCCACATCGCCACCAACGCGATGGCGATGAGGATAGCGGGGATGGCCATGAGCCCGTCCATCACGCGCATCAAAGGGCCGTCAAGCCAGCGCAGGTAGCCCGCGCACAAACCGAGCACGATGCCGATGGACAGCGCCACGATCGCCGTGCAGACCCCCACCAAGAGCGACACCTGCGTGCCGTAAATGACGCGGCTGTGGATGTCGCGGCCGAAGCTGTCCGAGCCCATCAGAAAGCGGTGCTTGAGGGTTTCGCCGTCGAGCGTGGTGATCTCGCCGGTGGCGCCGGGCAAGAGGTCGCGGCTGGCGGGGTCGAAGAGCGTGGGGTCGACCGTGCCAAGCCATGGCGCGGCGAAGGCGACTAACACCAAAAGGGCCAGCACCGTGCCGCCAATGCGCACACCTAAGTTGGCCCTGACGCGCTGCCAGGCGCTGGGCTGCACCTGCACCGACGCGGCTTCGACCGACAGGGCTTCGAGTTGGGCGAGATCCGGGTTCATGTCACGACGTCACTTCAATACCTGATGCGCGGGTCGAAGAAAACGTAGGACAAGTCCACCAGCAAATTGATGCCGACGTAGACAAACGAGAACAACAGGATCACGCCCTGGATGGTGGGGAAGTCGCGCGCCAGCACGGCGTCGACCGTCAATCGCCCCAGCCCAGGAATGGCGTAGACCGACTCCGTGACGACCACGCCGCCGATCAAGAGCGCGATGCCGATGCCGATGACGGTGACGATGGGCACCGCCGCATTGGCCAGCGCGTGGCGGATGAGCACAGTGCTCTCGGGCAGGCCCTTGGCGCGCGCCGTGCGGATGTAGTCCTCGCCGAGCGTTTCCAGCACCGACGCGCGTGTCACGCGGGCGATGAGCGCGATGTAGATCACCGACAAGGTAATAGCCGGCAAAGTGAGGTGACGCAGCCACAGCCCGACGCCACCTTCAAGCCGTTGGTAACCCTGCACCGGCAGCCAACCCAGCTTGAGTGAGACGAGCCAGATCAGCACATAGGCCAGCACGAAGATCGGCACCGAAAAACCCATCACCGAAAAGGCCATCAAGCCGCGGTCGAGCCAGCTGCCAAAACGCCAGGCCGCCAGCACGCCCAGTGGTACGGCCACGGACACCGCGATCGTGATGGTGACCAAGGCCAGCGAAAGCGTGGGCTCAATGCGCTGGGCGATGAGCGTCGTGACCTCGGTTTTGTAGTAGTACGACTGGCCGAGATCGCCCTGCAAAAGCCGCCCGGCCCAGATGAAGTACTGCTCAGGGATGGACCGGTCCAGGCCCAGGCCGGTGCGGATTTGCGCGATCTGCTCGGTGCTGGCGGCGTCACCCGCCAGCACCGCCGCCGGGTCGCCCGGCGTCAGGCGCAGCATCAAAAAGACGAGCAGCGAGACGATCACCAGAACGGGGATCAATGCGAGCAGGCGGCGCGCCAGGAACTTCCACATACTAAGAATCGTGTGGCGCTTACATCAAAAGTTATTGCTTCTTCAAGTTCCAGTAAATGTTGCCGTTGGTGATGAAGAAGCCGCTGATGTTCTTGCCTGCCGCCATGGGCTGGTTGTACTCACCCAGCGGCGCATGCGTGCCGATCTCGAACGCGCGCGCGTGGATCTGGTCGGCCAGCTTCTTCTTCACGCCCTCGTCGGTGGCGCGCATGAACTGGGCGCGGTACTCCATGAGCTTGTCGTCGCTGGCCCAGCCGAACCAGCCAGACTTTTCGCCGCGTGTGTCCATCGTCGGGTTAGCAATCGGGCTCCACACGTCAAAGACGTTCCAGGCGGTGAGGAACATGTGCCAGCCGCCCTTGTCCGGCGCGTCTTTCTTGGCCCGGCGCCCGACCAAGGTCTGCCAGTCCATGGCCTGCAAGTCGACCTTGAAGCCGGCCTGGCGAAGCAGCTGCGCGGCCACGTCGGGCAGCTTCTGGATCGAGGCCAGGTCGGTGGGCTTCAAAATAACGATGGGCGTGCCGTCGTAGCCCGAAGCCTTGAGCAGGTCTTGCGCCTTTTTCATGGTCGACTTGGACTGCAATTCGCTGCCCGCCAGGCTGCCGTAAGGCGTGCCGCAGATGAACATCGAGGCGCAGGGCTTGTACAGCTCTTTGACACCGACCGAGGCGCGCAGGAAAGGCTCTTGCGCAAACGCGGCAATCGCCGCTTGGCGCACCTTGGCGTTGTCGAACGGCTTATGCAAATGGTTGAAGCGTGCCATGTACTGCAAGCCGAGGTTGGCGTACTTGGGCAGCTGCACGCGCGTGTCGGCCTTGGCCGCCTCATAGAAGTCAAAGCCCAGCGCTTCGATGATGTCGACCTCGCCTTTTTGCAGCGCGCTGACCTGCGCTTGCGCGTCGCGCAGCGCCAGGTTCCACTCGACGCGATCGACAAAAACACGCTTGCCGCCGGTGGTGCCCGAAGGCGGCTCGCTGCGCGGCACGTACTTGGCGTTCTTCAGGTACACCGCCTTGTCGCCGGGCTTGAACTCGTCGCGCTTGAAGGTGTA
>JANOJR010000183.1:0-2524 GCA_031418855.1 Rubrivivax sp.
GTGCCGGCGCCGGCCAGCGGCGCCAAGAGCGGGCGCGATCCTGCCGCCATCCTCGCTGGCGGCGCAGCCAGCGCGCCCGCTGCGGTGAAGTCCACCGCGCCTGGGGTCGACCCGTTCATGTACTTCGTGCAAGTCGGCGCCTACGCCAGCGCTGATGACGCCGAACAGCAGCGGGCCAAATTGGCGCTGACGGGGCTCACCGCAAAGATCAGTGAACGTGAACAGTCAGGCCGCACCATGTACCGTGTCCGACTCGGCCCCTACTCCAACAAAGACGAGGCCGAGAGCGCTCAACAGCGATTGACGGAACAGAACATCGACGCGCGGCTGGTGCGCGTCGAGCGCCATTGATCGTGGCCCTGCAGCCCGGGCCAGCACCTCACCCAATCCACGAAAGGCACCCATGAAACGTCGCGAATTTACCCATCAACTGGCTGGCGTTGCGGGCATGAGCCTAGGCTTGACCGGCGCTGCCCTGGCGCAAGGCGGCCCGGTTGAAGGCACGCATTACGTCAAGCTGCAAACCCCGGCGCCGGTATCACTGCCGGCGGGCAAGAAAATCGAGGTGGTGGAGTTCTTCTGGTACGAGTGCCCGCACTGCAACCAGTTCGAGCCGCTGCTGGAAGGCTGGGTCAAGAAGCTGCCTGCCGACGTGGCCTTTCGCCAGGTGCCTGTGGGCTTCACGGCACGCCACCAGTTGCACCAAAAGCTCTTCTACGCGCTCGAAGAGATGGGCCAGCTGGCCACGCTGCACCGGCGCATCTTTGCCGCCATCCATGTGCAAAACCGGCGCATGAGCACCGAGCCTGAGATCATGGCTTACGTCAAGGACCAGGGTCTCGACATGGCCAAGTTTGGCGACGCCTTCAAGTCCTTCCAGGTCAATACCAAGTCGACCCGTGCTAAGGCCCTGACCGACGCCTACAAGATCGACGGCGTGCCCGCCCTGGGCATCCATGGCCGCTTCTTCACCTCGGGCGCTTTGGCCGGCGGCCACGACCGCGCCTTGGCCGTCACAGACTTCCTGATCCAGCGCGCGCGCCAAGTCGCCTGACGCCGCTGCCGGCACGCCACGGGGCGCGTGCCGGCCTTCACGCTTGGCACCGAGTCACGGCGGCGATGGGTGCAGCACCACAGCAAATCTTGTGCCTACAATGATCTGCAAGTTCCGTGCCGCAGCCCCGTGTCGCCCCCATGCCCAACCGTCATTCATTGCAAAACCTGAAGCCGCTTCGCGCCGGCGCCGCCGCGCTTCTGCTGGTCTGCGGCGCAGCCTTTGCGCCCATGTCCGGCGCCGAAAAAGCCGACCGCAACAAGCAGATGGTGGTCGAAGCTGACAAGCCCGGCACCGTGGATTTGCTGCGCCAGGTGGTGGTCTTCAACGGCAATGTGTCGATCTCGCAAGGTACGCTCTTGATCCGCGCCGAGCGCGTGGAGCTGCGTGAGGGCAGCGACGGCTACCGCGCCGCCACCGCCTTTGGCGCAGGCGCCAAACAAGCCAGCTACAAACAAAAGCGCGATGCCTTTGACGAGAGCGTGGAAGGCACGTCCGACCGCATTGAATTCGACGGCCGCGCCGACACCGTGCGCTTCGTCGGCAACGGCCTGGTGCGCCGCTTGCGCGGCAGCACGGTGGCCGATGAGATCACCGGCAACCTGATCGTCTGGGACAACAGCGCCGAGCTCTTCAGCGTCACCGGCGGGGCCACCAGCCCGGCCAACCCTGGCGGCCGCGTGCGCGCCGTGCTGAGCCCGCGTGTTGAGCCCGCCGCGTCGGGCGCCGCGCCAGCCAAGGCCGCAGCGCCCAGCGCGCTGCAACCCAGCCGCACGCTCGGCGACAAACCTTGATGGCCGTCGCAGACACAACCCCGCCCGCCACCCAGCCACTGACGAGCCGGCTCGAAGCGCGCGATCTCGCCAAAAGCTACGGCGCGCGAAAGGTGGTGCAGGGCGTGCACCTGGCCGTCTCAGCCGGTGAAGTGGTGGGCCTCTTGGGGCCCAACGGCGCGGGCAAGACCACCACCTTCTACATGGTGGTGGGCCTGGTGCGTGCTGACGCGGGTGAGATCCACATCGACGGCCGCGCCGTGCACACGCTGCCGATTCATCGCCGCTCGCGCCTGGGTTTGTCGTACCTGCCGCAAGAAGCCTCGATCTTTCGCAAGCTCAGCGTCGAAGAAAACATACGCGCCGTGCTGGAGTTGCAGGTCGACGAAGAGGGCCGCGCCTTCAAGCCCGCTGCCATCCAGAGCATGCTCGACAAGCTGCTGCACGACCTGGGCATTGAGAAGCTGCGCGCCTCGCCGGCGCCGGCACTGTCGGGCGGTGAGCGCCGGCGCGTCGAGATCGCGCGCGCGCTGGCCACCCAGCCACGTTTCATCCTGCTCGACGAGCCCTTCGCGGGCGTCGACCCGATCGCCGTGATCGAGATCCAGCGCATCATCGGTTTCCTGCGCTCGCGCGGCATCGGCGTGCTCATCACCGACCACAACGTGCGCGAAACGCTGGGCATTTGCGACCGCGC
>JANOJR010000184.1:0-11409 GCA_031418855.1 Rubrivivax sp.
GTCGGCTTCATTCTCGGCGCCATCACCGGCACGGTCGCTGGCCAGGTGATCGCGATGGCGATGATTTCGTTGCCGGTGATGATGCGCTGGGGCTACAACATGCGCTATGCCACCGGCGTACTGGCAGCCTCGGGCACGATCACACAACTCGTGCCGCCCTCATTGGTGCTGATCGAGCTGGCTGACCAATTGGGCAAGCCCGTGGGCGATATGTACAAGGGCGCCTGGGGCCCGTCGCTGCTGCAGGTGGCGCTGTTCGCGCTCTACACCTTCATGCTCTCGCGCATCAAGCCGGCGCATGTGCCGGGCGTGCCCAAGGAGGGACGCACGCTCGAAGGCTGGGCGCTGTGGTCGAAATGCCTGCGCGGCATCGTGCCTTCGGCGGTACTGATCTTCACCGTGCTGGGCAGCATGGGCGGCCTGCCCGGCATGAACACGGCCATCGCCACACCTACCGAAGCCGGCGCCATGGGGGCAGTGGGTGCCTTCGTGCTGGCGGCCATCCACAAGCGCTTGACGTTTGACCTGGTCAAACAGGCTTTGCTCAGCACCATGCGCATCACGGCGATGGTGGTCTTCATCCTGATCGGTTCGCGCGTGTTCTCGCTGGTCTTTCAGGGCGTGGACGGCGGCATCTGGATCGAGCACATGCTGGCCGGTTTGCCGGGTGGGCAGATCGGCTTCCTCATCGCCGTCAACATCTTCATCTTCTTCCTGGCCTTCTTTCTCGACTTCTTCGAGATCGCTTTCATCATCATCCCGTTCCTGGCGCCGGTGGCGGCCAAGCTGGGCATCGACCTCATCTGGTTCGGCGTGATGATCTGCGTGAACATGCAAACCAGCTTCATGCACCCGCCGTTCGGCTTTGCACTGTTCTACCTGCGCGGCATTGCCGACACGCTGTACAAGAACAAGTCGCTGCCGCGCAAGGTCGAGTCGCGTGACATCTACATGGGCGCCATTCCGTTCATCGTGATCCAGCTGATCCTGGTGGCCATCGTCATCTTTTTCCCGCAGACGGTGACGATCTTCCTCGACAAGGAGAAGGTGCTCGACATCGACAAGGCGGGCGAGATGATCCAACAGATGGGCGGCAGCAAAGGCGGCCCAGCGACCGGCGCGAAGCTCGACCCCATGCAGGGCTTCGGTGCTGCCCCTGCGGCGGGTGCGGCGTCCGTGCCGGCGGCTGAAGAAGACCCGATGGAAGCGGTGCGGCGTGCGCTGGACCAGGACAAGACCAAGAAGTAGAGCGGCCTTCAAAGCAAAAAGGGCTGCGGTGTTGCCGCAGCCCTTTTTTTATCCGCCAGCGCGCACGGCCCAGAGGCCGCGGCGCTTACAGCCTGGCGCTTTGCATGTAGTCGTCAAAGCCGGCTTCGGTGAAGCGGAACCACAGGTTCACGTCGCGGCGGAAGGCCGAGAAGTCTTCGTAGATTTTCTTCCACGCCGGGTTGGTGGCCGAGAGCTCTGAGTACAGCGCCATCGACTCCTTGAAGGCCGTGTCCATCACGTCTTTGGGGAAGCGGAAGAGCTTGGTGCCACCGGCGACCAGGCGCTTGAGTGCCGCCGAATTGCGCGCGTCGTACTTGGCCTGCATGTCAATGTGCGCGTAGGCCGAGGCTGACTCGATGATGGCGCGGTACTCGGGCGAGAGCGCGTCGTAGGCCTTGATGCTGACGTGCAGGTCCAGCTGCGGGCCACCTTCCCAGTAGCCAGGGTAGGCGTAGAACTGGCTGATCTTGTGGAAGCCCAGCTTCTCGTCGTCGTAGGGGCCGACCCACTCGGCAGCGTCGATCGTGCCTTTTTCCAACGCGGTGTAGATCTCACCGCCAGGGATGTTGGCCGCCACGCCACCCATGCGCTCGAAGACGCGGCCGCTGAAGCCGCCGGTGCGGAACTTCACGCCCTTCAAGTCGGCCATCGACTTGACCTCTTTGCGCCACCAGCCGCCCATCTGCGCGCCGGTGTTGCCCATGGGGAAGCTGATGATGTTGTAGGGACGGTAGAACTCGCGCATCAGCTTCAGGCCATTGCCTTCAAACATCCACGCCGTCATCTGGCGGCTGTTCAGTCCGAAGGGGATGGCGCAACCCAGCGCGAAGGTCGGGTCTTTGCCGAAGTAGTAGTAGGGCGCCGTGTTGGCGCACTCGACGGTGCCAGCTTGCAGTGCGTCGACCGTGCCAAAGGCCGGCACGATCTCACCGGCAGCATGCGTGGAGATCTGGAACTTGCCCCCGCTCATGTCGCTGACCTTCTTCGCGAAGACATCGGCCACGCCAAAGAGCGTGTCCAGCGACTTCGGGAAGCTCGAGGTCAAGCGCCAGCGCACATTGGCTTGCGCATGCACGATGGCTGGCGCCATGCCTGTGGCGAGCACGCCCGCGAGGCCAGCACCATGTACAAATGAACGACGTTCCATGCGGAATCTCCTGTGGGAAACGGGGGGTCAAAAGGAAAGAAACGCGCGATTCTAGGAGCGCGCAATTTCCCTATTCAGGCGGGTTTACCCGCTCGAATCGGTGCGCTGTCAAGCCCCGGCGAGCTTCATTCGATCAACGAGCACGGAGCCCACGGCCTTGGAGCCTTGCGCATAGACATCCGCGCCAATGGCCACCACGCCTTTGAAGATGTCGCGCAGGTTGCCCGCGATGGTGACTTCATGCACCGGGTGCACGATCACGCCACCCTCGACCCAGTAACCCGCCGCACCGCGTGAATAGTCGCCGGTGACGCCGTTGACGCCCTGCCCCATCAGCTCGGTGACGAGCAGGCCGCGGTGCAGCTTTTTGATCATCGCCGGGAGGTCGTCACCGGCCTTGGTGAGCCGGCTCGTCATCGACAAATTCTGCGAGCCGCCGGCATGGCCGGTGGTGCGCATCGCCAGCTTGCGCGCCGAGTAGCTCGACAAGAAGTAGCCCTGCACGACGCCCGCCTCGACCACGCTGCGCGCGCGCGTGCGCACGCCTTCGTCGTCAAACGGCGCGCTGCCTTTGCCTTTGCGCACATGCGGGTCTTCGCGGATGTCGATGTGCTTGGGCCAGACCGGCTGGCCCAGGCTGTCGAGCAAGAAGCTGGCCTTGCGGTAGAGCGAGCCGCCGGACACCGCACCGACGAAAGAGCCGATCAAACCGGCGGCCGCCGGCGCTTCAAACAGCACCGGCACTTCGGCCGTGGCGACGCGGCGCGACTTCAGCCTTGAGAGCGCACGCTCGGCGGCGTAGCGGCCCACGACTTCAGGTGCGGCGAGCTCGCGCGCGTCGCGCATCGAGCTGTACCAGGAGTCGCGCTGCATGTGTTTGCCGCGCCCGGCGATGGGAGACACCGAGACGTAATGCCGCGAGCTCGAATAGCCACCACGAAAGCCGCGCGAGTTGCCGGCCCAAAAGTGCGCTTGCTGCGCCGACACACCCGCGCCTTCGGAGTTGGCGATGCGTCGGTCCGTAGCCAGTGCCGCAGCTTCGCAGCGGCGGGCAATCTCGGCCGCCTGCGCCGCGTCAATCTCCCAGGGGTGGAAGAGATCGAGATCACGCGCCACTTCTTTGGCGCTCGCCAGATCGGCCGCGTCGGGCAAGCCTGCGGCTGGGTCTTCGGCGGTGAAGCGCGCGATGTCGTAGGCCGCTTGCACGGTTTGTTTGATGGCCGCCTGCGTGAAGTCAGACGTGCTGGCGTTGCCGCGCCGCTGCCCCAGATAGACGCTCACGCCCAGCGACTTGTCGCGGTTGCGCTCGACGTTTTCCAGCTCGCCCAAACGCACCGACACCGACAGGCCCACGCCTTCAGAGACTTCCACACCAGCATCGCTGGCACCCATGCTGCGCGCGAGGCCCAGGGTGTCTTCGACGATCTGCTCGAAGGTCTCACGGCGGAAAGCGAAGCCGGGTTCGGAGTTTTTGCGAGTCATCAAGGCCGGCATGAAGGTGGTGGAGGGGGTGCGAATTATCATCGCTGCCATGCCACGCCCCGCCGCACCCCACCGCGGTGTCGACGCCCACTACGGCGACGATGTCGAATCCACCCGCCCCAGCAAGACCCAGCTCAAGCAACAGTCGCACGACTTGCAAGACCTGGGCCTGGCGGTGGCCGCCCTCTCTGACGAGCGCATTGCGCAAATCGAGATGCCCGACAACCTGCGTGACGCCATCGAGGCCTTTCGCCGCACACGCTCGCACGAGGGCAAGCGACGGCAGATGCAGTACGTCGGCAAGCTCATGCGCCGTGCTGACGAAGACGTGTTGCGTGAAGCCGTGGCCGCCGCCACCGTGGGCTCCGCGCGCGACACCTTGCTGCTGCACGAAGCCGAGCGCTGGCGCGCCGAGCTCATTGCCGACGACGACGCCATGACGCGCTGGCTGCACGAGCACGCCGAGTGCGACACCCAGCAGCTGCGCAGCCTCGTGCGCGCTGCGCGGCGCGACTCGATGGGGCTGGTGCCCGAAGCCCGTCAACCGCGCAGTTGTCGCGAGCTCTTTCTCTTCTTGAAACCCTTCGTGGCGGCGACGCTGTGATGACTGAGCAAGCCTTCGACGCTGTGCGCATCGGCGTGGTCTCGATCAGCGACCGGGCGTCGAGCGGCGTCTATGAAGACAAAGGCATTCCGGCTTTGCAGGACTGGCTGGGCCGTGCCTTGCGCAACCCCATCGAGTGGGTCACGCGCTTGATTCCTGACGAACAAGAGGGCATCAGCCAGACCTTGTGCGAGTTGATCGACGAGGCGCGCTGCGACCTCGTGCTCACCACCGGCGGCACCGGCCCCGCGCCACGCGATGTCACGCCCGAGGCCACGCTGGCGGTGGCGCACAAGGTGATGCCGGGCTTTGGCGAGCAGATGCGCCAGATCAGCCTGAACTTTGTGGCCACGGCGATCCTCTCGCGCCAGGTGGCGGTGATTCGCGGCAAAGCGCTGATCATCAACCTGCCCGGGCAGCCGAAAGCCATCACCGAGACCCTGCAAGGCCTGCCCGGTATGAGTCCGCCGGTGCACGGCATCTTCGCCGCCGTGCCCTATTGCGTCGACCTCATCGGTGGGCCGTACCTGGAAACCGACGAGGCCTTGTGCAAAGCCTTCCGGCCGAAAAACGCGCTGCGCGCTGCGCGTACCTCGTAAGTTATTTCACCAGCCGGCTCAAGCGCTCGGCGTCGAAGCTCTCGGTGGTTTGGGCGTCCTGCGGCACACAGTCCTCACCCGGCAATTCGCGCGAGCGGGCCGAGAGTTTTTCGATGGCTTGCCACAAGAGCGCGATCTGGTGTTCGTGGCCCGAGGCGTTGTCGATCAAGCCCTTCATCGCCTGCGCCACCGGGTCGTCACCCTGCGTCACACCATAGGCCGAGAAGCCCATCTTCGACGCCGCCTCCTCACGCTGCACGTCGGCCGACTTCTGCACGATGCGCGCGGGGATGCCCACCGCCGTGGCGCCCGCCGGCACCGCTTGCAGCAGCACGGCGTTGGAGCCGACGCGGGCACCGTCGCCCACGGTGAAGCCGCCCAGCACCTTCGCCCCCGCGCTGACGATGACGCCGCGGCCCAGTGTCGGGTGGCGCTTGGCGCCTACCGTCAGCGAGGTGCCGCCCAAGGTCACGCCCTGGTAGATGGTGCATTCGTCGCCGATCTCGGCCGTTTCACCGATCACGACACCCATGCCGTGGTCGATGAAGACACGGCGGCCTATTCCTGCGCCGGGGTGAATTTCGATGCCCGTGAAGAAGCGCGCGATATGCGAGATGAAGCGCGCCGTCACGCGCCAGCCGCGCCGCCAGAACCAATGTGCGCGACGGTGCAATACCAGCGCGTGCAGGCCGGGGTAACAGGTCAACACCTCCCAGGTGCTGCGCGCAGCGGGGTCGCGCTCAAGGATGCAGGCGATGTCTTCTTTAAGTCGGCTGAACATGGCGCAGCGCCTTGGGGGTCAGGGGCGTTTCAGTGTAGCGGCGCGGGCAATGCCGCGCAGGATGTGGACTTCTTCGGCCGTGGGCTGCGCGCGCTGCACAAACTGGCGCAGGCGCGGCAGCAGCTTCTTCGGCGCGGCGGGGTCGAGGTAGCCGATGTCCACCAGCGTTTGCTGCCAATGCGCGAGCAGCCCGTCGATGGCCGCTGCGTCGGCGTGCACGGGGTCGGCGGTGCGAGGAGTCACCTCGAACCCGCCGAGCGCCTGGCGCCAGTCGTAGGCAATGAGTTGCACCGCCTGCGCCAGATTCAGCGAGCCGTATTCGGGGTGCGTGGGCACGCTGATGCAAGCCTGGCAGCGGTAGACGTCGTCGTTGCAGAGGCCCGTGCGCTCGGGCCCGAAGACCAGCGCCACGCGGTGCGTGCTCGCCGCCAGGCTCACGAAGTGCTCGCGCGGCGCGAAGGTGGCGGGCCCGAAGTCGCGCGGCGTCATTGCCGTGGCGCAGGACCAGGTGCAGCCTTGCAGCGCTTCGCTCAAGGAGCCGACGATGCGCGCGCTGTGCAGCACGTCGTTGGCGCCGCTGGCCATCGCCAGGGTCTCGTCGCGCGTCAGCACATCGGCGAATCGCGGTTGCACCAGCACCAGCTCGGCGAAGCCCATGACCTTGATGGCGCGCGCGGCCGCGCCGACGTTGCCGCCATGGCTGGGTTGCACAAGCACAAAGCGCGTAGGGTCGGGGGCGAGGGCTGTCATCAAGGGCTGCGGCGCGGCACGCCTAAAATGCGGGCTCCTCGCGCGGGGCTGCATTGTCGCCGCGACGCTCTTTTCAACCGCTGATCGCACTGCCCCACCCAACCCCGCCCAGGCCGCCCATGTCGCAAGCACTGCACCCCATGCTGAACATCGCCATCAAAGCGGCACGCCAAGCTGGCTCCATCATCAACCGCGCGGCCCTTGACCTTGAAGTCATCAAGGTGGGCAGCAAAGGCCCCAACGACTTCGTCAGCGAAGTCGACCGCGCGGCTGAAAACGCGATCATCGACATCCTGCTCGACGCCTACCCCGGCCACGGCATTCTGGCCGAAGAGTCGGGCCGCGAGCGCGGTGCGCAAGACAGCGAATTCCTCTGGATCATCGACCCGCTGGACGGCACCACCAACTTCCTGCACGGCTTTCCGGTGTACGCCGTGTCGATCGCGCTGGCGCACCGCAACGTGGTGCAGCAGGCCGTCGTCTATGACCCCACGCGCAACGACATGTTCTTCGCCTCGCGCGGGCGCGGCGCCTTCTTGAACGACCGCCGGCTGCGTGTCTCCAAGCGCATCCGCATGGCCGAGGCACTCATCGGCACCGGCTTCCCATTTCGCAAGGGCGACAACTTCAAGCGCTACATGAAGATGTTTGAAGAGGTGATGCAAAACTGCGCCGGCCTGCGCCGCCCCGGCGCCGCCGCTCTGGATCTTTGTTATGTCGCCGCCGGCTGGTACGACGGTTTCTTCGAGACCGGCCTCAACCCCTGGGACGTTGCCGCCGGCTCGCTGATGATCACCGAGGCGGGTGGCCTGATCGGCAACTTCACCGGCGAGTCGGACTTTCTCTACCAGCGTGAAGTCGTGGCCGGCGCGCCGAAGATTTACGGCCAGCTGGTGCAGCTGCTAACGCCCTATACACGCGTCATCAAAGAAGGCGACGTGCTCGCTGCGGCGGCGCAGGCGCTGGAGGTTGGGGATGCCACGAGCGCGTTTGTCGCCAGTGCGACTGACGCCGACGTCAAGCCCGAACCCAGCCCGGCGCCGGACAAGAAGCCGCCTGTGCGCATTCGCAAGGGCGAGCGCAGCGCACCGTAGCCCCTCAGCAGCCCGCCGCCTGGCGGTCACTCGATCAACTCTTCGGCGCGCTGCAGCAGGGACTTCGGGAACGAGAGCCCGAGCGCCTTGGCCGTCTTCAGGTTCAGCACCAGATCGAAGCGGGTCGGCTGTTCCATCGGCAGATCGCCGGGTTTCGCGCCGCGCAGAATGCGATCGACCTGCTGCGCGAGCTGCCTCTCGATGGTCGGCCAGTCGGGTCCGTAGGACATCAGGCCACCAGCCTGAGCGTACTCGCGGAGCGTGAACATGCCTGGCAAGCGGTGCCTCAGCGCGAGTTCGGCGATACGGCCACGGTTGGCGTAGGTCTGGAAGGTCGGTTCGAGCAGGAACGCCTGCGTGCGCGTCGAGGCCAACGCGGGAAACGCCGCCATCAGTTCGTCCTGATTCCGGTACCAATGGAAGTCGAGCTCGACGCGCAGCGCCTGTGCCGCGTTGCGCAGCGCGGCCTCAGTCTTCGCCTGCGCCCCAGGGTTGGTGCTCTGTGGCGGGGCTAGCACGGCGACGCGGCCGGCCCCCGGCAACAGCGCCTTGATCAGCTCCAGCCGCTTGGCGCGCGTCTCGCCCAGCATGCGCGAGACACCCGTGACATTGCCACCCGGCCTGGCGAAGCTGGCGATCAGACCATCCGCGACCGGGTCCATGCCGTTGTAGACCGTGACGATCGGCAGTGTGGAGCTCAGCCGCCTGGCGACCTCCGCATCGGGGCTCGCCGCCGTCACGACCACGTCCACCCTGGCGTCGATCAGCTCCTGCGCCAGCAGAGGCAGGCGTTCGACCTTGCCGTCAGAGTAGCGCCACTCGACGGTGAGGTTCTGGCCCTCGATCCAGCCGAGGCGGCGCAGCTCGAGGGTCCAGGGACGCCCCTGATGCTGGGAGTCGGTCAAGGGCGCTGCACTGCTGAGAAAGCCCACGCGGGCCGTCCTGGTGGCCGTCTGCGTGTGGCCGGCCAGCGGTGCCATGCCAAGGGCAAGGCCGGAGGTGAAGCGGCGTCGATCCATGATTTACCCGATCTGATGACGACCGAACCAGTCTATGCGCCGCCGGCGCCATTGCGGACCCAGCGCCACGAAAAGTGCACCTGAACGACTCATCCCCTCGCAGTCAGCCTGCTGCGCGGCGGGCCGGTCAGCCACAAGGGTCGTGTCACTGCGCGTGGCTCGCGCATCATGGCGTCGACGGGCCTGGTGATCGCCGCGACGTTCGTTCCGGTGGCGTGAGCTCCAGTCATGGCGCGCATGGAGGCATGGGATGGCTACACTGCCGCCCATGCATCCGCTGATCGAAACCCACCGCGCCGAACTGCTGGCCCTGGCACGCAGGCGCGGCGTCACGGGTGTCCGTGTTTTTGGCTCGATGAGCCGTGGCGACGGCGGCGACGGCAGCGACACCAGCGACGTTGATCTGTTGGTCACCCTGACGCCAGGGACCAGTGCCCTTGCCTTGGGTGGCCTGTTGCTGGATGCGCAGGAATTGCTGGGCCGCCGTGTGGATGTCGTCACCGAAGCGAGCCTGCACCCAGCGCTGCGCGAGCGCGTGATGGCGACTGCCGTGCCGCTGTGAATCCCGGCCCCGAGGCGGACCGAGTGCTGCTGGCGCACATGCGCGACTGAACCGCCCCGGGATTTGTGGAGGCTCCTTCGATTGAGAATGGAGCCATGATGAGGAAGTCCCCGAAGTGATCGAGCGCGCGGTGCGCATGGTCTTCGCCGAAAACCGCATCCTCGCCAGCGAATGGAGGCGGATTTACACCAGCGCTAACATCCGTAAAGCACGGTCGATTTGACCGCTGTGACAAAGATTGCCGTTAGCCACGTGTGAGCCCCGGGAGCGACATGGACATCTCGTACCTTCGTCCTGAGGACTGGCCAACGCCGCAGCACCACGAACTGGTCGAGTATGCGCAGGCGTACCTTGAGGAGTTCAATCGGCGAGCCGCTGAGCTTTCCTCACTGGGGCACCCCGCATCACTGTTCGCGAAGAGGCTGGGATCTGCCGCCGTGTACTTCCTGCGCGACGGTGCAGCTGCCATTCTCTATCTGGACGAGCGCGGTGCATCACAGGCAAAGGTTCCCTCCCGGTCATACGCAGTTGACGCTCGTGATGAAGAGCTTGGCCACTTTCTACAATCCGGAACCGCAAACTGCCTCAAGGCAATCGAGGTAGCTCTGGGGGAGGTGGTTCGACACGACCTGCTGAGAGTCCCGCCAGACCTACCCATCGCGGAATTGAAGGGCGGCCTATCTCCTGAGTACCTCGGGCCGTTCGTCGCCGCCGGGGGAGGCGCAAATGTCACGGGGTTGGCGATTGCACCCCGCGTGCATGTCGAGTCGGGTGTCGTGCGCAGGATCGACCCTACTCGTGCACGCGTCTTCAGCCCGTTCTTGCCGGTGCCGCCCGATGGGCGAGAGGTCCTTCAGTACGTCTTTCCGTTCGCTGATGTTCTGTGGCAGTTTGAGCAACTTGGCCTCACTCCAGAAGTGGCGGTTCAACACGTTGCAGCAGATATCGAAGTGCTTTCGATTGGAATGGCGTGGCGTATTCCTTCCAAACAGCTGACAGAAGATCCCTTTGAGGCAGTTGCAACGCTCTGCGAGCGAGCGTGCGATTCATTTGCAGCCTTGCTTGACAGCGATGATGTCAATGAACGAGACGTTCAAGAGTTCTTGGAGGTGCCTGGAAATCAGTTCCTAATTGCGCCGCATTGCTAGGCGCTGTATCCCCATCAGTCCATTGGAGGCAACCGATTCATACCGGACTTTGTAATCCAGCGGAGCGATGATGACTATCACCTCATCGAGATCGAAAGTCCGCGAGCTCAGATCTATCAAGCGCAAGGGCAAGAGCCTACAGCTCCCTTTACGCACGCCATTCAGCAAGTGGAAGACTGGTTGCGCTATGTTGACGAGAACCTCGACACGGTGCGGCGCGAAGATCACCTGCCTTCAATCTACAAGCTAAGCGGCGAAGTGGTGATAGGCCGAGATTCGCACCTTGGGGAAACCGCGCGAACACGGTTTGCATATAAGAGAGCCGAGAGCCCACGTATCGCGCTCAAGACCTACGACATGCTTGTTGCCGCAGGTCGAGCGTTTGCGGAATCGGTGCGACGTTTGAAGGGTCCGGTGAGCTGAAGACGCAGCGTCGCTGACCGCTCGCCGAGAGAGGCGTGCATGGACTGCTGGTCACGCCAGCCGATGCAGGAAATGCTGAACATTCTGAACGTTAATACTTGGCGCGGCGGCTACGGTGTTGGTCCCCGAGGGCCGGTGGCCACCGGATGATGTGCCCCATCGCCCGCTACGTCGTCTTGCGAGCCCGGCGCGCACAACGCGAGAAACCTACTGCGCATGCCGCGAAACCTTCAGCTCTTCACCGAGCACACCACGCGGGCGCAGCACCAGCATCAGCGCGATCAAGACGCCGATGAGCACGACTTGCAAGGCGGCACCGCGCGCTTGCTCGGCGACAGGTAGCCACTGGCGCAACAGGCCGCCGGCCGACGACCAAAAGCCCCACACCAAGAGCGCGCCGAGCACGGCGCCACGGTTGTTGCCCGAGCCGCCCACGATGAGCATGGCCCAGAGCTGAAAGGTCAGGATGGGCAAGAAGTCTTCGGGCGCGATGTAGCCCACAAAGTGCGCTTGCAGCGCGCCGCCCAGGCC
>JANOJR010000185.1:0-11696 GCA_031418855.1 Rubrivivax sp.
CCACCACGGTCGCGCTGTACTACCCGACGCAAGCGCCGGCGCGAGCCATCCCGATGGGGCCGTTCACTGTGAACGTGGCCATCCACGGCGCGCCCGAGCCCACGGTGAAGGGGCTGATCGTGCTGAGCCACGGCACGGGTGGCAGCGAGCTTGGCCACACCAGTCTGGCTGAGGCCTTGGCGCGCGTGCTCGGGCATTCCGCCGGCGGCTACACGGTGCTGGCGCTGGCGGGCGGCCAGGCCGATCTGTCGCGCATCACCACCCATTGCCAAACCCAGCGCGCTGACGACCCGATCTTTTGCGACACGCGTGCGATGTCGCCAACGGCGTCGGCGGCGCCGGCATTGGCTGAAGTTGCACCGCAACCGGTCGCTGACCCACGTGTTCGCGCGGTGGTGGCGATGGCCCCGCTGGGTGTGATGTTCACGGCGGCGTCGCTGGCCAGCGTGCGCACACCCGTGCTCGTTTACGAAGCGCAAAACGACCGCTGGTTGGTGCCGCGTTTCCACGCCGCGTGGATCGCACAGAACCTTCCTGGGGCCGAATTGCGTCGCGTCGCCAACGCCTGGCACTTCGCCTTCATGGACACACCCAGCATGGCCATCCAAAGCGACGACGGTGACATCCGCGCCGACCCTCCGGGCTTCGAGCGCGCGGCTTTCCTCAAGCAGTTGGCCATCGAACTGCCGGCGTACTTCGACCAAGCCTTGCGCTAAGGTCGCGCGCTCAACAACGCGCGAACCCAACCATGAGAGCCATTGCCTGCAAGCGCTACGGGCCGCCTGAGGTGCTTGAATTCATCGAGCAGCCCAAGCCCGTTCCGGCCGACGACGAAATCTTGATTCGGGTGCGCGCCACCACCGTCAGCTCGGGCGACTGTCGCGTGCGCAGCCTGAGCCTGCCGCGCGGCTTCGGCCCGCTGGGTCGACCGGCCCTGGGCCTGCGCGGGCCACGCCAGCCGATCCTGGGCACCGAGCTTGCGGGCGATGTGGAGTCGGTGGGCAGGGCCGTGACGTCGTTCAAGCCCGGCGACGCCGTCTTCGCATTCCCGGGCGGGCGCATGGGCGCCTACGTCGAGTACATATGCATGCGCGCCGATGGCGCCGTCGCCAAGAAGCCGTCCAAACTCAGCTACGAGCAAGCGGCGGCCTTGTCCTTCGGCGCGTCCACCATGCTGGACTTCTTCCGCCGTGGCGGACTTCGCAGCGGCGAGCGTGTGCTCGTCAACGGTGCCGCTGGCGCCGTCGGCACGGCCGCGATCCAGCTCGCCATACACGCTGGCGCGCGTGTCACGGCGGTGTGCAGCGGCGCGAAGTTCGAGCTGGTGCGGTCGATCGGCGCCGACGCGGTGGTCGACTACACGGTGGACGACTTCAGCGTGCTGGGCGAGCGCTATGACGTCATCGTCGACGCGGCAGGGACGGCGCCCTTTGGCCGCAGCAGGGCTTGCCTGTCGGAGGGTGGGCGCCTGCTGCTCGTGCTGGCAGACCTGTCGTCACTCTTGCTGGCACCTTGGCAAACGCTAACGAGCAACATACGCGTGGTAGCCGGGCCGGCCCAGGAGCGACCTGCCTATCTGCACCAGATCGCCGAGCTTGCCGAGGCGGGGCGGTTCGTGCCGGTCATTGACCGCGTGTTCCCGTTCGAAGCGATGGTCGCCGCGCACCGGTATGTGGATCAGGGGCGCAAAAGTGGCAACGTGGTCGTCACCCTTGGCGCGGCCACGGGCGCGTTATGAGCTGGGCTGTCAACGCAACTTGCTGAAGCGGTCAGCGCAAGCGCTCAGCGCACAGCCAACCAAATCTCGTTGCGCCGCATGAACCAAGGCGTGATGGGCGCGTTGTAGCGCGCCAGCACGGGCTCGCCTTGCGTGGCCACGCTGGCCGTTTGCAGGGCCGCCTTCAATGCGTCCAGGTGCTCCTGGTAGTTCGACTGCGACCAACTGCCCGAGTAGCGGATCACCGCCCAGGTGGCGGCCGGCACCCCGCGCAGCTGCACGCGCGGGTCCACAGGCTCGGGCGCCGTTGCCAGTGTCACGCCCTTGGGCAAGACGAACTGCACGCGCATGCCGCCCGCCATGGCGGCCTGGGTCACGGGCGCGGTCATGTCCATGCGCACGGGCGCGGCGGTCTGCGTCACCGGCGCCGTCATCGCGAACGTCTTCTCGCCCTTGTTCTTGCCGAAGATGTAGCCGGCCAGGATCGGGAAGGCGCGGTTGCCAGCGTCCTCAGCCGTGGCGTCCAGCACCACCTCGGCCACGACGTAGGGCGCGTACTGGCGCAGCTCCACACTGGCAAACTTCTTGATGACCTCGTAGTCGGGTTCTTCGATCGCGTGGCTGATGACGGGCATGGCGGCGAGTGTGAGCAGGAGCAGGAAGCGGTGCATGGGGTTGGGTACGAGTTGAGGCTTGGATGGGGAGCTTAGGGTCGACGGCGTGGCCTGGCAGCCGCCAAGGTCTTCGCACGCTTCGCGGCCGGTGCCACGGATGCGTCGCTCTGCGCTAGCGATGCCGGCAGCATCAAACCTTCGTGCAAGGCGACGTGCTCGAGCGCGGTCTCGAAGCGAGCACGCGACGTGGCCGCGACCTGTCGCAAGTGGGCGTGCAACTCGGCGTCCGCCGCGTTGCGGTGTTCGCACTCGGCGCTGTAGGCCTCGAAGTGCGACAGCTGCACCAGGAGCTCGGCCACGTGGCGCGGGCACTCGCAGGCGATCGTGGACGAGCGGCCGGCGAAGTCGGCCAGCGCGGCGTCGTCCCAACGGCGCGGCGGCGTGGCATCGGCTGCGCTGGCATGCTTGGACGCAGCAGGTTGCGCCGCCACCGCCGCCATGGCGGACAGTCCGTGCAGCCACTGCGCCAACACCGCGTCGGGCTGCGGCTCGCGCAGCAGGGCCGCTCCGGCGGTGGCCAATGCCTCGCACACGGGCTCGGCGGCAAAGCTGTAGAGCACGGCTTTGGGCACACCGGCGAAGGCCGGTGCCGCCACGTTCATGGAAGCGAACCAGCCCTCATGCAGTTGCGGCTCGTGCAGCAGCAAGGCATCCAAGTCTGAGCTGCGCAAAGCGGCCGCAGCCTGCGTGATGTCGCCGAACGGCCCCAGCAGCACCACGGGCCCGCCAAGCCGGTGCAAGAGTGTGGGCCGCCACAAGCGGGTACCCAAGGCCGCGCCAATCACTGCGAGCCGCCAGGCGCGAGCCGGCGGCACGTTGGCCACGTCAGAGCTTTCGCGTTTTTGCGTGGCCGCCAGCGTTTGCGCGTGCGTGGCGGCGACGCGCTGAAGCTGCGCCATGTCCAGCGGCGCCAGGCTGCCGATGGCGTGCCCGAGCTCCGTCAGCTGCTTGACCAAGGCCAGGCGCCGCACGTCGTCGGCCGAGTAACGGCGCTGGCCGCTGGGCGACAGCTCGGGCTGCGTCAGCCCATAGCGGCGCTCCCACACGCGAAGTGTGGCCACCGGCATGCGCAGCATGTGCGCCACGGCGGCGCTGCGGTGGGAGGGGGGCTCTGCCGGGTTCGACTCAGGCTGAGCTGACGCCAGCGATGACTTGCTTTTCTTCATTGTCTTTCTAGGATGAATCGAATTTGACGCCAAGTATGAAGCATTCTCTACACAAGAATCACATGTGAACTCATGATGAATCGAAAAATCGTATGATCTGCGTCATGGCAGCCCGCAATGTCCAGAGAGTCGCAGTCATCGGTGCCGGCATCGCCGGGGCCGCGTGCGCGCGGGCGCTGACGCTGGCCGGTCACTCGGTGCACGTGTTCGACAAGTCCCGTGGGCCGGGCGGGCGCATGGCGACCCGCCGCGTCGAATGGGTCGACCGACAAGGGCTGGCCTGCACGACGCGCTTTGACCACGGCGCCTTCGGCATCACTGCCCGCTCTGCGGCTTTCCAAGCCTTCGTCGACGAAGCCACTCGTATGGGTAGCTTGGCCGAGTGGTCGCCCACGCTGGCCGCCGGCAGTTTGCCGCGCGAGGAAAGCGGCCCACTCTATGTGCCGGTGCCGGACATGCCTTCGCTGTGTCGCGGCTTGTTGGGCGGTGTCGCGGCCACATGGTCCTTTGCTGTCGACGGCTTGCACAAGAGCGCGCTCGGCTGGCAGGTGGCTGCCGGCGGCGAGCGCCACCACGCGCCCTTCGACGCGCTCGTGTTGGCGCTGCCGCCGGCGCAGGCCGCGCCTCTGCTGGGACCGCACCGGAGCGACTGGGCACGGCACGCATCGGTCGCGCCGATGCAGCCCTGCTGGACGCTGATGGGGGTTGCTGATGCCCCAGACCCTGGGCTTGGCTGGGACCTGGCTCGGCCGCCAGAGGGGCCGCTGGCTTGCGTGTTGCGCAACGACGCGCGTCCCGGCCGCGAGCCTGTGCCAGGGCAGGCGCATTGGGTCGTACACGCCCGCGCCGGCTGGAGCCGCCAGCACCTTGAACAACCCACCGCGTGGGTCCAGCAGCATTTGCAGGCCGCTCTGGCGGCTTACCTGGGCCGCAGCGTCGACTGGCATCACTGCACGGTGCACCGCTGGCGTTACGCCCTGCCGCAACCGCAGCCGCTCACCTCGGCCGAGTCGTGCTGGTGGGACGCTGACCAGGGCCTGGGTGTCTGCGGGGACTTCCTTGGCGGCGCGGGCGTCGAAGGCGCCTGGCTGTCGGCGCGATCGCTGGCGGCTCAATGGCTGGTTTCTCAATCGCTCACGCCGGCGCCGTGCCTCGTCACCTGACCGGTTTTCCCTTTCACCTCACCACCCACCCCAGGAGTTCGCAATGAATCTACCCCTCCCCCGCCGCGTCTTCCTGATGACGCTGGCCGCCTCCGGTGCGGCGCTTGCCACCAGCGCACAGGCTCAGGCCATGCTCGACGAAAAAGACGCCCAGGCTGCGGCGCTGGGCTACGTCGCCGATGCCAAGCGCGTCGACGTCAAGAAGTACCCCAAGTTCGCCGCCACCCAGAACTGCACCAATTGCGCGCTCTACGTCGGCAAGCCTGCCGACAAGGCGGGTGGCTGCCCGCTCTTCGCCGGCAAGCAAGTGGCCGGCGCGGGCTGGTGCAGCGCCTGGGCCAAGAAGGCTTGAACCTGCTGGCCTACCGAAGGATTTGACGGTGACGCCACCAAGCGCCAACTTGCGCGCCGGCTTTCGCGGCAACAAGGCCGCATTGCCGAGCAAGCCCTGCGTGGGCTGCGGCTTGGCGATGAGTTGGCGGCGCCACTGGGCAAAGAACTGGGCCGACGTGAAGTACTGCTCCGACGCGTGCCGACGCAAGAGGGCAACGCGTGGCTGAGCTGCGCGCCTTGATCGTCGTGCTGGGCGACCAGCTCGATCTCGACGCGGCAGCGTTCGACGGCTTCGACGCCGCCGTCGACGCCGTTTGGATGGCCGAGGTGGCCGAAGAGTCGACGCATGTGTGGTCGAGCAAGCCGCGCACGGTGATGTTCCTGGCGGCGATGCGCCACTTCGCGCTCGCCTTGCAAGCCGCCGGTCGCCCGCTGCACTACACCCGCCTGGATGCACCAGGCAACGCAGGCAGTTTGGGTGCGCAGTTGCAGGCCGACATCGCGCGCTTGCGGCCCTCCCGCTTGGTGATGACGGCCCCGGGCGACTGGCGCGTGCTGCAGTTGATCAAGGCCGTGGCCGAGGCCAACGCGCTGCCGCTGGACATCTTTGAGGACCGCCACTTCTTCGTCACGGTGCGCGAGTTCGCGGCCCACGCCCAAGGCCGCAAGTCGCTGCGCATGGAGTACTTCTATCGCGAGCAACGCAAGCGCCATGGCGTCTTGATGCAGGACGATGAGCCTGTTGGCGGCCAATGGAACTTTGACGCCGACAACCGCGAGACCTTTGGCGCCGGCGGGCCGAGCTCTGTGCCGCCACGCACATCGTTCGCACCCGACGCCCTAACGCGCGAGGTGATGGCACTCGTCAACACCCGCTTCGCAAGCCACCCGGGCCGGCTGGACAGCTTCGCCTGGCCCGTCACGCGTGCGCAGGCACTGCAAGCCTTGCAGGCTTTCATCACACAGCGTCTGCCGCTCTTTGGCCGCTACCAGGACGCGATGTGGCCGGGCGACCCGTGGCTCTACCACGCGCACCTGTCGGCCGCACTCAACCTGAAGCTGCTGAACCCGCGCGAGGTGGTGGCGGCGGCTGAAGCGGCGCATCACAACGGGCAGGCGCCCCTGGCCAGTGTCGAAGGCTTCATCCGTCAGATCCTGGGTTGGCGCGAGTACGTGCGCGGCATCTACTGGACGCAGATGCCAGCCTATGGCGAGCGCAACGCGCTGGGTGCCGATCAGGACCTGCCCGCGTGGTACTGGACGGGTGCCACCGACATGGCCTGCCTGCGCGACGCGCTGGCGCAGACGCTGAACCATGGCTACGCGAACCACATCCAGCGCCTGATGGTCACGGGCGGGTATGCGCTGATGTTGGGCGTTAGACCGAGCCAGGTGCACGCCTGGTACCTGGCGGTCTACGTCGACGCCGTGGAATGGGTCGAGCTGCCCAATACGCTGGGCATGAGCCAGTACGCCGATGGCGGCGTGATGGGCAGCAAGCCCTACATCGCCACCGGCAAGTACATCCAGCGCATGAGCCCGCACTGCAAAGGCTGCCGCTACGACCCCGCACTTCGCAGTGGCGAGCGCGCGTGCCCCTTCACCACCCTTTACTGGGACTTCCTGATGCGCCACGAAGTCGCGCTGGCCAAGAACCCGCGCATGGCCTTGCAAGTGAAGAACGTGGCACGCCTGAGCGACGAGCAAAAGCAGGCGGTGAGCGAACGCGCGGCGGCGATCCGGCGCGGCGAGGTCGGGGCGGGGGCAGAGCAGCATGTTTAAAACCGTCGCACCCACGCTCGCCGCCGCACAGGCGCGCATCGCCGCCGTGCGCCCGGCCGCGTACGCACGCACACGCAACGCGCTCGACGGCGCCGTCAGCGGCTTGTCGCCGTACATCACGCATGGCTTCGTCACGCCCGCAGATGTGTTGGCCGGCGTGGCCGCGCGCCATGCGCTGGACGTGCAGCACAAGTTTGTCTTTGAGCTCGGCTGGCGCGCCTACTTCCGCCATGTCTGGCAGCACCGCGGCGCGGGCATCCTGGGCTCCTTGCACGAAGGCCCGCTGCCCGACGCGGCCTATGCCCGCGAGCTGCCCCCCGACATCCGCCAAGCGTGCACCGGTGTGCCGGTGGTGGACGAAGCCGTGCGTGCGCTCTACGCCAGCGGTACGCTGCACAACCACGCGCGCATGTGGCTGGCCAGCTACGTGGTGCATGTGCGCAAAGTGCATTGGCGCACTGGCGCCGATTGGCTCTACGGCCACCTGCTCGACGGCGACCTGGCCAGCAACCACCTCAGCTGGCAATGGGTGGCCGGCACCGCAAGCCAGAAGCCCTACCTCTTCAATGCCGCCAACGTGGCCCGCTACGCGCCTGCGCCCTGGCACAGCCCCGGCAGCGTGATCGACACGACTTACGAGGCGCTTGACCGCATGGCGCGCCAGCCCGCACGGCATGCTCATGTTGAGCTCGGCGCGCAGCCTGGCGGCGCATCAACGATGGAGCCAGCCCTTCGCGCCGAGCCGCCCGGCGAGCTTGGCTTGAAGGCGCCCGACGCCACTGCGGTCGCCGGCCGCGACATCTGGCTCGTGCACCCTTGGACCCTGGGTGAACTGCCAGCCGCACTGCCCGCCGACACGCAGGTGGTCGGCGTCTTCCTGGACGAATTTCACCGCGCCTGGCCGTGGAGCGAAGGGCGCTGGCGCTTCGTCAACAGCCGCATGGCCGAGCTCACGTCGCAGCGCTGGTACGGCGACGCCGCCGCCATCGGCGCGGCATTGCAGGGCGCACGCAGCGTGCGCAGCGTAGGCGAGCCGCACCTTGCGCCGTGGTTGGCGCGCGTTGCAGCGTGCGAGGCCGCGCCTGCACTGTTTCCAGCCGTCGACGGGCGCTGCGACTCCTTCTCGCAGTGGTGGGCCCGCAGCTCACGCGGCCTGGACTCGGCCGCCGACTTGCTGGCCGTGAATGAGGTGCCGGCATGGTGACCGAGCCGATGCACGACCCCGGACGTGAGCCCCCGGCGCTGACCGTGCTCTACGACGGCGCGTGCCCGCTTTGCCGCCGCGAGATCGGTGTCTATCGCGGCATGAAGCCACTGCGCTCGGATTCGCCGGTGTGCTTCGCCGATGTCAGCGACGCCGCATTTCCGTTGCCATCGGCGCTGCCACCCGGCACCACGCGCGAGCAGTTGCTGGCGCGCTTTCACGTGCGCGCCCGCGACGGTGAACTGCTTAGCGGCGCGCAGGCTTTTCTGGCGCTGTGGGCCGCGCTGCCGGGCTGGCGTTGGTTGGCCATGCTTGGGCGCCTGCCGGGCGCGGCTTGGGCGATGGAGCGCGCGTACCGAGGCTTCCTGCGCTGGCGCCCGACGCTGCAGCGTTTTGCCGCGCGCCTGGAGCGGCCTGGCCCGCAGCGGCCGAACGCTCACGACAACGCACCACGTTGACTTCACCCCCTTCACTTTTGCAACACACACCATGACTTCCATCGCCCTCATCACCGGTGCCAGCGGCGGCATCGGCCGCGCCTTGGCGCGCCAACTGCACGCCCAGGGCTTGCGCGTCGCTGCGGTGGGGCGCGATGCCAGCCGGCTTGCCGATGTTCACGCCAGCGTGCGCATCGCCGCCGACACCACCACGCCTGAGGGCGCCGCGCTGGCCATCGCCGCCTGCCAAGAAGCGCTGGGCGCCGCACCCACGCTGCTGGCGCATTGCGTGGGCAGCACGCTGATCGCGCCGCTGCACCGCACGCGCACGGAGGCCTACCGCGAGGTGTTGCGCGTCAACCTCGACAGCGCGGTGTTCATGCTGCAGGCATGGATTGCGGCGCTGCCGGGCGCGCCAGGTGCCGCCGTGTTCGCGAGTTCGGTGGTGGCACGCATCGGTGTGGCCAATCACGAAGCCATCGCTGCGGCCAAGGGCGGCGTTGAAGCGCTGGTGCGCAGCGCTGCGGCCACCTACGCGGCACAAGGCCTGCGCATCAATGCCGTGGCCCCGGGCATGACCGAGACCCCGCTGACGGCCGGCATGCTCAAGCTGCCCGCCATGCGCGAAGGCGCCGCGCGCCAGTACCCGCTGGGCGGCGTGCAGACCGCTGAGCAGGTGGCTGATGTGATGGCCTGGCTGCTCGGCGATGGCGCGGCGCGGCTCACGGGGCAGGTGATCGCGGTGGACGGCGGGTTCACCACCGTGCGGCCGCTTGTGAGGTGACGCTGAAGTGACGCTGAAGTGACGCTGAATTGACGATCAACTAACGTTGAATTTACGTGGACAGTACGCTGAGCATGCTGCACACGATCACCAGGAGTTCCCCATGAGTGACGACCCACGCTGCTGCGGCAGCGGCACCTGCATCATCGACACCGAAGGCCGCTGCTGGTGTGGCCAGCAGTGGGATGGCGAAAAGATGTGCCACCCTGCCTTGGTTAGCCTGGCCGACGCGGCGCCTGCTGAACCGAAGGACGCTGACGGATGACGGCAGGCAAGGCAGGCC
This sequence comes from Rubrivivax sp., assembly GCA_031418855.1. Classification (GTDB taxonomy): domain Bacteria; phylum Pseudomonadota; class Gammaproteobacteria; order Burkholderiales; family Burkholderiaceae_C; genus Rubrivivax. The sequence continues at coordinate 9,544 of JANOJR010000185.1, forward strand.
CTTCGCTCTGGGCCCGGCGCCTGGGCTCGGGCGGGCTGATGCCGTTCGTGGGCTTGGCGGCGGCGCTTTGGGCGGGGTGGCCAGCTGACTGGCCGCCGGCGAGTACGGCGCTGCTGGGCTACGGCGCCACCATCACCAGCTTCTTGGGCGCCATCCACTGGGGCTTGGTCATGCGTGAGGGGCGTGACGGGTCAGTCCAGCACGTGCCATCGCTGCTGTGGGGCGTGGTGCCCAGCCTGCTGGGCTGGGTCGCACTGCTGCTGGGCCCTGCGACGGGGCTGTTGCTGATCGCGGCTCTGCTGTGGGCCTGCTTTGCGGTCGACCGGGTGCTGTATCCACGCTTTCAGCTGCAAGCCTGGCTGCCCATGCGCTGGCGGCTGACCTTGGTGGCCAGTGTCAGTTGCCTGGCCGGGGCGGCGGCGCTGCTGCTGGGGCGCTAGGCGCCACGTCATGCCGAGAACTTGATGCCGCGACGCACGAGGCTTGTACGGTGACGGCCACCGCCGCGCTGGTCTGGTTCAAACGCGATCTGCGCGTGCGCGACCACGCCCCCCTGGCCGAAGCGATGCATTTCGAGCGCGCGCTTGGCTTGCTGGTGATCGAGCCGCAGTGGCTGCAAAGCCCCGAGTGCGACCCACGCCACGTCGGCTTCCTGCTCGACTGCGTGGCTGAGCTGCAGCGCGACCTGGCAGCGCGTGGACTGACGCTGTTGGTGCGCACCGGTGCCATGCCCGAGGTGCTGCAAGCACTGCGACGCGAGTTCGCCTTCACGCACCTCTTCAGCCACGAAGAAACCGGCCCGGGCTGGAGCTACACGCGCGACCTGGCCGTGGCCGCGTGGTGCCGCAGCCAGGGCGTGCACTGGGTGGAGTCGCCGCAGACCGGCGTGGTGCGGCGCCTGCGCTCGCGCACGGGCTGGGCCGGGCGGTGGGCGCAGCGCATGAACGCACCCGAAGCCATGGCGGCTCGCGGCTTCAACGCTGCGAGCGGCCTGGCATCGACCGCCGTGCCCACGCTGGGCGAGCTGGGCCTGCCGGCCCTGGCCGCAGCCTTGCCGGCGGGCGGCGAACGCGCCGCGTGGGCCACGCTCGACAGCTTTCTCGGCGGCCGCGGCCGCGACTATCGCCGTGCGATGTCGAGCCCGCTCAGTGCCGCCGAGGGCTGCAGCCGCCTCAGCGCGTACCTGGCCTTCGGCACGATCTCGATGCGCTGCGTGCACCAGGCCACCGAGGCGCGCATCGCCGCCACGCCCGACCGCGGCCTGGCCTATGCCTTGCGCGGCTTCGCCAGCCGTTTGCGCTGGCACTGCCACTTCATGCAAAAGCTCGAAGACGAACCGACTATGGAGTGGCGCAACGTCGCGCGCTCCGTCGACGGGCAGCGCCCCGGCGACGGCGTGCACGAAGGCGCGCTCGACACCGAGCGCTTGCAGGCCTGGTGTGAAGGCCGCACCGGCTTCCCGATGGTCGACGCCTGCATGCGCCAGCTGTGCGCCACCGGCTGGTTGAACTTCCGCATGCGTGCGATGCTTGTTAGCTTTGCGGCCTACCACCTGTGGCTGCACTGGCGCGAGCCGGGGCTGCACTTGGCGCGCCAGTTTCTCGACTTCGAGCCCGGCATCCATTGGAGCCAGATGCAGATGCAGTCAGGCACCACCGGCATCAACACCCTGCGCATCTACTCACCAGCCAAGCAGGCGCGCGACCAGGATCCACAAGGCCTGTACATCCAGCGGTGGGTGCCGGAGATCGGCACGGCGGCCTATCCGAGCCCGATCGTCGACGAGCGCACGGCGCTGGCGGCGGCGAAAGAAAAGCTCTACGGCCTGCGACGAACTAGTGAGGCCCACGCCGAGGCCAAAGACATCCAGCACAAACACGGTTCGCGAAAAGCTGGCTTGCCGCGCACGGCGCCGAGCAAGCGCCGTGTGCGTGCCGCGCCGGACGGGCAGGGTGAACTGTTCTAGTCGAGCTTGCCGCGCTCAGGCATGGCGAGGTCAGCATGAACCTGCTCAAGGACACGGCCTTGAGCGATGAGCTCGTCGATGCGCGCCATGACCACCCTGCCGCTGGCCGCGTAGGGATCAAACTCAGGCCAAACAATCTTCGTCTGCGGGTCCACGTCTGACAGGTTCACGCGCGCCATCGACCATT
>JANOJR010000186.1:0-1671 GCA_031418855.1 Rubrivivax sp.
ACCCTGGAGCGCATGGCCATTGCGCAGTCGCTGATGCTCGACCCGTTTGGCCTCTCGGAAGCGACGCTGGCCAAGGCGCTGGCGCTGATCGGCGAACACCGCATCGACGACGCCGACCTCTACTTCCAGACCACACGCCACGAGGCCTGGAGCCTGGAAGAAGGCATCGTCAAAAGCGGCAGCTTCAGCATCGACCAAGGCGTGGGCGTGCGCGCCGTGGCCGGCGAGAAAACCGCGTTTGCCTACTCGGACGATCTCTCCGAAGCCTCGCTGATGGACGCCGCGCGCACCGTGCGCACCATCGCCGCAGCGGGGGAAGAACGCCGCATCAAGCTCGCGCGCAAACCGCGTGTGGCCACCAGCCGGCGCCTCTACGGCGACCACGACCCCATCGGCTCGCTCGACAGCACGCAGAAGGTAGCGCTGCTGGAAAAAGTAGAGAAGCTCGCGCGCGCTAAAGACCCGCGCATCGTGCAGGTGATGGCCAGCGTGGGCGCTGAATACGACGTCGTGCTGGTGGCGCGCGCCGACGGCACACGCGCCGCCGACGTGCGCCCGCTGGTGCGCTTGAGCGTGACCGTCATCGCCGAACAAGACGGCCGCCGTGAAGTCGGCACCGGCGGCGGCGGTGGCCGCTTCGGCCTGGGCTACTTCACCGACGCCGTGATCGAGCCTTATGTGCAGCAGGCCGTGAACGCCGCGCTCACCAACCTGGAAAGCCGCGCCGTGGCGGCCGGCGAGATGACCGTGGTGCTCGGCCCGGGCTGGCCCGGCGTGCTCTTGCACGAAGCCGTGGGCCACGGCCTGGAAGGCGACTTCAACCGCAAGGGCTCGAGCGTGTTTGCCGGGCGCATCGGCAAGCGCGTGGCGGCCAAGGGCGTGACGGTGCTGGACGACGGCACCCTGCCCGACCGCCGTGGCTCGCTCAACGTCGACGACGAGGGCAATGCCTCGCAGCGCAACGTGCTGATCGAAGACGGCATCTTGAAGGGCTACATGCAAGACAGCCTGAACGCGCGGCTGATGGGCGTCAAACCCACCGGCAACGGCCGCCGCGAGAGCTACGCCAACTTGCCCATGCCGCGCATGACGAACACGTACATGTTGGCGGGTAGCAAGACGCGTGAGGAGATCGTGGCCAGCATCAAGCGCGGCCTCTACGCCACCAACTTCGGCGGCGGCCAGGTCGACATCACCAGCGGCAAGTTCGTCTTCTCGGCGAGTGAAGCGTTCTGGGTCGAGAACGGGCGCATCCAGTACCCGGTGAAGGGTGCGACCATCATCGGTAACGGCCCGGATGCACTGACGCGCATCACCATGATCGGCAACGATCTTGAGCTCGACAGCGGTGTGGGCGTGTGCGGCAAAGAAGGCCAGAGCGTGCCCGTGGGTGTGGGCCAGCCGACGCTGCGCATTGAGCGACTGACGGTCGGCGGCACAGCATGAATCCCCAGGTCGTGACGCGGGCGGATATCGACGCCGCTGCGTCACGGCTGGCCGGCCAGGTGCTGGACACGCCCTGCGTTGAAAGCAAGACGCTGTCGCAGATCACCGGCGCGCAGGTCTTCCTCAAGTTCGAGAACTTGCAGTTCACGGCCTCGTTCAAAGAGCGTGGCGCGCTCAACAAACTGCTGGCTTTGATCGACGCTGGGCAGGCGCAGGCCGGTGTCA
>JANOJR010000187.1:0-2991 GCA_031418855.1 Rubrivivax sp.
CGGCGAACTCGTGGGCGTGAGCGCTGCGGCCCAGCAGCTGCTGGGCAAACATGCCTCGGGCCTGGACCAGCTCGACGCCGCGCTGCTGGCCGTGCTGGTGCGTGCGCCCAACGCCGGCGAGGCCGAGGTCACGCGCCGCGCCTGCGAGCTGATGCGCTCGCGGCAGCTGGGCTGCGTTGGCCTTGCCAGCCATGTCGCGCAAGCCCTGCTGCGCCGGCCCACGCCTGCCAGCGCGCACCAAGGTGCGAAAAATGACGCACCACACTTCGCGCGTTATTGGCTCGCGGCCGGTGGCGGCGCACGCACCACGCTGGACGCCGGCCTGCAACGCCTGGCCACGGCGGCGCTGCGCCAACAACTCGCCGAGCTGCGCGGCCGCGAGGTCGAAGACGGCGCCGTGGTCGTGCTCGACAACGCCAGCGGCGAAGTGCGTGCCTGGGTTGGCGCAGCCGGATCGGCGGAGCTTGACGCCGTGTTGGCGCGGCGCCAGCCGGGCTCGACGCTCAAGCCCTTCATCTACGCCGAGGCCCTGCAGCGCCGCCTGATCACGCCGGACAGCCTGCTGCGCGACGAGCCCTTGCAGCTGAGCAGCGGCCACGACGCCTACCAGCCGCAAAACTTCGACCACCAGTGGCGCGGCTGGGTCAGTGCGCGCGAGGCCTTGGCGTCCAGCTTGAACGTGCCGGCAGTGCGCGTCGCTGCGATGTTAGGCACCGACACCCTCCTCGACACCCTCAACCGCGCCGGGCTGCGCCTGCGTGAAAGTGCTGGCTTTCACGGCCACGCGCTGGCGCTGGGCAGCGCCGAGGTCACGCTGCTGGACCTGGCGAATGCTTACCGCGCGCTGGCCAACAGCGGCCAATGGCGGCCGGTGAAACTGGCCACACCAGCCGGGCCGCCGCACAAGCTGTTTGACACCGAGGTCGCGATGGCCATCACCGCGATGCTCAGCGACGGCGCCGCACGCGCCAGCAGCTTCGGCTTCGACAGCCCGCTGGTGACACGCCGCGCGGCCGCCGTGAAGACCGGCACCAGCAAGGACATGCGCGACAACTGGTGCGTGGGCAGCACCGACGCGCTAACGGTGGCCGTGTGGGTCGGCAACGCGAGCGGCGCGCCGATGCATGGCGTGAGCGGCGTGCTCGGCGCGGCGCCGGTGTGGCGGCAGATCGTGCACAGCCTGCCTGCCACGCCGCTGCGCGCCGCCGCCGAGCCGGCCACGCGCGTGGCGCTCCAAATGGCGAGCACCGAGGCTTACGCCATCGGCCCCCTGCGTGATGGCAGCGTGCTTGCACTCGACCCCGACATCCCCATCAAGGCGCAGCGCCTGCGCCTGCACGGCCCCGCCGGGCGTTGGACGGACAACGGCGTCAATTTGGGCCAGGGCACGCGCGTGTGGTGGGCCTTGACGCCGGGGCGCCATCAACTCGAAGTGCGCGACGCCCAGCAACGGCTGCTTGACACCATCAGCGTGGAGGTGCGCCCGGGGATGGCGCCACGGCGAGCGCCTACGCGGCCGCGCGGTTGAACAGGCGTTCGATGGCGGCGTCGATGACCAGGCCGCACAGGCTGTAGATCAGCGAGCCGATCAAGGCCGCGCCGAAGCCGGTGACATTGAAGCCGTCCAGCAGCGAGGCGGCGGCCCAGAACATCAGCGCGTTGATGACGAAGAGAAAGAGGCCCAGCGTCACCACCGTCACCGGCAGCGTCAACAGCACCAACACCGGCCGCACCAGCGTATTGAGCAGCCCCAGCACGAAGGCCGCGATCAGCGCCGAAGGGAAGCTCGTGACGGAGACGTCGGGATAGACGGCGGTCACCAGCAGCAGCGCCGCCGCCAACAACAACCAACGCGCAAGGATCTTCATAGCTGCCAAGCATAGCCCTGCCCACCTGCGCAACGCCACGCCTTGTGTTGCGTAGCGCCCGCACTGCGGCCACCTAGGAGAAACATCCCCGCAAAAGCGCTTCTCATAGGAGGACGCCAGCGGTACCATCGGCCCGCCCCGGTGGGGTAGCTGCCAAAAGCAAGGTCTAGTGAGCAGTAGCCACCGAGGTCCAAACCTACAGAACTGATGGAGAAAACGATGGCAACTGCAAAGAAAGCACCCGCGAAAAAAGCTCCCGCCAAGAAGGCGGCAGCGCCGGCAGCGAAGAAGGCTGCGCCGGCTAAGAAGGCGGCCCCGGCTCGTCCGACCGTGAAGACTGCGGCAAAGAAGGCCCCGGCTAAGAAGCGCGCACCCAACGCCGCTTTCATGAAGGCGATGACGCCCAGCGCCGCGCTGGCAGCAATCATTGGCGACAAAGCCATTCCGCGTACGGAAGTGACCAAGAAGATCTGGGAATACATCAAGAAGAACAATCTTCAAGAAGGCCCAAGTCTCGATGTTCGAGATGACGAAGCTCATCAGCGGCCACCTCAAGTAAAAGCTGGCGCAAATTGAGCCCGGGTCGCGGCAAATGGCCTGCGCCCCGGGCTCGTCTGTTTTCTGAGCTACTCCAAGTAGCGGTCGCTGCGTAGCCGAGTAAGCGGGGCCGACTTCATGACAGCACTTGAAGCTTCACTGAGAGGTCAGATTGCTGCAGCACCTAGTGGGCCGCGTCGCAACTGCCTGAAGGTCGATCTCGCGGCACACCTAGCAAGACTTGGCAGATACGACGCTGCCAAATCAATGGTTGCGGAAGTGCGTGCCGAGGAGATATGGAGCTCGCCCGAGCTTTCGTCACGAGTCTTGTTCGCGGAGGCGATGATCCGCCTTGAGGACGAGTTTGAACTAGTAGCGAAGGATCGCCTAGTTCGCGCCTTTGCAATTGCAGATGCGGCCAAACTGGATCATGTTGCGGCGGGAGCTGCTGCGTGGCTTGGGCATTTCAGTTTCAACCGAAACGAATTCGCAGAGATGCGGAAGTGGTTTTGCTACTGCCGCGATCGTCGCGATCGACTTTCGCCGTCAACCGTCGCAAGGGTGTGTCTCACGCTTGCAAATGCAG
>JANOJR010000188.1:0-3610 GCA_031418855.1 Rubrivivax sp.
GGCGTGAGCGCCAGCGACATCTACCTGCTGGACGGCGGCCTGGCGACGTGGAAGGCCCAAGGCGGCACCACCACCAAAGAGCCCACGCCTGCGCCGGCCAAGGGCAGCTTTCAGATCACCCAGACGCGCGAGGACATGCGCTCGCGGCTGCCGGAATTTCTGGTCGCGTCGGGTGACCGCGCCAACCACGCGCTGGTGGAAGCGCTGGAGCCCACTTACCACTACGGCGTGCAGAAGTTCTTCGACCGCGCCGGCCATGTGCCGGGCGCGCTGCTCATGCCCAGCGAAGACTTCTTCAACGCCGACAAGACCTTCAAGTCGCCCGACGAGATGCGCCGCATGCTGCGCTACCTGGGCATCAAACCTGAGCAGGTGGTGCACAGCCACTGCGGCGGTGGTGTGGCCGCCAGCGTGCCCTGGTTCGCGCTGCAGTTCATGGCCGGCCACCCCAAGACAAAGCTCTACCTGGAGTCACAGCGTGAGTGGCTGCGTGACGAGCGCGGCCTGCCGTACTGGACGTACAGCGCGCCGCAGCGCCTGCGCAGCAGTACCTGGGTCGACGGCTGGAACGCGCCGATGATGCGGGCGTTTGACGTGGCGCAGGTGAACATCATCGACGTGCGCACGGCCGCCGCCTACGCGCAAGGCCATGTGCCCTATGCCTTGAACCTGCCCACCGACACCCTGCGCAGCCACCTCGGTCAGCCCGAGAAGCTGGCCGCGCTCTTGGGCCCGGCTGGGGTGAACCCGGCGCACGAAATTGTGGTCGTGGGCGAGAGCGGCCTCACACCCGGTGCAGCGCTGGCGACACTTGCCTTCGAGCAGCTCGGAAATGCCAAGGTGTCGGTACTGATCGACTCCATGGACGAGTGGGGCCTGCGCGGCCACACCCTGACCAAGCAGCCCACGCTGGTGGGGGCACCGAAGTCGATGCAAGACATCACCGTGCCGCCCGCCACCTACACCGTGCAGCCGCGGCCGGCGCTGTTGGTCATCGACGCCAAGTCCACGCGCGGTGAGTACGCCAAGGTCTTCATCTCGTCGGGCAAGACGGCTGCCGCACGCACGCCCGAGGGCCGCGTCGTGCGCCTGCCCTACAACGAGATGCTGAACAGCGACGGCACGCCCAAAGCCGCCAAAGACTTGTGGACGCTGATCAGCAAGGCCGGCGTGCCCCGCCACGCCGAGCTCATCGTCTACGCCGACGACGTGGCCGAGGCGGCGGTGAACTACACCATCTTCAAGCTCATGGGTTGGCCGGATGTGAAGGTCTGGATGCCTTGAGCGTGGCGGTCGCGCCGACAGGCGTGACGCGGCCCCCTAAGTTCAGCGACTGCACTGGCTGAACTAGGGGTCGCGCGGCAGCAGCTGTCTGCCTACATAGCCGCTGCGGTCGCTGTGATCGTGACTCACCAAGGTGTTCAACATGAAGAGCGAAGAAGCACGTGGCTCAGCCAAGCTGATGGAGATGCTGGCCGGCGAGAAGGCCCAGTTGAGCGAGGCGTCGATGGCCAAGGCCTTCGGCGTGTCGGCCAACCAATTCATCATCGACCGCTGGTGGATCAAAGGCCAGCCGCGCCCCGACATCTTCTGGGCCAACCTGCGCATCAAGCCCGAGTTCGTGGGCGAACTCGCCGGGCAGTTCATCAAAGGCGGCTTGGTGGTCGAAGGCTTCCCCTTGGGCAAGCCAGGTGTCATCGACATGGCCGGGCTGAACGTCAGCAACCTGCCCGCGGCCATCCGCTGATAGGTGCGCCACCATGGGGCCCACCGGTGATGTGCTGCGTGTCTTGCAGCTGCATGTGTCACGCCGCTGCAACCTGGCGTGCAGCCATTGCTATTCAAGCTCGGGGCCGCATCATGTCGACGAGCTGCCGGTGGCGTTGTGGCATGGCGTGATCGACGACGCGGCGGCCGCTGGCTACAACGTGGTGGGCTTTTCTGGCGGCGAGCCCTTGATGTTCAAGCCGCTGCGCGCGCTGCTGCTGCAAGCGCGCAGCCTGGGGCTGCTGACCACCGTCACCACCAACGGCATGCTGCTCGATGCACGGCGCATTGAAGCCCTGCGCGGCGCGGCGGGTCTGGTGGCCATCAGCCTGGACGGCAAGCCCGAAGCGCACAACCGCATGCGTGGCCACCCGCGTGCGTTTGCCACCATGGCGCGGCGGCTGCCGGCCTTGCGCGACGCCGGCATCCCGTTTGGCTTCATCTTCACGCTGACGCAGTTCAATCTTGACGAGATGCTGTGGGCAGCCGAATTCGCCATCGCCCAAGGCGCGCGCCTCTTGCAAGTGCACCCGCTCGAAGCGGTGGGCCGCGCACGCGACACGCTCGCTGACTCGGTGCCCGACGAGACCGAGCTTTCGTACGCCGTGCTGGCGGTGGCGCGGCTCAAAGAGCTGGTCGACGAAAGCCTGGTGATCCAGCTCGACGTGGCCGGCCGTGACGCCATGGCCGCCGCACCTGAGCGTGTGTTCGCTGGAGCCGACGCCGCTTGGCTCGACAGCTCGCGGCCGCTGGGCGAATGGCTCTCGCCATTGATCGTTGAGCCCGACGGCACGGTGGTGCCCGTCGAATACGACTTCGGCCGCCAATGGGCTTTGGGCAATCTGCGCGAGGCACGGCTGCCGCAGTTGGCGCAGCGCTGGAAGCGCGAGCGCCTGGCTGGCTTTCGTGCGCTGTGCCAAGACGTACAGCGCCATGCGACGGCGCCCGAAGAGCCGGCGGTGATCAACTGGTACGGGCGCTTGGCGCAGGCCTCGTCAGCGCGCGAGCGCGCAGTGCCGCACTGAAACCGCGTCGCCCCTTGGGACTTGCGCGTCCCATCAGGTGCTTGCCCTCTTTCGCAGCCAGGTCCCAGGCGTCAAGATCGCGGCCCGCCTTGAACCTGTGGAGACCGTCGGATGAAGTTCGCCAGCCTGATGTCCGCCTTGTGTTTGGTCGCCATGCCGGCCGCCCATGCCCAGCCTTGCCCCGACAAGAACCTGATGTACTGGCAAGCCTTCCCACCTGGGGGTGAATCCGACATCGCCGCACGCCATCAGCAAATGGTGTTGAAGAAAAAGTGCGCGGCCATCGACACTGTCATTCAGTACAAGGCCGGCGCCGGCGGCGCGCTCTTGTGGAGCCAGATCAACACCATGGCGGGCGACGGCGTGACCATCGGCGGCGTGAACCTGCCGCACATGGTCTTGCAGCCGATGGAAGGCAACGTCGCCTACAAAACCGAGGACGTGGTGCCGGTCTACTGGTTCCACTACACGCCCGACGCGCTGGTGGTGCCCGAGGCCAGCCCGATCAAAAATTTTGCCGACTTCGTCAAGGCCGCCAAGGCCGACCCGATGAAGCTCAACCTCGGCGGCTCGGGCCTGAATTCAGCCAACCACGCCGCGCACGAGCGGCTAAACGGCGCCTTTGCGGTGAAGACCACCTACGTGCCCTTCAAAGGCACCGGCGACATGGCGCTGGCCGTGCTGGGCAGCCACGTTGACGGCGCCATGAGCTACACCGCGTTTGCCATCAACAACAAGACAAAAGTGCGCGCGCTGGCCGTGGCCATGGAGCGCCGCCACCCGCTGCTGCCCGATGTGCCCACCTTTAGAGAGTTAGG
>JANOJR010000189.1:0-6943 GCA_031418855.1 Rubrivivax sp.
TCGATCGGCGTGGCGGCGTTCTTGCCGATGTTCAGCCCAACGATGCCCCCGCTGGCGCGGAAACTGCGCGCCTTTTGCACGTTAGCCACGAAGGCAACCAGGCCTTCGTTGTTGAAGCCCAGGCGGTTGATGAGTGCCTGCGCTTTGGGCAGACGGAACATGCGCGGCTTGGGGTTGCCGCTTTGGGCCAGTGGTGTGACGGTGCCGACTTCGATGAAGCCAAAGCCCATGGCGCCCAGGCCGTCGATGCAGCGGCCGTTCTTGTCCAGGCCTGCGGCCAGGCCCACGCGGTTGGGGAAGTTGAGCCCCGCCAGCGTGACGGGGTCAGCGACGCGCGGCGCTTGCCACAGGCACATCGCCGGCGTGTTTTGCAGCCTGGCGATGCTGCCCAGCGTGAGCTCGTGGGCGTCTTCGGGGTCGAGGCCGAAGAGGAAGGGGCGGGCCAGGGCGTAGGGCAGTTTGAGCATGCTGGCGATTGTCTCAGCCAGTGTCTAAGCCAAGCGCGCGCCTCGATAATGTCGCCATGACGCAAGATCAACTCAAGGCCCTGGTGGGGCAGGCGGCGCTGGCCTATGTGCCCACGCTTCCTGGTGGTGTGGTGGTGGGGGTCGGCACGGGCTCGACGGTGAACCACTTCATCGACGCGCTGGCCACGCGCAAGGCCGATGTTCGTGGCGCCGTGTCGAGCTCGGAGCAGAGCAGTGCGCGGCTGCGCGCGCATGGCATTGCGGTGCTGGACGCGGCCGATGTGGAAACGCTGCTGGTGTACATCGACGGCGCCGATGAGATCGACGGCAAGGGCTACATGATCAAAGGCGGCGGCGCGGCGCTAACACGCGAAAAGATCGTGGCCGACCTGGCCGAGCGCTTCATCTGCATCGCTGACGAATCCAAGCTCGTGGGCACCTTGGGCGGGTATCCGTTGCCCGTGGAAATCATCGCCATGAGCGCGGCGCAACTCGTGCGCCGCTTCAAAGCCATCGGCGGCCAGGCCAGCCTGCGTGCGGGCGTGTTGACCGACAACGGCCACCCCTTGCTGGACGTGCGCGGCCTGCACATCAGCGATCCGCTGGCGCTCGAGGCCGAGATCAACCAGTGGCCCGGTGTCGTCAGCGTGGGCATCTTCGCGCGCCATCGGGCACGGGTTTGCCTGTTGGGTACGGCGGCGGGTGTGCGCTGCATCGAGTTCCTCTAAAACATCTGATCCAATAGCCACGTTCAAGATTTATCCCCCACCTTCAAGGACAGCCCGTGGCAAAACCCAATTACTCGTTCGAAAAGCGCCAGCGCGAACTCGCCAAGAAGAAAAAGAAGGAAGAAAAGGCCCACCGCAAGACGGGGCCCGAGGGTCCGCGTGACGATGCTGGTGGCGACCGGGGGCCGTCCGAGCCCAGCTACCCGCAGCTGGTGACTCCCGTCGAGCCGACCAAACCCTGACTCAGTTCAGCCCTTCAGGCCTGCGTGCCTGGCGCACCAGCCAGCGCGCCGGGTCGATGGCGTCGACCAGGTCGGCGCCCAGCGGCAAGGGCTCACCGCATATCTGGGCGGCCAGCAGCTCACCGAGCAGCGGCGCCAGCGTGATGCCGCGGCCACCCAGGGCGGTGGCGACAAACAAACCGGGTTGACGCGGCACCATGCGCGCATGGTCCAGCCGCTGCGTGGTGCGGTCGACTTGCGCGGGCAAGGCGCCGACGATGGGCAGGCGGTCGGCCACCTGCACGCGCCAGCCGACGCGGCCTTGCGGCATGGTGGTGGTGGTGGTGGCGACGTGTGCCGCCAGCCCCGTCAAGCGCAGCAGGCGTTCGAGGTTGAAGGCGTGGTCGCTGTCGCGCAGCGCGGCGTGGGGGTCGTCGGGGTGCGAGCTGGCGCCGCACACGATCGCGTCGTCAGCCAGTGGCAGCACGTAGCCGTCACCCGCGACGGGCAGCCGCAAGTGTCCCGCCGATGTCGCCACGCTGACCTGGCCGCGGTAAGTCTGCAGCGGCCAGCCAGAATGGCTAACGCTTGAGACGAGCGTGTTGACGCCCGCCGCGTTGGCCAGCACGAGCACGCTGGCCCGGCCGAGCACGCTGCCGTTGGCGCCCAACACCGCCCAGCCTGCGGCGTCGTGTCGCAGAGATTGCGCCTGCATGCCGCCGACGAAGCGTATGCCCGGTGCCGCCAGCAGCTGCCGCACCAGCGCGGCAGGTGCCACCCAGCCGGCGTGGGCGAACCACCAGGCAGCGTGGGCCAGCGTGACGCCAGCGCGCGCGCTGGCCTGCTCGGCGTCGAAGGCTTGAACGTAGTCGGCAGGCAAACCTTGTTTGCGGATCAAGCTCTGCATGCTTTGCAGTGCGTCGCGGCCGGTCTCGATGCGCAGGACGCCCTCGCGTTGCCCGGGCACGCCAGCGTCGGCTATGTAAGGTTGCATGCGCGCGTGGGCGAAGAGCGCGGCCGCGCGCAGCAGCTGTGCATGTGGGCCGTCGTCGGCGTGCACGGTGGCGTGGTACAGGCCGGCGAGGTTGCCCGAGGCTTCACTGGCGGGGCGCGCGTGTTGGTCGATGACGGTGACCGGCACGCCGCGTTGCGCCAGCGCGTGTGCCGTCCACGCGCCGGCCAGGCCGGCGCCGACGACCAGTACGCTTTGTGGTGCGCGCATGTGTGACACGGGGACGCGGCTGCGGGGCGCGAAGTGCGGGGTGTAGTGGGCCAGGGTGAGGCTGGGTTCGCGCGGGTGGTCCGTGCTCGCGTCGATCTCAAAGCCTGCCGTGACCAGGTGCTCGCGCAAGGCTCGCGCGTCGCTCCAGGTTGCCACGGTGGCACCCGGCGCGGCCAGTCGCGCCAAGCCTTTGAAAACACGCTGGGACAAGACTTCCGGGTAGCCCGCTGGCACGTCGCCGTCGAGATAGAAAGCGTCGATGCGCGCGCGGATCTGCGGCAGCAGCCGCTCGACATCGCCGAAACCCAGTACGAGCTGCACGCGGCCTTGCTCGAAGGACAGCGCGTGCAGGTTCGGCACCAGGGCAGGCCAGGCAGCGATGAGTGGCATCGCAAGTGCGTGCAGCTCGGTGCCGACGTGCGCCTGTGCAAGCTCGTCGCGGCTCGGCGCGTGGTACTCGAGGGCGACGTAGATCAGGCGCCGGCTGCGCGACGCATCCGCGCGCCAGGCGGCAAGTGTGGCCAGGAAGTTGTGGCCCCGGCCGAAGGCCGTCTCCAGGATGGCGAAGCTGTCGCGCCCGGCCCAGCGCGCTTGCAACCCGCTGGCGCCGACGAAGACATGCCGCGCGCGCTCCAACGCGTTGCCGTCAGGCTCGATGGCAGGCCGGGCCTGGATCGGTCTCGTCTTCACGTGCCGGCCGCTGCGCGCGCCAGCCAGCGCAGCAGCGGCTCGCGCACGCTATGCAGGCCGCGGTAGTCCAGCACGGCCGCGCTCATGCTGGCGACGGCTTCGTGCAGAGCACGCGCCTTGGCCGGGTCGTGCAGCAGCTCAGCCAGCGGCTGCACGTGGATGGCGATGGTGAAGAGCACCTGCTGCGTGCCCGCGACGGGAATGAAGGTCTGGCGCTCACTGCGCCACCAGGCACGCGCGGGAAGGTCGTGCTCGTCAGCGTCGCCCCAGCGCAGCGGGTCCACACGCTGCGGGTGCGCGTGCAGGCGCGCGTGCGAGGTGATGGTCCAGACGAAACGCTCCCATCGCTGTTCGCCGCTAACGACTTGCATGAGTGCACTGGCAGCCCGCAGCAGCAGCTCGTTATCGGCCACCGGCGCGTGGATCTGCACGAAGTGGCGGCCGACCTTCTCTTCCGGCGCCCAGAACGAGGGCAGGGTCACGGCCAGCCACGGGATGTGGCCCGTGGCGGCGTCGATGATGGCGATGTCCTCGGCAAACGCCAGGCTCAGCAAGCCCGCCAGGCGCCAGCGTGGTTCCAGCTGCGCGAGGCAGCGGCTGATCTCGTCGCCCAGACCGAAGCTGCCGGCGTGCAGCGTGCGCAACTCGCCGCTGCGCACGGCCACGCCTAGCGCGAATGACTGCGCCTCAACGCCGTCCCACGCAAGGACCTCGGGGTGTTCCCGCGCGGCCACTTCACACAGCGTGCGCAAGGCCGCGTTCGCATCAAAGCCTGCGCTTTGCAGCAGCGCTTGACCCGCGAACGCGCTCAGCACCGCAAGCTTCTCGCGCTGATGCGGCGAGCCCGGCGCCAAGGGCGTGAGGTGCCGCGCGCCAGGTGCCAGCCGGCGCAAGCCCGGGCGCATGCGAAAAGGCGCGGTGACGGCGGCGTCGAAGTCAAAACTCATGGTCTGCATGATGCCCATGAAAAAGGGCACCCGCAGGTGCCCTGGTTGAAGCGCGCCGTCAATCAAACGCGCTTGCGGTACTCGTGCGTGCGCGTGTCGATCTCAACCTTGTCGCCGTTCTCCACGAAGAGCGGCACGGCGATCTCAAACCCCGTGACCAGCTTGGCCGGCTTCATGACCTTGCCCGAGGTGTCGCCCTTGACGGCCGGCTCGGTGATGACTTCACGCACCACCGAAGTGGGCAGCTCGACCGAGATGGCCTTGCCGTCGTAGAACACGACTTCGACGGCCATGTTGTCTTCCAGGTACTGCAGCGCGTCGCCCATGTTCTCGGTCTCGACCTCGAACTGGTTGTACTCGGCGTCCATGAAGGCGTACATCGGGTCGGCGAAGTAGGAGTAGGTGCAGTCCTTCTTGTCCAGCACGATCTGGTCCATCTTGTCGTCGGCCTTGAACACGAGCTCGGCGCCGGCGCCGTTGAGCAGGTTCTTCATCTTGATGCGCACGGTGGCGGCACCACGGCCGCCGCGGCTGTACTCGGTGCGCAGCACGACCATCGGGTCCTTGCCTTGCATGATGACGTTGCCGGCGCGGAGTTCCTGGGCGGTTTTGAGGGCCATGACTTGAATCCTGAATGAGCTGTGGGTAAGCGGTGTGGCTTGCGCGTGGTGCAACGACTCGCTAGGAGGCAAGGCCGCGGTAGAAGGGCTTTATAGAAGGTACAGGCAGCGCGCAAAGCCCGCGATTCTAGCAGCGGGCGGCACGATTTCCCCGTACAAACCCCAGCAGCTGGGTCACCAGATCGCTCTGCGTCAACAGGCTGTCGCGAAAGGCGAGCGAGGCCGCTGCCCAGGGCGCTTGGGCAGGCAGTTGCATGTCGCCACGCTCAACGCCGTTCCAGCGCCGCCACAGGGCCTGAAGGCCAGGCACGGAGCCTGCCTTGAAGCACGCGGCGAAGGCTTCGAGCTTGTTGGCATGCGCGCCGTCGCTTTGTGGGTAGAGCTGCCACAGGAATGGCGCACCGGCCCAGAGCGCGCGCACCAACGAGTCTTCACCACGCACGAGGTTGAGGTCGGCGCTCCACAGCAAGTGGTCGTAGTCGATCTGCGTGAGCCAGGGCAGGGCGACGCAGCGCAGGCTGGCGGGCAGCACGGTGTCGCGCTGCAGGTCTTGCGCAGGGCCCGGCGTCAACAGCAGCAGCGTGGGCTGCGTGGCCAGCGCCGGCAGCAGCTCGCGCAGACGTGATGCGGCATAACAAAACACGCTGACGACGCGCTCGTTCTCAAGCAGGCTGATGCCTTGTGCTGCCAGCCACGCGTCGCGGCTGAAGGCGACGCGCCGCGCCATGAGATCGCTCTCAAGCAGCAGCCCGCCTGTGCCTGCGGTGAAGCCGGGATAGAAAAACCACTTCGTCAGGCCGCGGCCCGCGCCAGTGAGTTGCGGCGAGGCCAGGCCGTGTGAGCGTTCGACATAGGGCTCGGCGCTGAGGTACTCAAGGTTGATCCACAGCGGCGGTGTGCGCTGCGAAGCCATGGCCGCGACGAAGCTTGCCGGCGGGTCGCAGCCGAAGGCTTCGACGACCACGTCACCGGGCGCGACGGTGGCCGCTTCTTCGTTCCACGGCAGCACCTGCACGCCGCGCGCGCCCGCAGGCGCCATCCAGCGCAAAGCCCCATCGTCATCGAGCCACAAACGCACGGCCTCACCACGCGCGCCGAGCTCACGCGCCAGGCGCCAGCACACGCCCACGTCGCCGTGGTTGTCGATGACGCGGCAGAAGATGTCCCAGTGGCGTTGGCCCATGGCGGTGACTATCGAAGCGGCACCATTGCTGTCCGGTTAAACGCCCCGCGCCACGCCAAAGAGCGAGCATTGGCGCGGCTTAGCGGCCGATTTCGTTTGGTGCCGACTTGAACTTCGTTCTCTAGAAACCGCGTACTTTCCCGGGCTTGACTGCCTCGGGAGACGCTCGTGTAGGTCGGCAAGACCTCGTTCGCCCACGTCATTGAGTTCGCTCCTTGTCGTGCGCCGAGCAGTTCCGCACCATGGCGTTCGCCCAGTTGACTTGTCGCGAGAGCCTGCGCGATGTCGAGACCAGCTTGTCCGCCCATTCGACCAAGCTGTACGCGATGGGATTTCGCTCGGCGGTCAAACGCTCGACTCTGGCCGACGCGAACGACTCGCTCGGCGTCGAGTTGGACAACACCGTTTACGCCTTGGACTCCAGCACCGTCGATCTGTGCCTGAGCCCGCTCGACTGGGCGCCGTTTCGCTCCACCAAGGCCGCCATCAAGCTGCACACGCTGTTGGACCTGCGCGGGGCCATCCCTGCTTTCCTCCACATCAGCGACGGCAAGATGGGCGACGTGAACGTGCTGGACATGCTGAGCTTCGAGGCCGGTGCGTTCTACGTCATGGATCGGGGCTACCTGGACTTCACGCGACTTCAAGCGACTGCACCGCTTGCATCAAGCCGGCGCCTTCTTCGTGACCCGCGCCAAGAAGGGCCATCTCGATGCCTCGATGTACACATGCCTACAGATCTTGTCGGTGTCCGTATTCGAGAAAACCCAGCTTTCATTCGCCCTCCAGGCCGACGAGTCCACAACCGACCCAATTGGTGAATCTAAGCGGTTGATTTTGTTCAACTTTTAACCGGACAGTAGTG
>JANOJR010000190.1:0-11699 GCA_031418855.1 Rubrivivax sp.
AAGGCCTCGCACAGGAAGCCGGCCGAGCCGCAGGCGCCGTCGTAGATGCGCTCGCCGATCTTCGGCGCCAGCACTTTGATCATGGCGCGGATCAGCGGGCGCGGCGTGTAGTACTCGCCGCCGTTGCGCCCGGCGTTGCCCATGTTCTTAATCTTGGCTTCGTACAGGTGGCTGAGCTCGTGCTTCTCGGTCTGCGAGCCAAAGCGCAGCTCGTCCACCAGGTCGATCACGTCGCGCAGGTTGTAGCCGCTCTGCACTTTGTTTTTGATCTCGCCAAAGATCTCGCCGATCTTGTATTCGATGGTGTTGGGCCCGCTGGCGCGCTGCTTGAAGCCGGCCAGGTAAGGGAAGAGCTTGTGGTTGACGAACTCGCGCAGGTCGTCGCCGGTGATGGCGGCGTGGTGATCGAGCTTGCCGTCCGCCGCCTTGGGCGCGGCCCAGCTGTTCCAACGAAAGGGCTCCGCCAGGATGAAGGCATAGCGCTTGCCTTGAAGCGCGGCCTCGGCGCGCTTCTCAAGCTCCAGCGCTTCCAGGTACTTCAGAAAGAGCAACCAGCTTGATTGCTCGGTGTAGTCCAGCTCGCTGGTGCAACCCGCATCCTTGTGCAGGATGTCGTCGATGTTTTTGAAGGTTTGCTCGAACATGGGGGTGGCGGACAGCGGTGTGTGGCGAGCGCGCATTCTCTACGTGCCGCGTGCCTACAACGCCGTCATCACCACCGCCACGCCACTCAGCACCGCATTGCCCGGCAGCGGGTCGCGCAGCCGGTCGTCAAGCAGCTCATTGAGGTTGACGCCCGGCCGCTGAGCCGCCACCGACAAGCTCGCGGCGGGGTCGTCGTGGCCCCAGCCATGGGGCAGGCACACGGTGCCGGGCATCATGGCGCTGCTGATCTCGATGTCGACCTCGACGGCGCCTTGCGCGCCACTCAGGCGCGCACGGCCGGCGTCGGTCACGCCGGCACGCGCGGCGTCTTGCGGGTGGACGAGCGCCGTGCAGCGGTTCGGCCCCTTCGCTAACGTCGAAAGGTTGTGCATCCAGCTGTTGTTGCTGCGCACGTCGCGCCGGACGATGACCACGAGCTCGGGTGTGGGCTCATGCAGCGCAGCCAACGCACGTGGCAGGTCGGCCAGCAGCATCGCGGGGGCGAGCTCAATGCGGCCGCTTTCGGTGCGCAAGACTTCGGGAATGCGCGGCGTCAACGCGCCCAGGTCGATGCCGCCAGGCACGGCTTGGACCTTGGCCAGCGTCAAGCCATCGGGTCGCATGCCGAAGAGGTCGCCATGCGGCCCGCCGCGCAGACTTAAGTCCAGCAGCCGCTCGGGGCCACGCAGCGGCGCCACGGCCTGCAACACCGCGCCGGCCATCGCACCGGCCTGCTTGGCGACATCGGCCGCCACCAGCTCGTCGTCCATCGCCAGCACGTCGGTCCGTGCACCCTGCCCCTTGGCGATGGCCGCCAGGCGCAACATCACTTGCCACTCCGGTGGATGGTTAGCCGCCGGCTCGAACACCGCCGCGCTGTAGCGCGCGTGGTTGCGGTGCGACAGCTGCGGGAACGCCACGTCGTAGTGGCTGTGCTCCAGCGGGCTTTGGCCCGGCAGGATGACATCGGCGTGGCGTGTCGTCTCGTTGACGTAGAGGTCCACGCTGACCATGAAGTCCAGGTCTTCCAGCGCTTGCGCCAGCTTCGCGCCACCAGGGCTGGAAAGCACCGGGTTGCTGGCCACCGTGATGAGCGCGCGCACCTGGCCCGCGCCGGGGGTGAGCATCTCCTCAGCCAACAGCGTCATCGGCAGCTCGCCCCAGACCTCAGGCGCGCCGCTCACATGGCTGTGGTGCCGCCCTGTGGCCACGCCGCGCCCCACGCCGGCGCGGCCTTGCGTGTTGTGGGCGAAGGCGGCGGCGCGCGGGAGCATGGCGCCGCCGGGGGCGTCGAGGTGGCCCGTGAGGACGTTGAGCACGTCCACCAGCCACGACGCCAGCGTGCCGAAAGTTTGCGTGCAGCTGCCGATGCGGGCGTAGACGCAGCCCGCACTCGACGTCGCAAGCTCGCGCGCCAGGCTACGAATAACATCTGAAGCGATGGCACAGTGCGCCGCCACGGCCTCGGGCGAAAAGGCCTGCAAGGCGTCGCGCAAGGCATCCAGCCTAGCCACATGCGGCTGCAAACGCCATAAGCGCACCAGCCCTTCATCAAACAGCGTGTGCGCCATCGCCGCGAGCAAGAAGACATCGTTGCCAGGGCGAATGAATTGACCCAATGCAATCCCCGGGGAAGCCAGCACTGGCGCGGATTTGATGGTTTTTGGCAAGCCCACCCGAGGGGTGAAAACATAGAGCGGCAGAAAATCGTGTTGGCACAAACCAG
Source organism: Rubrivivax sp. (assembly GCA_031418855.1). Lineage (GTDB taxonomy): Bacteria > Pseudomonadota > Gammaproteobacteria > Burkholderiales > Burkholderiaceae_C > Rubrivivax. Next base: position 2,372 of record JANOJR010000190.1, read on the forward strand.
CGAAGACGCGATGGTGGTCGACACGACGGGCGCGCGCATGCACGTCCGCTGGGGCGATGGCCGTCCACTTCGCTACAGCCGCCTCAACGCATAGCGTCCCATGGCGAGCTGCGCGCCGCGCGGCAGCGGCCAGTACGGCAGGCACGCCCCCTTCGGCTTTCCCCCCAAGTAGCGCATCTGAACTTGAGCCTCACGCCAGGACGTTACCGGTCCGCCAAGATTTCCGTCCCCCTTTCCGTCCTGCCAAGAAAAAAGCACCGAGCGTTTCCGCTAAGTGCTTGTTTCTCCTACCGAATTTGGTAGGCGCGAATGGACTCGAACCATCGACCCCCACCATGTCAAGGTGGTGCTCTAACCAGCTGAGCTACGCGCCTGAAGTGGCAGCAGTATATAGGGGCGACGCACGCCTATACGTGCCCACGCGGCGCACCGCCTGGCGTGGCGCCGCATGCCGCAGCTACGGGCCCCGGCGAACGTCAGCACATCGGTGCTGGAGGTGCGTGGTTACGCTAGGCTGGGATTCGGCGCCTTGGTCAGCCGCGCACTCACACCATCGCCAGGCGCGGCACGGCAGCAAGCAACGTCTTCGTATAAAGCGACTGCGGCGCGCCGAGCACCGCCTCGCAGTCACCCTGCTCTTCTATGCGCCCTGCGCGCATCACCGCAATGCGGTCGGCGATGTACTCCACGACGCCGATGTTGTGGGTGATGAAGAGGTAACTCACACCGAGCTCACGTTGCAGTTCACGCAGCAGGTTCAGGATTTGCGCCTGCACCGAGACATCCAACGCCGAGGTGGGCTCGTCGCAGACGATGAGCTTCGGGCTCACGGCCAGCGCGCGCGCGATGGCGATGCGTTGGCGCTGGCCACCAGAAAACTCATGCGGGTAGCGGCCCAGCGCTTCGCGGCGCAACCCCACCTGATCGATGAGCTGCTCGATGCGCGCGCGCCGGGCCGGTGCATCCATGTCAGGACGCAGCGCCCGCAAACCTTCTTCTAACAACTCAAAGACGCGCATACGCGGGTTGAGCGACGCGAAGGGGTCCTGAAAGATGATCTGCACGTCACGCCGCGCAGCCAGCAAGGCTTCACCCTGCATCGTGAAGAGGTCGTGCCCGTCAAGTAGCGCCTGGCCCTCGGCGCTGGCGATGCGGCGCAGCAGCTGCACGATGGCCTTGCCGGTGGTCGTTTTGCCGCAGCCCGATTCGCCCACCAGCGCCAGCGTCTGGCCGCGCGCCACGCTGAAGGAGACACCGCCCACAGCATCGAACCACGTGCGGGTGCCGCCGAGCAGGCCGCGCTTGAGCGGGAAGCGCACCTTCAGGTCTTGCACGTCGAGCAATGCGGCTGCGCCTGGGCGCGCAACACGGCTAACGACGTTTGGCAGCGGTGTTTGAGCGTGTACCTCAGGTGGCGGCGTGGCCGCCGTCGCGCCCGCCGCATACAGCAAACAACGCACCTGGTGCATCGCGCCCGCGTCCACCAGCTGCGGCAAGGTGCCGGCGCAATGCGCCATCACGCGCGCACAGCGTGGCGCGAAGCGGCAGCCGGGGAAGTCTTGCGTCATCGGCGGCACGGTGCCGGCGATGGCTTCCAGCGGCTGGTCACGCCGCCCCGCACCCGGCAGCGCGCGCATCAGCGCCTGCGCATACGGATGCTTGGGCGCGCGAAAAAAGTCTTCAGCGCTGGCCACTTCAACGATCTGCCCGGCGTACATCAGCGCCACGCGCTGGGCCATGCCCGAGACGACCGCCAGGTCGTGCGTGATGAGCAAGAGGCCCATGCGGTGTTCGGATTTCAGGTCTTTGAGCAGGTCGAGGATCTGCGCCTGGATCGTCACATCCAGCGCTGTGGTCGGCTCGTCGGCAATCAGAAAGTCAGGCTCAGCGGCGAGCGTCATGGCGATCATGACGCGCTGCTTCTGGCCGCCGCTCATGCGAAAGGGGTACTCGTCGATGCGCCGCTCGGGCTCGGGGATGCCTACCCGTTTGAGCCAGTCGATGGCTTTGTTGCGCGCCGCCGCGCCACGCAGGGCGGTGTGGGCTTCGATGGTCTCGACGATCTGGTCGCCCACGCGCATCACCGGGTTCAAGCTCGTCGCCGGCTCCTGAAAGATCATGCCGATGCGCCCACCACGCACGCCGCGCATGCTGGCTTCGGGCAAGCCCAGCACGTCAATGGCGCCTTGGCCCTGGCCGATGTGCACGTCGCCTGCGGTCACCACCCCGTTCTCTGGCAAGAGCCGCATCAGCGCCAGGGCCGTCATGCTTTTGCCGCAGCCCGATTCACCGACCAGCGCGAAGGTCTCACCGCGTGCGATGGCCAGGCTTAAAGATTCGATGGCGCGCACGACGCCGGAATCGACGTCGAGTTCTACGTGGAGATTGTCGATGTGCAGCATGGTCAGGCCGCCTTGCCCCTGGCCACCAAGCGCTTGCGCCGGAACACCCTTGCCCGCGGGTCAAACGCATCACGCACACCGTCGGCAAAGAGGTTGGCCGCCAGCACCAGCGTGACCATGAAGCCGAAGGCTGCGGCGAAGCTCCACCACACCACGGGGTCGCGGCTCATCTCGTTGCGCGCCAGGTTGATCATGCCGCCGAAGCTGTTCATCGACGGGTCGACGCCGACGCCGACATACGACAACACCGCCTCGTACAAGATCAACGACGAGAAGTCGAGCACGGTGACGATGAGCATCAGGTGCGCCACGTTGGGGAAGATGTGGCGCAGCATGATGCGCGTGTCGCTAACGCCGAAAGCACTGGCAGCCTGCACGTAGTCAAGCTCGCGCAGCTTCAAGGTTTCGCCGCGCAGCAAGCGGCACAGCCCGGCCCAGCCGGTAAGGCCGAGCACGGTGCACAACAAGAAGAGCTTCAGGTCGGCGCGCTCGACGCCGGTCTCGAAGAGCTCGGGGTGTTTGTCGAGGAAGACCTGCACCATCAGCACACAGGCTGCAATCAAAAGCACGTTGGGCACCGACGAGAGCACGGTGTAGAGGTACTGGATGAGCTCGTCAACCCAGCCCTTGAAGTAGCCCGCCATGATGCCCAACACCACCGCCAGCGGCAGCGTGGCCACCGTGGCCAGCGTGCCGATGACGAAGGCCGTGCGAATGCTCTTCAAGGCCTGGTAGAGCACGTCGTTGCCAGTGAGGTCGGTGCCCATCAGGTGGTAGGGGCCCGAGAGCATGGCCGCCGGGCCGGCGAGCAGGCCGAGCACGACGACGGTCCACAGGCCTGCACGCCAGGGAATGGCGCCGTCGCGGTGCAGGATGCGCAGCGCCGTCACCGCGAACGCCGTGCTGCGGCTGCGTGCCACCGCCGCGATGAGCGCCGCGCACAGCGCCAGCGCCACCAGCGCGCCGGCCGCCAGGCCCACGCCGGTGCGCCACATCAGGTCACCCGCCCATTGGGAGTCCGGGTGTTTGAGGTGCGCGCCGCCAAACTTCAAGCGTGGCGCGACGCGCTTGACTTCGCCGCCGACAAGCAGCGACTCCTTGGTGAAGCCGACATAGGACAGCGGCCGCGAGTAGGTGGATTCACGCGCGTCGATCAAGTCCGACAGCGCGGCGTCGAGTAGCGAGCGTGTGCGCGTGTCGTACATCGGCGCGCCATCCTTCACGCCAACGGCCGGTGCTAACTGTGAGCGGTAGTGCACGCTGTCGAGCAAGGTCACACCCAGGCACAGCATCAGGATGATCGAGGATGAGAGTGCAGCGGGGTCGTGGAAGACCTTCTGCCAGTTCGCCGCCAAGAGCGGCCGGCGTATCACCATCACCGTATAAACGACCATGGCGATGACCAGCAGCCAGATGGCAGCGTCGGTCCAGAGCAAGACAAATTTCGGCATCGCTCGCCTTACTCCAGCCGAACCCGGGGGTCGACCCAGGTGTAGGCCACGTCGATCAGCATGTAGGTGGCGATATAGAGCAGCGAGCCGAGGAAGACCATCGTGCGCACGATGGCGAAGTCTTGTTTACCGATGGCTTCAATGACGTAAGCGCCCAGGCCCGGCAGGCCGAAGAAGCTCTCGAAGACGAGGCTGCCGAGGAAGACATAAGGCAGGTAGCTGCCCGCACTGGTGATGATGGGAATGAGCGCGTTGCGCAGCACATGGCGGTAAAGCACGGCGCTCTCGGCCAGGCCTTTGGCGCGCGCGGTACGCACGTAGTCTTTGCCGATCTCTTCGAGGAACATGGCGCGGTACAAGCGCGCCTCGCCACCGAGCCGCGCGATGAGCGACAGGCCGATGGGCAGCACCAAAAACTTCACCGCGTCAAAGCCGTCGGCAAAGCCCGATATGGGTGCGAGCTTGAGCACGCGCGAGAACAGGTACTGGCCGACGATGATGTAGAAAAGGCTGGAGATTGAGAGCATCAGCACACAGCTCACGACACCCCAGAAGTCCAGCCGCGAGTGGCGAAACATCACCAGCAAAAGTGCAAACGCCGTGCTCGCAATCACCTGCAAGATGAAGAGGGGCAGCGCGAGCTTCAAGCTGACCCACATGCGCGAGGCCACCTCACTGCCGATGTTGCCCGCGCTCTCGCCATCAGCACGGCCGAAGTCGAGGGCGAAGAGCGAGATCGAACGCTCCCAGAAGATCGTCTCGGTGAGCTGCTCACTGCCCGCCTTGGCACTGTTGACGTAGAGCGGCTTGTCGTAACCACGTTCGCTCTTCCACTTCTCGATGGCCTCTTGATTGACACGCTTACCGCCCAGATTCAGCCGCGCCATATCGTCGGGCGTGCTGACGGTGAAGAAGAGGAAGAAAGTGGCGAGGTTGACACCGATGAGCACCAGCACGCCATAGGCGAGCCGACGCAGCAGGTACTTCATCATCGCGGCACCTCGGCGCCCAGCACCTCACCACCCAGCACCTGGCCACGCGCGTTCATGCGCTCGCGCACTTGCAGGCTGCGCCTGCCGACCCACACCAGCGCCAGCACGGCCGCGGCGATGAGCCACAGCGGCCACCACACGGGCTGGTTCCACTCACGCAACTTGGCCACGCGCTGGTTCACGTCGAGTCGCAGGTAGCGGCCCTGGTCGCGCACCAGGATGGCGGGCTTGCTGTTGTAGACCCAGCCCTGCACGGCGGCCGACGCGTCGGGATAAAAGCCCATGGTCCAGGGCGCGTCTTCGCGCGCGATGGCCACCAGTTCGTCGATGAGTTTTTGTTTGACGGGCCCGTCGTCCAGCGTCTTCATCTGCTCGAAGAGCTTGTCGTAGACCGGGTTCTCATAGTTCGAGGTGTTCTCGCCGTCGAACTTGGTTTTGCCGGCCTTGCCCCAAAGCAGGAACATGAAGTTTTCGGCGTCGGGGTAGTCGGCATTCCAGCCCAGCCAGAAGACCTGGTACTTGCCTTTGCGCACCTTGTCCTGGAACTGGCTGTTGCTGGTGGCGCGCACTTCGAGCTGAATGTCGATCTTGGCGAACTGGCGCACCACCCAATCGATTTCGGGCTTGTTCTCGGGCGTGGGCGCGGCGTAGAAGTCGTAGTTCAGCACCAGCGGGCGGCCACTCTTGGCGTCGCGGCCACCGGGGTAGCCGGCCTCGACCATGAGCTTCTTGGCCTCAAGAATGGAGCGGCGCACCGCCTTACCGTCCACCACCTTGTGCGTCACCGGGTTGATGCCCGCCAGCGTGCCTTCGCGCGAGCCAAAGATGCCCGGCGGCAGCGGGCTCATCGCCGTTTCACCGGCCTTCTTGGGGAAGACCTTGCTGTACTCCTCCCAGTCGATGGCGATCGACAAGGCCTGGCGCAAATTGCGATTGCGCGCCTTTTGCTCGTTAGTCGTACCGTCGCCTATCACCGGGTCGAGCATGTTGAAGGCGATGAAATAACTGTTGACGTCAGCGCCACTGTTAAGACGGAAACCTTTCGCCAGGTACTCGGCGCGCACCTCTTCGCTGTCTTGCATGCCGACCAGGTAGTCTTTGCCGGTGTCCGTGCGCTCGAAGATTTCGACGTCGTAAAAACCTTGGCGGAACTTGCCACGCAGCGGCACCGATTCACGCTCGACGTTGGTGACGATGGTGTCGATGAAGGGTGTCTTCTTGCCGCAGTCATCGAGCAGGCCCGCAGCCTTGTCTTCGGGCATACCTTCGCAGGGGTAGAGCTCACCGCGGTAATTGGGGTTGCGCTTCATGACATGGCGGCGGTCTTGCACGAACTCCGTCATCATGTACGGGCCCGTACCCACGGGCCAGCGGTCCAGCGACAAGCCCACCGCCGCCATGCCGGGCTGGGCGTAGAACGCGTCGGCCTCCCAGGGCACTGGCGCCATGAAGGTCATCTGCATCCACAGACTCCACTGCGGGTACTTGCCTTTGATGCGCACGCGCAGCAGGTGCTTTTCTGGCGCGCTCGCCCCAGACAGTGGCCAGCGGCGAAAGTCCAGGAAAGGCTTGTCCTGATTGGCTGGGTCCAGGCCCATGCGCAGCTTGCTGTCTTCTTGCTTGATGAGCTCGCCGTACTCTTTGAGGCCCACCACGAATTCGGCGAAGGTGGAAAAGATCGGCGTGGTGACACGCGTGGTGGCGTGGCGACGCAGCGCGTAGACAAAGTCCTCGGCCACGAGCTCGCGTGTGCCCTGGTGTTCAAACTGCAACGGCGTCTCGCGCTTGCCCAGCTCACCCGGCTTCATGGCGTGGTAGCGGTGCTGGCCCTTGTCGTCCTTGGCAAACGCCGGGTGCGGCTGGTAGAGGATGCCGGTTTTGATCGGTACGTCGTAAATGCTCTCGGCCACCAACTCACTGGGCGCGTCGGCGGGCAGCGGCTTGCCGTCTTTGTCGAGGTAGCGCGGCGCCACCACTTCACGCGCGCTCTTGGGGATCAGTTGATACGGCCTTTTCAGGTAGTGGTAGCCGTAGGGCGGCTCGTAGATCTGGTAGGTGTAGGGGGTGTCGTTGGACCAGTACGACGCCGTGGGGTCGAGGTGGCGCGGCGAGCTCTCGTTCACCGCCGTGTACAGCGTATTGCTCGCCGCGCCGTCGCTCGGCCAGGGGTTGTTGTTGCAGGCGCCAAGGCCAAACAAGAGGGCCATCAATGTGACGGCGTGGTGTGAGCGGCGTGTGCAAGTCATCGGTAGCAAGTCATCGGTATCGCGGTGGCCTGGCGTGATGGGTGGATGTTAGCTACCAGCCGATCAAGACGTTGCGGCCGTCGACCACCAGCTGCACCTTGGCGCCCACGGGCAGCGTCACCTTGGGGTTGACGTGGCCGAAAGGCAGGCCGGTGAGGATGGGCGTGGCGCAGACCGCGCGCAGCCGCGCCACCACGGTCTTGAGCGAATAACCACCATCATGAGCAGCAGGCTTCCAGGCGTTGAAGGACCCCAGCAGCACGGTCTTTTGCGCATGCAGCACGCCCGCCTGGTGCAGCTGCAAGAGGCAGCGCTCCACGCGGTACGGGTGCTCGTTCACGTCTTCAAGGAAGAGTACGCCGCCCTTGATGCGCGGCCAGTAAGGCGTGCCAAGCAGCGAGCACACCATGCTGAGGTTGCCGCCCCAGAGCTGGCCTTTGAGGTCCAAGCCGTCGAAGCCCGCCTCGGTACGAAAGCCCACGGCTTCGAGCGCGCCACTCATCGCCTCGACGAAGCAGTCACGCGTGACTTCGTCGACACCACCGGCCTCAATGCTGCGGCCGAAATCGTCGGCCGCCAGTGGGCCGGCCCAGGTGACGCCGCCACCCGTTTGCGCGAGCAGCCCGAGCTGCAACGCCGTCATATCGCTGTGGCCAACCCAGCGTGTGCCAGCGTCGACACTGCGGCGGATCAAAGGCCAGTCGATGCGGTCCAGCAAGCGTGTGAGCCCATAGCCGCCGCGGCTGGCCATGGTGATGGACGGCGCAGCGCGTGCCACGCGATGCAGCGCGGCCAGGCGCGTGTCGTCGTCACCGGCAAAACGCTGCTGGCGTGCAAACGCGGCCTCATCGATCTGCGCATCAAAACCCAGCGCTTTTAAGCGCCGCTGCGCCAGGCGCAAGGGTGCGCGCTTGAGCAGCACGCCGGCGGGGGAGAAGAGGGTCAAAAGCGTCATGGTGGGCTTCATTCGGGTACGGGCATGGCCGGCAGTTCTACGGCTTCACCGGTGGGGATCGGAGCCGACCCTTCGCGTTCGACACGTTTGGCTTCACGGCGCTCGGCGAAGAAGCCTTGCAGCATGCCGGCGCACTCGTCCGCCAACAGGCCACCTTCGATCGCCGTGTGGTGGTTGAGCTTGGCCTCAGCAAAGAGGTTCACCACGGAGCCCGCCGCGCCTGTCTTCGGGTCCATCGCGCCGAAGACGACACGCTTGAAGCGTGCGTGCATCAGCGCCATCGCGCACATCGCGCAGGGCTCGAGCGTGACGAAGAGTTCGCACTCGGGCAGGCGGTAGTTCTCCAGCAAATTGGCGGCATGGCGCATGGCCACGATCTCGGCGTGGGCCGTGGGGTCGTGCGTGGTGATGGGGCGGTTGTAGCCAGTGGCCAGCACCTGCATGCCCTCCGCCGTGCGGCGCACGATGACAGCGCCGACGGGCACTTCGCCCACCAGCCAGGCGTTTTGCGCCTGGTCGAGTGCCAAGCGCATGACGTACTCGTCTTGTGCGCTACTGATCCGCATGACGTACTCGTCGTGTGCGCTACTGATCCGCATGACGTACTCGTCTTGCGGCTCGCTCATGGCGTGGGGGCCGAGGCGCGCCCGGCCATGCCGGCGTCGAGTGAGCGCTGAATCTGTGTGGCCACGGGCGTGGGCGTGCCCGTGCTCGTGGCCACGCCGGGCGCCGATGCCGCCAGCGGCGGCGCACCGGTGATCGACAGGTTGCCCAGCTGCGAGCGCGTCATGCGCATCACCGTCACCACCACGATGGCCAACACGGCCAGCGCCAAGATCATGCGCAACATCGCGCTAGGCCGGTGCGTAGCCTTCTTCAGCCAGCGCGGCCGCGAGCGTGGCGCGGTCGAGCGTGGTCTGCACGCGCACGTGGTGGCTGGGCAAGTCGATGTCGACTTGCGCCGCCGGGTCGGCCAGTCTGATGGTCTTGGTGACCACGCTGACGCAGTGGCCGCAGGTCATGTCGGGAATGGTGAGTTCAATCATGGTGCTGCCCTCATTTGAAAGTGGCCCAATTGTCAACGCTCAAACGGGTCTGTCGATGTCGCCGGACAATCGCCACCACGATGCCTGCCATGACCCAAGCGCCACCGATCCAGTTGACCATCGAAGGCATGACCTGCGCGTCGTGTTCGGCGCGTGTCGAGCGCGCGTTGCGCAAGGTGCCGGGTGTGGCGCTGGCCGAGGTCAACCTCGCCACCGAAGTGGCCAGCATCACAGCG
>JANOJR010000191.1:0-4255 GCA_031418855.1 Rubrivivax sp.
GAAGGCTGAAAGCACGATCACAGCCACGAAACCCAGGGTTGCCAGCAGCCCTTTGCGCGGGTCGGTGAACTTCTGCACCTCGCGCCGCGAGACGATGACGAAGTTGCGCTGCAGGTTGTTGCGCTTGTCGAAGTCCTGGCCCACCACCAGCACCAGTGTGTCGCCCACCGCCAGCGGCACTTGCGCCAGCGGTCCACGAAGCCGCTGGCTGCCACGGCGTACGGCGATCACGGCGGCATCGAACTGGGAGCGGAAGTCAGCCTCCTTGATGGTGCGGCCAGTCAGCGTGGAGTTGGCGGCGACGACGACCTCGACCAGGTTGTCCAGCGGCAAGGCGTAGTGCTGGCCGCGCGTGACCAGGCCGTCGAACTGCAGCAGCAGGTCCAGCCGTGTGATGTCGCCGCTGAAGACCAAAAGGTCACCGCGCTGGATCACCTCGTCGGGCGCCACCGGCGCGTGCACACGGCCGTCGCGCACCAGTTCGGCAAGGAACAGGTGCGCCAAGTTGCGCAAGCCGCAGTCTTGCACCGTGCGGCCAACCATCGTCGATTCGGCAGCGACACTGGCTTCCAGAAAGTAGTCCGAGGCTTCATCCACCGCAGGAGGCGCGGCCTTCAGTAGTCGTGGATAGAGGATGACCATCGTTGCGCCGCAGGCCAGCACGATCAGGATGCCGACGGGGAAGAGGTCGAAGATCTCCAGACTGGGCATGCCCCGGCCCACCATGAGGCTGTTGACCAGCAGATTCGTGCTGGTGCCCACCAGGGTCAGTATCCCGCCCAGGCTGGCGGCAAAACACATCGGCATCAGCAGCCGTGACGCACTGTGATGTCGCGTCTGGCGCAACGGGCCGAGCAGCGACGCGACCACCGCCGTGTTGTTCATGAAGGCCGAGTAAAACGCCGTCGCCAGGTACAGCTTGACCAGCGCCACTCGGTAGCTGCCGCGCACCAGGCTCTCGGCCATGACCTCGAGCATGCGCGACTTATCCAGCACCACGCTCAACAGCAGCAATACGACCACGGTCACCAGGCCCGAATTCGTGAGCTGGGTCAGGCTCGCTGGCAGGCTGATGTAGTCGAGCATCACAAACGCGAATGCGACAAGCGCGAACACCGTTGCGGGTTTGCGCCGGCCACGCACCAGCTCGACCATCAGCCACGCCAGGCTGGCGAAGACCACCGCCTGGGGGATCGTCATCCCTGCACGATGCCCAGATCGCGCAGCTTTGCAACCACCTGCTCGGCGGCCTGTTCCGGCGTTACTGCCGCGGCGTCCAGGTGCAGCTCTGGCGCCTCTGGCCGCTCATAGGGCGAGTCGATGCCGGTGAAATGCGGCAGCTCACCACGCCGGGCCTTGGCGTACAGGCCTTTGACGTCGCGCTGCTCGGCCAAGGGCAAGGGCGTGTCGACGAAGATTTCGACGAATTCGCCCGGCTCCAGCAGGCCGCGCGCCAGTTGCCGCTCGGCGCGGAAAGGCGAAATGAAAGCCGTCAGCACGATCAACCCTGCATCGGCCATGAGCTTGGCGACTTCGGCCACGCGGCGGATGTTTTCCACGCGGTCGGCGTCGGTGAAGCCGAGGTCGCGGCTCAGGCCATGGCGCACGTTGTCGCCGTCCAGCACGTAGGTGTGCCGGCCCATCGCATGCAGCTTCTTGGTCACCAGGTTGGCGATCGTGCTCTTGCCCGCGCCCGACAGCCCCGTGAACCACAGCACTGCGGGCTTCTGCCCCATCAGCGTGGCGCGTGCTGCCTGGTCCACGTCCAGCGCCTGCGGGTGGATGTTGTGCGCGCGGCGCAGCGCGAAGTGCAGCATGCCGGCACCGACCGTGGCATTGCTGAGCCGGTCGATGAGGATGAAGCCGCCGGTGTCGCGGTTGTCGCGATAGGCGTCGAATGCGATCGGCGCCGCCAGCGACAAGTTGCACGCGCCGATGCCGTTGAGCTCCAAGGTCTTGGCCGCCAGGTGCTCCAGCGTATTCACGTCGACCCGGTACTTCAGCTCGCTCACGGTGGCCGACACCACACGCGACCCGATCTTCAGCCAGTACGCACGCCCCGGCAGCAGTGGTTCGTCGCTCATCCAGACCAACGTGCATTCGAACTGGTCGGCCACTTCAGGCGGGGCATCTGCTGCGGCGATGACGTCACCGCGAGAAATGTCGATCTCGGTTTCGAGCGTGATCGTCACCGACTCGCCGGCCACCGCGCGTTGCGCATCGCCGTCGAATCGCACGATGCGCGCGACCCGGCTCTCGCGGCCCGAAGGCAGGACGCGAACCCGGTCGCCAGGACGCAACTGCCCGCTGGCGAGCAGCCCGCAGTAGCCGCGGAAATCGAGGTCGGGCCGGTTCACCCACTGCACCGGCAGGCGCAAGGGCTCGCGCTGCAGCCGCGTCTCGTCGATGGCGCAGGTTTCCAGGAACTCCATCAGCGTCGGCCCGCCATACCAGGGCGTGCGCGGGCTGGCCTCGACGAAGTTGTCGCCGGCCAGGCCGGAGATCGGAATCGTGGTGATGTCGGTCAGGCCGATGCGCTTGGCGAACTCGCGGTACTCAGCGTCGATGCGGTCATAGACCTCGCGTGAATAGTCCACCAGGTCGAGCTTGTTGATGGCCAGCACCACGTGGCGGATGCCGATCAGGCTCACCAGGTAGCTGTGCCGGCGCGTCTGCGTCAGCACGCCTTTGCGTGCGTCGATCAAGATCACCGCCAGGTCGGCCGTGCTGGCGCCGGTGATCATGTTGCGTGTGTACTGCTCGTGGCCCGGTGTGTCGGCCACGATGAACTTGCGCCGGTCGGTGCTGAAGAATCGGTAGGCCACGTCGATGGTGATGCCCTGCTCGCGCTCGGCGGCCAGGCCATCCACCAGCAACGCGAAGTCGATGGCATCACCTTGCGTGCCCCACTTCTTGCTGTCGGCTTCCACCGCGGCCAGTTGGTCCTCGAAAAGCATCTTGCTCTCGAACAACAGCCGCCCGATCAGCGTGCTCTTGCCGTCGTCGACCGAGCCGCAGGTGATGAAGCGCAGCAGGCTCTTCGTCTCGTGCTGCTTCAGGTAGGCATGGATGTCGGTGGCGATGAGGTCGGAAACGTGGGCCATGTCAGAAGTACCCTTCCTGCTTCTTCTTCTCCATCGACGCCGCCTGGTCGTGGTCGATCAGCCGGCCCTGGCGCTCGCTGGTGGTCGCCAGCAGCATCTCCTGGATCACGGCCGTCAGCGTGTCGGCTTCGGACTCGATGGCACCTGAAAGCGGGTAGCACCCCAGCGTGCGAAAGCGCACCTTGCGCAGCATGGGCTGCTCACCAGGCTTGAGTGGCATGCGCTCGTCGTCGACCATGATCAGGGTGCCTGAGCGCTCGACCACCGGCCGCTCGGCGGCGAAATACAGCGGCACGACGGGGATGTCCTCCAGGTGGATGTACTGCCAGATGTCGAGCTCGGTCCAGTTCGAGATCGGAAACACGCGCATCGACTCGCCCTTGTGCTTGCGCCCGTTGTAGAGGTGCCAAAGCTCGGGCCGCTGGTTCTTCGGGTCCCAGTGGTGTTGCTCGGTGCGGAACGAGAAGATGCGCTCCTTGGCGCGGCTCTTCTCTTCGTCGCGTCGTGCGCCGCCGAAAGCGGCATCGAACCCATGGTGGTTCAGCGCCTGCTTCAGCCCCTCGGTCTTCCACAGATCGGTGTGCACCGACGAGCCATGGTCGAAGGGGTTGATGCCGCGCGCCTTGGCGTCCGGGTTCTGCCACACCAGCAGCTCCATGCCCGACTCTCGCGCCATGCGCTCGCGCATGGCGTACATGGCGCGGAACTTCCAGGTCGTATCGACGTGCAGCAGCGGGAACGGCGGCGGTGCCGGGTAGAAGGCCTTGCGTGCCAGATGCAGCATGCACGCGCTGTCCTTGCCTACCGAATACAGCATCACCGGGCGTTCGGCCTCGGCCAGCACTTCGCGGAAGATGTGGATGCTTTCAGCTTCCAGCCGTTGCAGGTGTGTCAGGGAGACAGGTTCGAGCATGCGGATACCGGTGTGTGGAAGGCGGTGCATCGTTGCGCGGCGCAGTATCCCGGAACCCTGTGGCTCATGTGTGCGACCCCATGCCGCGTGGGTGGATCAAGCGGTATTCGTTGGCAAACTCGGCGCGTGACTGCGGCTCGCCGGCAATGCCCTCCGCTACATTGCCGCCTGCTGCCGCCCCACGGAACGGAACCGCCTGTTGAACCCCCACCCCCATGGCATTGCACTACACGCATGG
>JANOJR010000192.1:0-7724 GCA_031418855.1 Rubrivivax sp.
TTGTTTTCGTCATTTGCGTGCTCGCATTCCGGCGCGGCATCGTTGGCGAGTTGGCGCAGTGGCTGAAGAAGTCGCTGTAGTCGGGCAGCGCCGCGCTCACGACAGCCGCGTCACCCCCTTGAGCGTGCAGGCATAGACGGCATTGCGCAGCGCCGCGATGGCCTCGTAGCGCGTGAAGCTGCGCCGCCACACCAGCACCACGCGGCGCGTGGGCACCGGCTTGCTGAAGGGGATGTAGGTCAGGAAGTTGCTCGACGGCTGCAAGGCGGGCTGGACCGAGAGTTGCGGCACCACGGTGATGCCCATGCCCGAGGCCACCATGTGCTTGATGGTCTCCAGCGACGAGCCTTCGAAGCTCTTGCGCAGGCCTTCAACATGGCTGGCCAGACGCGCGAACTCGGGGCAGACCTCCAGCACATGGTCGCGAAAGCAATGCCCGGTGCCCAAGAGCAGCATGGTCTCTTGCTTGAGCTCTTCAGCACTGATGCTCTTGCGTGTGGCCAGCGCGTGGGCCTTGGGCAGGGCCACCACAAAGGGCTCGTCGTACAGCGCGGCAGTGGCCAGGCCAGCATCGGGAAAGGGCTCGGCCATGATGGCGCAGTCGAGCTCACCACTGCGCACCATCTCCAGCAACTTGACCGTGAAGTTTTCTTGCAGCATGAGCGGCATTTGCGGCGTGCGCGCGATGGCGTGCTTCACCAGCTCGGGCAACAGGTAGGGCCCGATGGTGTAAATAATGCCCAAGCTCAGCGGGCCCGCAAGCGGGTCTTTGCCGCGCTTGGCAATGTCTTTGATGGCGCTGGCCTGTTCGATCACCAGCTGCGCCTGGCGCACGATTTCCTCGCCCAGGTGCGTGATGCCGACCTCGTTGCTGCCGCGCTCGAAGAGCTTCACGTCGAGCTCGTCTTCGAGCTTCTTCACCGCCACGCTGAGCGTGGGCTGCGAGACAAAACAGGCCTCGGCCGCGCGCCCGAAGTGCCTTTCGCGGGCCACGGCGACGATGTACTTCAGCTCAGTCAGGGTCATGGCGGCGATTGTGCCCAAGGCTTGCCCGCGCGCATCTTCAGGCCTTCATGAACTCGGCCTTGCCGCCGAGAAAGCGCTCGATCTGCGCGCGTGCGGCCTGCGGGTTCTCGGCCCACACGCGCGGCGCGAGCACGCGTGCGGCGCGCAAGAGCGCGTCGTCTTCTTGCAGATCGGCAAAACGCAGCAGCGCGTCACCGCTTTGGCGCGCGCCCAGAAATTCACCGGGGCCGCGGATGGCCAGGTCGCGCCGCGCGATCTCAAAGCCGTCGCCGGTCTCAATCATCGCGCGCAGCCGCGCTTTGCCCGTGATTGAGAGCGGCGCGGTGTACATCAGCACACACACGCTGGCCGCCGCACCGCGCCCAACGCGGCCACGCAGCTGGTGCAGCTGCGCCAGGCCGAAACGTTCCGCATGCTCGATGACCATCAGGCTGGCGTTGGCCACGTCGACGCCGACTTCGATCACGGTGGTGGCCACCAGCAGTGCCATCTCACCCTGCGTGAACTGCGCCATCACGGTGCTCTTCTCGGCGGCCTTCATGCGGCCGTGCACGAGGCCCACATTCACGCCGGGCAAGGCCGCGCTCAAGAGCGCGTGGGTGGCGGTGGCGTTTTGCAGGTCGACATGTTCGCTTTCTTCGACCAGCGGGCAGACCCAATACACCTGCCGGCCCTGCGCCAGCTCAATGCGGATGCGTGCGATCACGGCGTCGCGTTTGCTGTCCACGAAAATCTTGGTGAGCACTGGCGTGCGCCCGGGCGGCAGCTCGTCGATGGTGCTGACGTCGAGGTCGGCGAAGTAGGCCATGGCCAACGTGCGCGGGATGGGGGTGGCGCTCATCATGAGTAGGTGGGGTTCGAGGGGTGGTCCACTTTGCGCGCCAGGCTTGGCGCCATCCATCGAGCGCGCGCCAAGCTTTGCGCGCAGGGCCAGCCGCTGCACCACGCCGAAGCGATGCTGTTCATCCACCACCGCCAGCGCCAGCCGCGCGAACTGCACGTCGTCTTGAATCACCGCGTGCGTGCCCACCACCAGCTGCGCCTGGCCGCTGGCCACCAGCGCCAGCATCTTGGCGCGGCCACGGCCTTTGCGGCTGCCGCTGAGCCAGGCGACGGTCACGCCCAACGGCTCCAACCAGCTGATGAGCTTGCGGAAATGCTGCTCGGCCAGGATCTCGGTGGGCGCCATCAGCGCGCATTGCCAGCCCGAGTCCATCGTCACCGTCGCCGCGAGAGCCGCGACGACGGTTTTGCCCGAGCCGACATCACCTTGCAGCAGCCGGTGCATGGGCTGCGCGCGTGCCAGGTCGCGGGTGATTTCGGTGACGACACGCTCTTGCGCGGCGGTCAGCGCGAAGGGCAGTGCGGCACGCAGTTGCGTCGCCAAGCCGCCGCTACGCTTGCCCGTTAGTTCCGGGGCACGCAAGCCAGCGCGCACACGCTGCGCTTCGGCCTGCGCGAGTTGCTGCGCCAGCAGCTCGTCGAACTTCAAACGCTGCCAGGCTGGGTGTTCGCGCGCCTCAAGTGCCTCAGCGTCGATGTCCGGCGGCGGCTGGTGCAGCAGGCGCAGTGCGGCGTGCAGCGTCGGCAAGCCGGGCGGCATCCAGTCGGTGGGCAGCAGCTCGTGCAAGGGCGCGCGCGCCATGGCCGAAGTCACCACCTTGCGCAGGTAAGCCTGCGGCAGCGCGGCGGTGCTGGGGTAGACGGGCGTCAGCGACTGCGGCAACGCGGTCGCTTCGTCGACCAGCTTGCACGTGGGGTGCACCATCTCGCGGCCGAAGAGCCCGGACCGCGCTTCGCCGCGGATGCGCAAGCTGCGGCCGACGGCGTAGGTCTTGAGCTGGCTGGCGTAGAAGTTGAGGAAGCGCAGGCGCAGCTCGCCGCTGGTGTCATGTACCAGCACCACGAGCTGGCGGCGGCGGCGCTCGTCGACCTCGCAAGCGCGCACGATGCCCTGCACCTGCGCCACTTCACCGTCATGCAGCGAGGCAATCGGCACGATGCGCGTTTCGTCCTCATAGCGCATGGGCAGGTGCAGTGCCAGATCGATGTCGCGCACCAGGCCGAGCTTGAGCAAGGCCTGCTGGGGCGCGCTGCGCGGTTTGGTGGCCAGGGGTTTGGCGGTGTCAAGCAAGGGTACTGGGTCGGCCATGGAACAATTCTGAGCCCTCATTCCGACCCACCCGCCGTCTTCACCCACCCTCGTGCAGCTCGCCGACTTCGACTTCACCTTGCCGCCCGAGCTCGTGGCGCAGCACCCCGCCGCAAAGCGCAGCGCTTCGCGCTTGCTGGACGGGCGCAGCGCGTTGCCCCACGAGCACATCTTCCACGAGCTGCCTTCGCTTCTGCGCGACGGCGACTTGCTGGTTTTCAATGACACGCGGGTGATCAAGGCGCGGCTCTTGGGTTTCAAGTCCACCGGCGGCGCAGTGGAGTTGCTGGTCGAGCGTGTGGTGGGTGATGGCTTGGAGGCGCTGGTGCACCTGCGTGCGAGCAAGTCGCCCACCCCCGGCAGCATGCTGCGATTGGCCGACGCTGTGAATGCCCAGGTGCTGGGCCGCGCCGGGCCCGAGGACGCTCTTTATCACCTGCGTTTTGACGCGGACGTGCTGAGCGTGCTGCAAGCCCACGGCCATGTGCCGCTGCCGCCCTACATCACGCATGCCGACGACGCCGACGACGAGCGGCGCTACCAGACCGTGTTCGCCACGCACCCCGGTGCCGTGGCCGCGCCCACGGCCGCGCTGCACTTCGACGAAGCCGTGCTGGCGGCGTTGGACGCACGGGGCGTGCAGCGCACGGCCATCACCTTGCACGTGGGTGCGGGCACCTTCCAGCCCGTGCGCAGCGAAGACATCCACGCCCACCGCATGCACAGCGAACGTTTCGAAGTCAGCGCAGCCACGGTGGCGGCGGTCGAGGCCACACGCGCACGCGGCGGGCGCGTCATCGCGGTGGGCACGACCACGCTGCGCGCACTCGAATCGGCCGCGCGCGGCGGCGCTTTGTTGCCCTACCGTGGTGAGACCGACATCTTCATCACCCCCGGCTTCAACTTCCAGGTCGTGGACATCTTGCTGACCAACTTTCACTTGCCCAAGAGCACGCTGATGATGCTTGTGAGCGCTTTCGCTGGGCACGCGCAGGTGATGGCGCTGTACCGCCACGCCATCGAAGCGCGTTTTCGCTTCTTCAGCTACGGCGACGCCATGCTCTTGCAGCGCGAGACCCGGGGCGACACCCAAGGCGGCGGCGCATGCTGAGCTTCGAGCTGCTTACGACCGAAGGGCAGGCGCGGCGCGGCCGCCTCACGCTCAACCATGGCGTGGTGGAAACGCCGGTGTTCATGCCGGTGGGCACTTACGGCACGGTGAAGGGCACGCTGCCGGCGTCCCTCGTGGCCATGGGCGCGCAGATCATTCTGGGCAATACCTTTCACCTCTGGCTGCGCCCGGGGCTCGACGTGATCAAGGCCTTCGGCGGCCTGCATCGCTTTGAAGGCTGGCAGCGGCCCATGCTTACCGACAGCGGTGGCTTCCAGGTCTGGAGCCTGGGGGCCGCAGATGGCAAGGGTCGCAAGATCAGCGAAGAAGGCGTGCGCTTTGCCAGCCCGGTAAATGGCGACAAACTTTTTCTAACGCCCGAAGTCAGCGTGCAGATCCAGACCGTGCTGGACAGCGACATCGCCATGCAGTTCGACGAATGCACGCCTTACCAAACCGGAGGCGTGTTGACGAGCGAGGGTGACGCGCGCAGCTCGATGGAGCTCTCTCTGCGCTGGGCCAAACGCAGCCAGGCCGAGTTCACGCGGCTGGCCAATCGCAACGCACTCTTCGGCATCGTGCAGGGCGGCATGTTCGAACACCTGCGCGAAGCCTCCGCCGCCGCGCTGACTGAGCTCGACCTGCCGGGCTATGCCATCGGTGGCGTCAGCGTGGGCGAACCCAAGGCCGAGATGCTGCGCGTCATGGCCCATACGCCGCGCTTGCTGCCACCTCACAAACCACGTTATTTGATGGGTGTGGGCACGCCCGAAGATCTGGTCGAAGGGGTGGCCCAAGGTGTGGACATGTTTGACTGCGTGATGCCCACGCGCAACGCCAGGAACGGCCACCTCTTCACGCGCTTTGGCGACCTCAAACTGCGCAACGCGCGCTTCAAGGCCGACACACGCCCACCCGACGAAAGCTGCCTGTGCCACTGCTGCGCCGGCACGCCGGGGGTTGCGGGGGGTGAGGGCGCTGACGCCGGCTTCAGCCGCGCCTACCTGCACCACCTGGACCGTTGCGGCGAAATGCTCGGCCCCATGCTGGCCAGCATCCACAACCTGCACTACTACGTGAACCTGATGGCGGAGGTGCGGCTGGCGCTGGACGAAGGCCGCTTCGCGAGCTGGCGCCAACAGTTCGCCGCCGACCGCGCGCGTGGTGTGAGCTAAGCACAGCGGCGGCGAAAACCACTGGCCGATAATGGAGCGACCGACGGCGCAAACCGTCACGCACACGCCACCCCCATGCACAGCACGCGGCACCAGCGCTGGACCACCATCTTGGCTTCGTGGCTGGTTGTCGCCTTGATGGCCGGCTGCGAAACGCCGGCCGGCTCCGGTAGCGCCGCGCGCCCACCCGTACCCACTGCGGCGCCGGTGGTGGCGCCGCCGCCCGCGCCGTCCCCGGTGGTCGAGGCCCCGCCCGCACCCGCGCCACCCACAGGCAGCCCGCAAAAGTACGTCACTTCGGCGCTTGAGTTGCTGGAGCTTGGCAAGGAAGACGAAGCCAGCGCCGAACTGCAACGTGCGCTCATCCTTGAGCCCGGGCACAGGCTGGCCTTGAACCTGCTGCGCCAGATCAGCGCCGACCCGGTGAGCGTGCTCGGTCGCGAGTCCTACATGTACCGCGTGCAGCCGGGAGAGACGCTGTCGCGCATCGCGCAGCGCTTCATGGGCGACGTGCACCTGTTCTACATCCTGGCGCGCTACAACGACATCAAGGTGCCCAAGCTGCTGTCGGGTGGCCAGCTCGTGCGCATACCCGGCAAGGCGCCCCCGGCCGCACCCGTGGCCAGTGCACCGCCGGCCGCCGCCCCAGCCGCACCGGCGCCCGCAGCCCAGCGCGCCAGCAGCCCGTCGGATGCCGCGCGCGCCGAGCGTGAGCAGGCTGAGCGCGCCGAGCGTGAGCAGGCTGAGCGCGCCGAGCGCGAACGCAAACAAGCGGTAGCCAACGCGACAAGAGCGGCACGCCAGGCCTTCGCACGACAAGACCTCAGCAACGCCATCGCCCAGTGGGACCGCGTGCTTGAGCTCGAACCCGGAAACGCCACCGCCAAGCTTGAGAGGCAGCGCGCGGTCGAGCTCAAGGACAAGCTCGGCCGCGTGAAGTAGCCCGGGCCTGGTACTGCGTTGCCTGCTGCCGCCCTGCCCGAGAACGAAGCCGCGCGCCTGGGGCGGCTGCGCGCGCTGGCGGTTCTGGACACGGCCAGCGAGCCCATGTTCGACGCACTGGCGCACTTGGCCTCGCAGCTCACGGCCACGCCGATCGCGCTGCTCAGCTTGATCGACGTCGACCGCCAGTGGTTCAAAGCTAACGTCGGTCTTGAGGGTGTGGCGCAGACCTCGCGCGACGTGGCCTTTTGCGCGCACGCCATCCACGACAACGCGTTGATGGAGGTGCCAGACGCGTTGAAAGACGCGCGTTTCGCCGACAACCCGCTGGTCACCGCCAGCCCCGGCATACGCTTTTATGCCGGTGCGCCACTGGTCATGCCCGAAGGCCAGCGTGTGGGCACGCTGTGTGTGATCGACCGCAAGCCGGGGCAACTCAGCGCCGAGCAACGCACGGCCTTGTCCGCGCTGGCGCGTGTCGTGGTCGAGGCCCTGCTCTTGCGCGAGCGCGCCTTCGTCGCCGCCGCCGCAGCGCGCAGCCGCCTGGAGAGCGAACTCACCGGCAACGTCAGTGCCTTGAATTCCGTGTTGGACCAGCTTCCCGTGGCCATCTCGGTGTGGGACCGCGAGCTGTGCAACGTTTATCACAACGCCACCATCGAGCGCTGGTTCGGGCGCACGGCCGCGTCGATCCTGGGCCGGCCGATCGCGGAGTTGATCGGTGAGCAGTTGGCCAGCGAGGACTTGGCCGTGCAGCGCGAGGTGCTGGCAGGCGCCACACGCAGCGTCGAGCGCAGCGTGCCCTCAGTCAACGGCATCATTGAGCAGCGCGTGCAACTCATGCCACACCGCCTTGCCGACGGCAGTATTGACGGCATGGTGGCCCTGGTCAGCAACCTCGGCGAACTTCGCGCCGCCGAGCGCGCCTTGCGTGCCAGCGAGCGCCAATTCCGCAGTCTGGCCGATGCCTCGCCGCTGGGCATTTACCAGACCGACGCGCACGGGGAATGCATCTACACCAACGCGCGCTGGCAAGACATCTATGGCATGACGCTTGAACAAAGCCTGGGCGGCGGCTGGGCGAATGCACTGCATGCGCAAGACCGCGCCGAGGTCGTGCGCCGTTGGCGCATCGCTGCCAGCGGCTCGGGCGAGTTCGAGATGGAATTCCGCGTGCAGCGCGCCAGCGGCGAAACACGCTACGTGCGCGCCAACTCGCGTGCCCTGCGCGGTGACGACGGGGCGGTGGAAGGCTATGTCGGCACGGTGGCTGATATCAGCGCGCGGCGTGAGGCCGAGCTTGCGCTGCAAGAGCGCA
>JANOJR010000193.1:0-1927 GCA_031418855.1 Rubrivivax sp.
GACGCAGGTGTCGAAGAAGACGTTGCCCAAGAGATGGTCGGCGAGCTTTTTCTTCTGCAGCATCTGGCACAAACCACGGTAGCGGCCCCAGTGGAAGGGTGCGGCACCACCGCCGTGCGGGATGACGAACTTCAGCTCGGGGAAGTCTTTGAAGAGGTCGCCCTGGATGAGCTGCATGAAGGCCGCCGTGTCGGCATTGATGTAGTGCGCGCCGGTGTGGTGAAAGTTGGGGTTGCAGCAGCTGCTGACGTGGATCATGGCCGGCATCTGCAAGTCCACGAGCTTCTCGTACAGCGGGTACCAATGGCGGTCGGTCAGCGGCGGGCCGGTCCACCAGCCACCCGATGGGTCGGGGTTGAGGTTGACGCCAACGAAGCCCAAGTCCGCCAGGCGTTCAAGTTCGCCGATGCACTCGGCCGGCGCCACGCCAGGGAACTGCGGCAACTGGCCGACGCCGACAAAGTTGCTGGGCAGGAGCGTACACAGGCGATGGATGAGGTCGTTGCTGATGCTCGTCCACTGCCGGCTCACTTCCGGGTTACCCACGTGGTGCGCCATGCCCGCAGCGCGCGGGCTGAAGATGGTGAGGTCGCTGCCGCGATCCTTTTGCAGCTTGAGTTGCGGCTGCACGCTTTGCACGATGGTCTCGTCGCTGATGTTCAGGTCCGCCAGCGTCTTGGCCGCAGGCTTGCGTGCGGGGTCGGCCAGGCCGGCGAGCTGCTTGTCGCGAAAGGTGTGCAGCGCGGCGGGTTCGGTGGTGTAGTGGCAGTGGATGTCGATGATCATGGCGAGGGCTGGGCACCTAGAAATTGCAGGATGCGTGCCGGCGCCGTGGCTTCGGTTTGCGCGGCGGGCAGCGCGTCCCAGTACTCGGCGCGTGGCAGGCATTCTTCGAGATAACGTGCGTCCGAGGTGGCGTGCGAGGCGTCGCGCCCGGGCACGATGAGTGCGGGTATGTCCAGCGCTAGCATGGCTTCGGGCTCGGCGCCGGGTGCCGTGTCGCGGTCGAGCAGGTTTCGTGACATCGCTTCGACGATGCGCTCGTACGCGTCGAGCTCTTGCTGTTGAAAACTCTCAGCAAACACTGCGTCATGGCGCAACACCGAAGCCCAGGGGCCGCCACGCGGGTCGGCGTTGAAGGCTTTGCCCTCACGTTGCACCAGCGCCACCACGCCGGCCAGGCTTTGCTCGCGCACGAAGGCCAGGTGCTGCGCGAATCGCTGCAGCCCGTTGATGCGGTACCTGGCGCCGCCCACAGGCCAGTACAGCACCATGCTGGCCACGCGCTGCGGGTGCGCCGCCGCGAAGCCGACCACCGGCGCGCAGCCCATGCAACCGCCCATCAAGTGCACGCGCGCGATGCCCAGATGGTCAAGCAGGCCCAGGCCCTGCGCCACGTAATCGCCCCAGCCCACCGCCTCCACACGGCCACCCGACTCGCCGCATTCGCGGCGGTCAAAGACGATGCATTGGTAGTGCTGCACCAGCGGCGCCAGCATCCTGGTCTGCGCGTAGATGCCCAGCGTCGACCACTTTTCCAGCGTGGCGTCAAAGCCGCCGGGCGAGAACATCAAGAGCGGCGCGCCGCTGCCCAAGACTTCATAGCGCGTCGTGATGCCATCAATGGGCACGCTTGGCATGTCAGCTCACTTTGACGGGTAGGCCGCCCCTGATCTGGCGCGCCGCGCGCACGTCATCCGCGAACGCGCTGATGGCGTCGAGCGCGGTTTTGGCGACTTGCGCATAGGTGTCCGGCGGGTTGTCGATGTGCGCGGCGGCGTAGCCGAGCGCAGCGTGGATCATGCGCACGCGCCCGTCCAGCCAAGGCCCGCCACCCAGGCCGCCGATGACGGGGATGCCCACGGCCGCCACCACCGCCGGGCCGGCCACCGGGCCGCTGTGGGTGAAGTCGAGCATGCTGGCCCCC
>JANOJR010000194.1:0-3578 GCA_031418855.1 Rubrivivax sp.
GCCAACAGTGCGGCCATGGCGTTGACGATGACACGCTCGTCGACCAGGCGGCCGATGGGCATGAAGCGCTGCGCCTGCGTGATGCCCAGCGCCATGCGCACGGACTCACGCGTCAAGGCTTCGCGCAGCGGGGCGTGTGGGTGCACAAACGCCGCGCCGGGCACATGCAAGCCCATCGCTTCGAGCAGCATCTGGTTGCTGTTGGCCGTGCCGTAGAAGGTGCAGGTGCCGGGGCCGTGGTAGGCCGCGCTCTCGGCTTGCAGCAGCTCAGCTCGGCCGACCAGGCCCAACGCATGCTGCTCGCGCACATTGGATTTGGCGCCGTTGGACAAGCCCGTGCTCATGGGCCCGGAGGGTACGAAGACGCAGGGCAGATGGCCGAAATGCAGTGCGCCGATGAGCAGGCCCGGCACGATCTTGTCGCAGACACCGAGCAAGAGCACGGCGTCGAAGACATCGTGCGTTAGCGCGACGGCCGTGGCCATGGCGATGGTGTCGCGTGAGAAGAGGCTGAGCTCCATGCCGGGCTGGCCTTGGGTCACGCCGTCGCACATCGCCGGCACGCCGCCAGCCACTTGCACCGTGGCGCCGAGCTTGCGCGCTTCATCGCGGATCAGCGCGGGGAAGCCTTCATACGGCTGGTGCGCCGAGAGCATGTCGTTGTAGGACGTCACCACACCGATGTGCGGCGCACGCTCGGCCACCACGCGCAACTTGTCGTTGGCGGGCAGCGCTGCAAAGGCATGTGCCACGTTGGCGCAGCCCAGGCGGTCGCTGCCACGTGGGCGCTCAACGAGCCGGGTGATGCGCGCAAGGTAGGCGCTGCGCGTGGGCCGGCTGCGCTGGCGGATGCGCTCGGTGAGCTGCTTCAGGACAGGGTGAAGTGGTGTTGCCAAGAGCTCGGCCCAGGTTGGTAACTAGGATTGATTGCAAATCCAACTGAACACTCAAGCCAGCCTGCGCCCCGGTTCGCTGACATGCAAAAACCTGGTGTACAGGTCACGCGGTGGCACGATAGAAATCGACTTGAGAACCTGGCCGACGTTGCCTCGGTGGTAGGCGCCGTGCGTGATGACGTGCAGAAGCATTTCTTCCCGGGTCATGGCGCCTGCGTCTGCGTCGGTGAAGCGAAACGTGATGCGTTCGCTCAGCTGGGCGCTGGAAGCCCCAGCTGTGTAGGTCTCAAACCACGCGTCGGTTTCTGCCACCTGGAACTGAAGCTCGTCGAGTTCGGGGGTGGCGTCGGTGTTGGTGGCCGCATAGCCGTGGGGCTCACCGAGCAGATGTGCCTGAAAGATGCGGTCGACGATATAGATGTGGTTGAGCGTGCGCATCGCGGTGTGAATGGGCGCGGCATGCTGCTCAGACGTGACGGTCGCCAGCAGGTTGAACAGCTCGTTGTTGGACCAAGCCTTATGCGCGAAGAGTGACTGCAGTGTGCTCATGGATGCGGCTCCGGTGAAGTGGATGGGTGTGACCTAACGTCGACTTAACGCTGACGCGCGAATCGCCGACAGCGTGGTGCGTGTGGTGCTGACATCGGCGTCGAGCTTCAAGTGCAGCAGGGCCGGGCCGTCGGCGGCGAGCGCAGCCGCCAAGGCCAGCTCGAAGTCTTCGGTCTTGTCGACAAACCCGGCATGCCAGCCGTAAGCCCGCGCGAGTGCGGCGAAGTCGGGGTTGAAGAGATCGCTGCCACTCACACGCCCGGGGTAGTCGCGCTCCTGGTGCATGCGGATGGTGCCGAAGGTGCCGTTGTCGACCACGATGCACAGCAGCTTGCCTTTGCCGCGCCCGGCGCCGTAGCCCGTGGCGGTGGCGAGCTCCTGGCCAGTCATGAGGAAGTCACCGTCGCCGGCGAAGTTGACGACGTGGCGGTCGGGGTAGAGCAGCGAGGCTGCCACCGCCGCCGGGAAGCCGTAGCCCATCGCACCCGAGGTGGGGGCCAGCTGCGTGCGGCCGTGCACGTGCAGGGCGGGGTACTGCGTGTAGCGATTGAGCCAGCCGCTGAAGTTGCCCGCGCCGTTGGTGTAAATGACGTCGCTTCCCAAGGCCTTGTGCACGGCGCGCACCACCACGGCCATGTCCAGCGGCGCCACCGCCTGCGCTTGCAAATTGCCAAGGTAGTCGGCATGCACCGTGGCGGCGTGCTCGGCCCAGGGCACGGTGGCGGGGGCGGGGGCGGCCAAGGTCTCCAGCGCCTTGGCTGCTAACGCCATCGATGACTGCATCATCAAGTCGGCCGTGTAGACGCGGCCCAGCTCGTCGGCGCCGGCGTGGATGTGCACGAGCTTTTGTATTGGCCGTGGCACTTGCAGCAGCGTGTAGCCGCCGGTCGTCATCTCGCCCAGGCGAATACCCAGGGCGATGATGAGATCGGCCTCGCGCACATGCGCGGCCAACTTCGGGTTGATGCCAATGCCAACGTCACCGGCGTACAGCGCATGGCGGTTGTCGAAGGTGTCCTGAAAGCGCATGCCGTTGGCCACCGGCAGCTGCCAGTTCTCGGCGAAGCGCTGCAAGGCGCGTGTGGCGTCGGCGTCCCAGCCGCTGCCGCCGGCAATCACTAACGGCCGAGTTGACTGCAAGAGCAGCGTGCGCAATTGCACCAGCGAGCCAGGCGCTGGCCAGGCGTGCGCGGGCTCGGCGCGCGGCAGCACCGGCGCGCTGGTCAGCGCCGTCAGCATGTCTTCGGGCAGCACCACCACCACCGGGCCGGGGCGGCCTTGCATGGCGGTGTGGAAGGCGCGGGCGACGTACTCGGGCAGGCGGTCAGCGCTGTGCACTTCGCCCACCCACTTGGCCAGCCCGAGCGTGCCGGGGCCGAACATCTGGCGGTAGTCGAGCTCTTGAAAGGCCTCGCGGTCGCGCTGGTCGCTGGCGACCTGGCCGACGAAGAGGATCAGCGGCGTGGAGTCCTGAAACGCCGAATGGACACCGATGCTGGCGTTGGTGGCGCCTGGCCCGCGTGTGACGAAGCAGATGCCTGGCCGCCCCGTCAATTTGCCCTGTGCCTCGGACATGAAGGCCGCGCCGCCTTCTTGCCGGCAGGCGATGAAGCGGATGCGCTCCCGGTGTTCATGCATGCCGTCGAGCACGGCGAGGTAGCTCTCACCGGGCACACCGAAAACGGTGTTGACGCCCTGGGCGATGAGGGCTTCGACCAAGGCGTGGCCGGCGGGGCGTGGTGTCAGTGAGGATGCAGCGTTCATGGGTTGGGTGTTCACTCAAGAGTTCAAGCAGCAAGCAGGGCCGCACGCGAGCGTGTGGACCACGAGACAAGGCCGGCGCAGGCCACGCCGACGGCGAGCGCCAGCGCAGCGGCAACGAACACACCACGCGGCATGGCGTGGTCCATCAGCCAGCCGAAGACCGGCGCCGAAACGGCGAAGCCGACATCCAGCCCCGAGTACACCGTGCCGTAGACACGGCCCGTGGCACCAGGCGGCGTGGCGGCCTTGATGAGCATGTCGCGCGAAGGCCCGGCCAGGCCGCTGCCGACACCGGCCAGCGCGGTGGCAGCGGCCGCGCCCAGCGGCGAGAGCCAACCACTGGCCACCAGCAGCAAGAGCGTGGCGGCC
>JANOJR010000195.1:0-1911 GCA_031418855.1 Rubrivivax sp.
TGCGCGCGGCGCGTGAACCCGGGCATCGAGGTCATCCAGCTTTCGGCTAGAAGTGGCGAGGGTATGCAGGCGTGGGTTGATTGGATAACGCGTGGTGCGAGGTCCTGCGTGCAGCCACGGACCGGCTCCCTCCCCCTTCAAGGGGGAGGGCTGGGGAGGGGGTCGAATGCTTAGGCAGCCCTCGATTTCACCCCCACCCCAACCCAGCTGCGCACCGCGTCTCGGCTTGCAAGCCGAGACCGCTCAGCCGGCTCGCCGCATGCGGCTCGAAACCCCGGCTTCGCCCCCCTCAAAGGGGGAGGGAGCAACTCAACACCACCGCATCCGCGTCTGCGGCGCCGTGCAAGGCGTCGGCTTTCGCCCCTTCGTGTACCGCCTCGCGCATGAGCTCGAGCTCTGCGGCTCGGTCTGCAACGACGGCGACGGCGTGGCCATCGACGCGCAAGGGCCGTACGAGGTTCTGGCGCAGTTCGCGCGCCGCCTGCGCGACGACGCACCACCGCTTTCGCGCGTCGAGACCGTCACCACGACGGCCCTCGACACGCTGCCGCCGACACCGACGCATCCCCACGCCTTCAGCATCCTGCCCAGCCGCGCCGGCGCCGTGCGCACCGCCATCGCGCCCGACACCGCCACCTGCAGCGACTGCCTGCACGAGCTCTTCGACCCGCACGACCGCCGCCACCGCTACGCCTTCATCAACTGCACCCAGTGCGGCCCGCGCTACACCATCACACGCGCGCTGCCCTACGACCGCGCCAGCACCAGCATGGCCAGCTTTGCGCTGTGCCCCGCGTGCCGGCGTGAGTACGAAGACCCGCTGCAAAGGCGCTTTCACGCCGAGCCCAATGCCTGCGCGCTGTGCGGCCCGAGCCTGCGTCTCGTCGACGCGCAGGGCCGGGCCATCGCCGGCGACGCCATCGCGCAGACGCTGGCCCTGCTGCGCGCCGGGGCCATCGTCGCCATCAAAGGCCTGGGTGGTTTTCACCTGGCCTGCGACGCGCAGCAAGCTGTGGCGGTGGCACTGCTTCGCCAGCGTAAACAGCGCGATCAAAAACCCTTGGCCTTGATGGTCGCTAACGTCGTTTCAGCACGGGCCCTGGTCGAGCTGAATCCAGCCCAGGCCGCGCTGCTGGCCGCAGCCGAGCGGCCCATCGTGCTGCTGCCTCGGCGCACCGGCGCCGCGCCGCTAGAGGGTGTCGCGCCAGGGCTCACGGAGCTCGGCCTGATGCTGCCTTGCACGCCGATCCAGCATCTACTCTTCCACGAAGCTGCGGGCCGCCCCGCCGGGCTGGCGTGGCTGCACGAGGCGCAAGCACTGACGCTCGTGATGACCAGCGCCAACCCGGCAGGCGAGCCCATCGTGCGCGACAACATCGAGGCGCTGACGCGGCTCGCCGGCATTGCCGACGCCGTGCTCATGCACGAGCGCGACATCGTGGCGCGCTGCGATGACAGCGTGCTGCGCGTGGTCGGCGGTGGCGCTGCGCAATTCATTCGCCGCGCGCGCGGCTACACACCCAGGCCGATCAAACTGGCGCGCGCCGGGCCTTCGGTGCTGGCCTGCGGCGCCTGGTTGAAGAACACCGTCTGCGTGACGCGCGGCGATGAGGCGTTCTTGTCACCGCACATCGGTGACCTGGACTCGGCCGCGAGTTGCGCCGCGCTCGAAGAAGCCGTGGCCCATCTCTGCGCCGTGCTCGACGTGCGGCCACAGATCGTGGCGCACGACCGCCACCCCGACTTCTTCAGCAGCCGCTTCGCTGCCGCCTACGCGCTCGCGCGCGGCCTGCCCTGCGTGGCCGTGCAGCACCACCACGCGCACATCGCCGCACTGGCCGCCGAGCACCGCGTCACCACGCCGCTGCTGGGCCTGGCGCTGGACGGTGTGGGCCTGGGCGACGACGGCAG
>JANOJR010000196.1:0-3551 GCA_031418855.1 Rubrivivax sp.
GGATTGGGCCACTTGTAGTCGAACCATCCACTGCCCTTGGTCTTGGCGATGTCGCGCATTTCGCGCACCAGGAATTTGCCGTCCTGGTCCTTCAGTGTGATCAGGTTCTTGCCGATCAGCGCCGGGCGCGCGCCATGCGCGACGTTCAGGCCTTCCATGTCGTAGATGAACGGGTACAGATCACGATCATGGAACTCGGCGACCGACTTGTCCGACACCGCCTTGAAGGTGGCTTCGGCGCCTTCGGCCTTGAACTTGGCCTGCACGCGCTTGACCATCGCCACCGCTTCGGCCTTGGTTCCGAACTCTGCGGCATTGGCCGGCAAGGCCATCACCGAGCAACACAGGACGAGCATCGACAGAATGGATCGCATGAGCTAACGCTTTCAAAGTGGTGAGCCGAGGAGCTTGCGCAAGGACGGCAAACTCTAGGTGCAATTCGCGGGCCTGATGGTCGGGACTAACCCCGGCACCACACGCAGCCTGCGGGCTTGCGGTGTCAAGGGCTTGCGCTGATCGATGGTTTGCCGACGTCGCAGGAACGAGAGGCCGCCGGTGGCGACCCAAACGTCGAGATAATTGCGCCCGTTTGCCCCACCACCCAACCCGCCCCGGAGGCACCCAGACATGCTGCTGACCCTGGTCATCGTCTACCTGTTGATCACCATCGCCATCGGCCTGTGGGCCGCCAAGCGCGTGAAGACCACGGCCGACTTCGCCATTGCCGGACGCCACCTGCCGCTGGTGATGATCGTCACCACCACCTTCGCCACCTGGTTCGGCTCGGAGACGGTGCTCGGTATCCCGGCCAAGTTTGTGCAGGGCGGTTTGAACGGCGTCGTTGAAGACCCGTTTGGCGCGGGTACCTGCCTCATCTTCGTGGGCCTGTTCTTTGCAGCGCGGCTCTACAAGATGACGCTGCTGACCATCAGCGACTACTACCGCGAACGCTATGGCCGCGCCGTCGAAGTCGTGTGCTCTTTCATCATCATCCTGAGCTACCTCGGGTGGGTCGCGGCCCAGGTCACCGCACTCGGGCTGGTCTTCAACCTGCTCTCGGCAGGCGTCATCAGCATCCCTGCGGGCATGATCCTGGGCACGGCGTCGATCCTGGCCTACACGCTCTTTGGCGGCATGTGGTCGGTGGCGGTGACCGACTTCTTCCAGATGATCATCCTGGTGGTGGGCTTGTCGATCATTGCGGTGTTCGCCGCTGATCTGGCTGGCGGCGCGGACAAGGTGTTCGACTTGGCTGTGAGCAAAGACCTCTTCCGCTTCCTGCCCGAGCCCTCGTTCCACGACATCGTGTTCTTCATCGCCGCGGCCATCACCATGATGCTGGGCTCGATTCCGCAGCAAGATATCTTCCAGCGTGTGATGTCGGCCAAGAACGTGAAGGCGGCGACACGCGGCCCCATCATCGGCGGCGTCTTCTACATCCTCTTCGCCTTCGTGCCGATGTTCCTGGTAGTCAGCGCGCTGATCATCATGCCCGAGCAGTCGGCCGCGCTGATCAAAGAAGACCCGCAGAAAGTGCTGCCGATGCTGGTGCTGGAGAAGATGCCCTTTGTCATGCAGGTGATCTTCTTCGGCGCGCTGCTCTCGGCGCTGAAGAGCACGGCCTCGGCCACGCTGCTGGCGCCGTCGGTGACCTTTGTCGAAAACATCTGGCGCCAGTTCTTCCCGCGCCAAAGCGACAAGCAAGAGCTGCGCACCATGCGCGTGGCCGTGCTCGTGTTCAGCATCTTCGTGTGTGCTTACGCCATCGCGCTGCAAGGCACGCCGATTTACGAGATGGTCTCGGGCGCTTACCAGGTCACGCTGGTGGGTGCCTTCGTGCCGCTGGTGGCGGGCCTCTTTTGGCAGCGCGCCACCACGCAAGGGGCGGTGTTCTCCATCGTGCTGGGGTTGGTGACTTGGCTGCTCTTTTTGGCCACGCCCGCCGGTGCCATCTTCCCGGCGCAGTTGGCGGGCTTCCTCGCTGCCTTGCTAGGTATGGCGATCGGCTCGCTGGGGCCGCAGGCGCTGCTGAAAAACCGCCATGGCACGCACCACCAGATGGTCGGCATGTCCTGAGAGGGTGCGAACATATCCGCCTTGCCCGAGCGGGACGCCATATCGCGCCCACTCGGCGTTGCAAATGCTCGCTGTAGCCCAAGCTACGGCTGTGCTTTGCGCCTTGATTGGGCGCAATCTGACGTCCCGCTCGGGCACGCCGGATATGTTCACACCCTCTGAGCCAAGACCCATCCCGGCGGTGAACCGGGGTGCCATCCCTATAATTCGCGGTTTTGCCCAGTGGGCACCCCTATGCCAATCTACGCCTACCGCTGCGCTGCGTGCGGACATGCCAAAGACGTGCTGCAAAAGCTCTCCGACCCGGTGCTGACCCAGTGCCCGGCCTGCGCAGCCGAGGCCTTCTCCAAGCAACTCACAGCAGCCGGTTTCCAGCTCAAAGGCTCGGGCTGGTACGTCACGGACTTTCGTGACGGCAACAAGGGCGGCACCAAGAAAGAGGACGGCGCAGCGGATGCGGGCGACAAGCCGGCTGACAAGACCGCCGCCGATGCCCCCGTGGCGCCTGTGGCCGCTGGCGACAAGGCTGCCGCGCCCGCCGCCGCGCCTGCCCCTGCCCCGGCCCCTGCGCCAAGCGCCGCGCCCGCCGCTGCGCCTGCGCCTTCCGCCAGCACCTAAGGGCGCAAGGTAGCCATCGTGAAAAAGTATCTCGTCGCCGGCCTGCTCGTTTGGATGCCCCTGGCCATCACGCTGTGGGTGTTGACCTGGCTTTTGGGCACCATCGACGGCGTCTTTGCGTGGATCCTCTCGGCCACGCAGGCGGTGCTGCCGGCCACGATGCATGCCGGCGTGGAAAAGCTGCGCCATGTGCCGGGCTTGTCGGTGTTGGCCATGGCCGCGCTGCTCATCACCACGGGCATGTTCGTGGCCAACATGTTTGGCCAGTGGTGGCTGCGCCAGGGCGACCGGCTGATGGGCAAGATCCCCATCGTCAAGTCGATCTACAGCTCGGTCAAACAAGTCTCGGACACGCTGTTTTCCAGCAGCGGCAACGCTTTCCGCGAAGCCGTGCTGGTGCAGTACCCGCGCCAGGGCTCGTGGACGATTGCCTTCGTCACCGGCAAGCCCAGCGGCGAAGTCGCAGAGCACTTGCCGGGCGACTTCATAAGCGTCTATGTGCCCACCACGCCCAACCCCACTTCGGGCTTTTTCCTGATGATGCCGCGCGCCGACGTGCGCCAGCTCGCCATGAGCGTGGACGAGGCGCTGAAGTACGTCATCTCGATGGGTGTGGTGGCGCCCAATGGCGGCTCGATCGCCGCCCCACGAAATTGATGGGGCTGGCCGGGCAGGCGCCTGGCCGGTCCTGAGGGTATGCGCGTCGCTGCCCCGTTAGCCATCCCACCCCCTGCAAGCGCGAGCCCGTGGCGCCGCGCCCCCTGAACTGAATTGCGGAGCATCTCCATGAGAACCACTTACTGCGGCCTCGTCAGCGAAACCCTGCTGGGCCAAACCGTCACCTTGATGGGCTGGGC
>JANOJR010000197.1:0-3039 GCA_031418855.1 Rubrivivax sp.
TATTTGTGCTCTAGCTCCTGCACCTGGCGCACCAGCTTGCTGTTGTGCGACAGGAAAGGCAGCGCCGTTTCCCACACGTCGCCCAGCAGCGCTTCACGGATGAAGATATCGCGCGCGGCGGCCGCGTCAATACGGCCGAAGTTCACGCGCTTGTTGTGGTAAATAACAATGCCGTAGAGCGTGGCGCGCTCCAACGCGATGACCTCGGCCGCCTTCTTCTCCCAGTGCGGCTCCAGCAGTTGCGTTTTCAACAGATGGCCCGCCAGCGCCACGATCCACGTCGGCTCGATGGCCGCGAGGCCACGGCCGAAAAGCCGCGTGGTCTCCACGAGTTCAGCCGCCACCAGCCAGCGCCCGGGTTTCTTGCTCAAGTGCGCGCCGGGGTGGCGCCAGAACTTGATGCCGCGTGCGCCGAGATACCAGTCTTCGTCGTCGCTCTTAAGGCCGATGTTGCCCAGCAAGCCGGCCAGGAGCGACAGGTGCAGCTGCTCGTAGCTCGCCGGGCTGGTGTTCAGGCGCCAGCCCTGCTCGGCCACCACCGTGTGCAGCTGCGAGTGGATGTCGCGCCACTCGCGCACTTTGCGCGGGCTTACGAACTGGTCGCGCAGGCGCTGCTCTTGTTGGCGGTTAGACAGCTTGTGCGTGGCCTTGGTGTCACCGGCATGGCCGCGGCCGCCTTCGATCCACTGCCACAGCTTCAGGTAGCCGACGAATTCCGAGCGCTCGTCATCGAAGATCTTGTGGCGCTCATCGGCGAGCTGGGCTTGCTCCAGCGGCCTGTCCCGCGCGTCTTGCACCGAGAGTGCGGCGGCGATGATCAGCACCTCGTCCAGCGCTTGTCGGTCGCGCGCTTCAAGAATCATGCGGCCCACGCGCGGGTCCAGCGGCAGGCGCGCGAGTTCACGCCCCATCGCTGTCAGCTCATTTTCGTCGTTAACGGCACCCAGCTCGTGCAGCAAGGCGTAGCCGTCGGCGATGGCTTTGCGCGGTGGTGCTTCGAGAAAAGGGAAGTCTTCGATGCTGCCCAGATGCAGCGCCTTCATACGCAAGATGACGGCGGCGAGTGACGAGCGAAGGATCTCGGGGTCGGTGAAACGCGGCCGGCCGTTGAAGTCCGTCTCGTCGTACAGGCGTATGCAGATGCCGTTGGCCACACGCCCGCAGCGGCCGGCACGCTGCGACGCTGCCGCCTGGCTGATCGGCTCGACCTGCAACTGCTCGACCTTGCTGCGGTAGCTGTAGCGCTTGACGCGGGCCAGGCCGGTGTCGATGACGTAGCGGATGCCCGGCACCGTGAGCGAGGTCTCGGCGACGTTGGTGGCGAGCACGATGCGCCGGCCGTTGCCGGCTTCAAACACGCGGTCTTGCTCGGCCTGCGACAGCCGCGCAAAGAGCGGCAGGATCTCAGCCGGCGGGCCACCGCGCTTGGCATGTTGTTGCGCGAGGTGGCGGCGCAGATGGTCGCTGGCCTCGCGGATTTCGCGCTCGCCGGGCAGGAAGGCGAGGATGTCGCCAGGCGCCGTGCGCCACAACTCGTCCACCGCGTCAGCGATGGCGTCGCTCAAGTCGAAGTCGCGTTTTTCTTCGAAGGCGTGCCAGCGCTGTTCCACCGGGAACAGACGGCCCGAGACCATGATCACCGGCGCCGGGCCGCGAATGGACGCGAAGTGCTGCGCAAAGCGGTCGGCGTCAATGGTGGCCGAGGTCACGATGATCTTCAGGTCGGGCCGGCGCGGCAGGATCTGGCGCAGGTAGCCGAGCAGGAAGTCAATGTTGAGGCTGCGCTCGTGCGCCTCGTCGATGATCAGCGTGTCGTAGGCCTTGAGCAGCGGGTCGCCCTGCGTTTCAGCCAGCAAGATGCCGTCGGTCATCAACTTGACGGAAGCGCCAGGTTGCAGTCGGTCCTGGAAGCGCACCTTGTAGCCCACCACCTCGCCCAGCGGCGAATTCAGCTCCTCGGCAATGCGCTTGGCCACGCTGCTTGCGGCAATGCGCCGCGGCTGCGTGTGGCCGATCAAACCTTTGCCACCGGCGCCTAGGCCACGCCCAAGTTCGAGCACGATCTTGGGCAGCTGTGTGGTCTTGCCCGAGCCCGTTTCACCGCAAACAATAACGACGGGATTGAGCGCAATGGCGCGCGAGATCTCATCGCGCCGGGCGGATACCGGCAGCGACTCGGGGTAGTGGCTGGGGGGAATGGGCCGCGCGGGCGTGGGGGGCCTGGCGCTGGCCGCAGCTCGTTGCGGTCTCACGGGGCGAGGATTATCTCCGGCGCCCCGGCCCATCAAGCTTCAGCTGGCGCTGTAAGTCATGACGCTGAAGACGGCGCCCTGCGGGTCTTGCAGCACGGCCATGCGGCCGACGCCGGGGATGTCCATCGGTGGCACCAGGGTCTTGCCGCCCAGCGCCGTGCACGACGCCAAGGTCGTCTCGACGTTGTCGACCGTGACGTAGCTGCCCCACGAAGGCGGCATCGGCGGGGCTCCCGGCGGCGGGCCCATCAAGCCGGCGACGGGCACATCGCCCACGCTGGCCACGTGGTACGCGCCGCTACCCATGTCCATGTCTTTCACGCCCCACCCGAACAGTGCGCTGTAAAACGTGACGGCGGCTTTCGGGTCGCTGGTGGTCAACTCGTTCCAGCTGAACGCGCCGTGGGTCTTTGCTGCATCCATGGTCAATTCCTTGTGGGGTGAAGAAGGGCTTCGATGCTCGCCTCGCCTTGGCTTGAAGTCAACGCCACCCGCGAGCCGCTTGGCCCGCACGCGACGGCCCGTCACTGTGTGTCGCGCGACGTCGCCACCAGGTTGGCGCAAAGCCCTGCGGCACAATCCCGGGCAGCATGAGCCTCGTCTTCCCACACACCTTCGTCCCCTGGTTTCGCGCGGTCGCGCCCTACATCCACGCCTACCACGGCAAGACATTTGTCGTGGCCATGGCCGGCGAAGCGGTGGCGGCCGGCAAGCTCAACAGCTTCGTGCACGACCTCTCGATCCTGCACGCCATGGGCATCAAGCTCGTACTCGTGCACGGCTTTCG
>JANOJR010000198.1:0-7721 GCA_031418855.1 Rubrivivax sp.
TCTCCGCCAAGAGCGGCGTGACCTTGCCGTCGACGTTAATCTTGGTCAGGCCTTCGAGCACGTTGTAGTGAACGATCTCGCCGATGGCCGCCGCCGGGGCGCTGGTCGGGTCCAGGCTGGTGGGCTCCAGCACCATCGCCAACACGGCTTCGTCTTTGCCGCGCTGGGCGGCGGCGGGCAGGCTGGCCAGCAGCGGCGCGCTGGAGAGCAGGGCGTTGAAGTGGCGGCGTTGCAGGGTCATCGTGGTTCTCCGTTCAGGGGTGATGTGGATTTTGCGGCGGCCCGCGGTGTGCGCAAGCCGGGAATGGCCTCAAGCAATCGCTGCGTGTAGGCATGCTGCGGCCGGCTGAACATGGCGCCGGGCTCGCCGCTTTCGACGATGCGGCCGTGCTGCAAGACGATGACCTCGTCGCATACCAGGTCCACCACCGCGAGGTCGTGGCTGATGAAAAGGTAGGTCACCTCGAAGCGGTCTTGCAGGTCTTGCATGAGGTTGAGCACTTGCGCCTGCACCGAGACATCGAGCGCGCTCACTGGCTCGTCGGCGACGATCAACTTCGGCCGCGTGATGAGCGCACGTGCGATGGCGATGCGCTGGCGCTGGCCGCCAGAAAATTCGTGCGGGTACTTGTCGAGATCGGCCGCGCGCAAGCCCACGGCGTCGAGCACCTCGGCTGCGCGCGCGCGTTGCTCGGCCGCACTGCTCAAGCCCAGCGCGGCCAGGGGCTCGCAGACGGTTTGATGCACACGCCGGCGTGGGTCCAACGAGCCGTAAGGGTCTTGGAAGACCATCTGAAAACCAGCGCGCGCGCGGCGCAGCTCGGCGCCCGGCAGTGCGTTCAAATCCTGGCCGTCAAACAACACCGAACCCGAGGTGGGCGCTTCCAGCGCCATCACCAGCCGCGCCAGCGTGCTCTTGCCCGAGCCCGACTCGCCGACGATGCCCAGACTCTTGCCGCGCTTGAGCGTGAAGCTCACGTCGTCGAGCGCACGCACGCGCGGGGCGGTGGCCAGCAGGTGTTCACGCGGCAGGCGGTAGTCCTTCACCAGATTGCTAACTTGCAAAAGGTTGGCACTCATGGCGCGCCCAACCGGATGCAGCGCGCATGGTGCTCGGCGCTGAGTGCGACCAGCGCGGGCAGCGCCGTGTGGCACGCGTCCACCACGCGCGGGCAACGCTCGGCAAACGGGCAGCCGGCGGGCAGGTCGATCAACTCGGGCACACGCCCTGGGATCGTGGCCAGCCGCGTGCCTCGCGCCAGCCCCAGGCGCGGCCGCGCGGCGAAGAGGCCCTGGCTGTAGGGGTGCGCCAGGCGCGCGAAGACCTCGGCCGTCGGCCCGCTTTCCACTACCGTGCCGCCGTACATCACCAAGAGGCGCTGCACGCGGTCGGCCATCACACCGAGGTCGTGGCTGATGAGCACCAGGCCCATGCCGTCTTCGCGCACCAGCTCAGCGATGAGGTCCAACACCTCGCGCTGCAGCGTCACATCAAGCGCGGTGGTCGGCTCATCGGCGATCAGCAGGTCGGGCCCACACGCCAGCGCGATGGCGATGACGACGCGCTGGCGCTGGCCGCCCGAGAGCTGGTGCGGGTAGGCGTCCAGCCGCTGCGCAGCATTCGGCAGCTTGACCTTGTCGAGCAGACGCAGCGCCTGCGCGCGCGCCGCGCTGCGGTCCAGGCCCTGGTGCAAGCGCAGCGACTCGCCGATCTGCCGCGCCACGGTGTGCAGCGGGTTCAGCGCCGACATCGGCTCTTGAAAAACCATGCCGATGCGGTCGCCGCGCAGTTGGCAGTAAGCCGCTTCATCGAGCGTCGTGAGCTCGCGCCCGGCAAAGCGAATCGAGCCCGCGACCTTGGCGCCATCGGGCAAGAGGCCCATCAGCGCCAGCGCGGTGATCGATTTGCCGCAGCCCGATTCGCCAATCAGCCCCAGCGTCTGGCCGCGCTCGAGCGTGAAGGACACGCCACGCAGCGCGTCGGCCGAGCCGCGCGAGGTGTTCAGCGTGACCCGCAGGTCGTTGACTTCCAGGAGCTTCAAATGGCGGCGAGGCGGCGGCAGACGGCGGAACATCAGGCTCTCAGACCCGTCAGGCAATGACCTCGTCAGCACGCACCAATAGCGACGGCGGGATCGTGATGCCAAGCGCCCTGGCGGTCTTGCGGCTGATGACGAATTCGATCTGGGTCGGTTGCTCGAACGGCAGATCCGCCGGCTTCGCGCCCTTCAAAATGCGGTCCACGAAATAGGCCGCGCGGCTGAATTGCGCGGTGAAGTTGGGGCCGTAGCTCATGAGCGCCCCTTCGTCAGCGAACTGTCTCGTGAACCCGATCATGGGCCACTTGCGTTGCAGCGCCGTCTGCGTGATGAGCCTGCGCTGGGCCAGCAGCGACGGGCCGACATTCACGATCATCGCCTGCACGCGTTCGGCGGCGAAGCGTGCAAGCACGGGCTCGACGTCGGTGGGCACCCTCACCTCACCGATGTTGGCGTCGAGCGAATGGATTTTCGCGATGCGCGCGGTGCTGTCCAACTGCGCCTGGTGCAGCGGACCCTGATGCTGCATCAGGAAGCCGACGCGCCGAACGCCAGGCGCGGCAGCCAGCAGCAACTCGGGATACTTGTCGCTGAGGTCGCCCAGCATGTTGGCATTGCCCGTCACCATGCCACCGGGGCGGGCCAGGCTCGCAGCGAATCCCCAGCCGACGGGGTCGGTGCCGGTGCCCATGACGATCGGGGTGTCGGGCGATGCCTTCAGGGCCGCTCGCACGGCGCCATTGGGGGCCGCCACGATGACCGCCGGCTTGAGCGCCGCGATCTCCCCGGCAAGGACCGCGATCCGCTCGGGGCCAAGGTTGTCGGCCCAGCGCTCGACC
This sequence comes from Rubrivivax sp., assembly GCA_031418855.1. Classification (GTDB taxonomy): domain Bacteria; phylum Pseudomonadota; class Gammaproteobacteria; order Burkholderiales; family Burkholderiaceae_C; genus Rubrivivax. The sequence goes on from JANOJR010000198.1 coordinate 2,879, forward strand.
AGCGCGTAGTGCTCGCCTTCTCGCCATCCCAACGCCAGCATCTCCGCGTTGAATGCAGCGAGCCACGACAACGAGGACTCGCGCGTACTCGAACCCAGCCACCCCACCCGCACCGGTGGTCGCACGTCCTTCGGCGGCGTCTGCGCCAAGGTGGCACCTGGTGCTGCGAGCAGCAGCAGGCCGCTGGCTAACAAAGGTCTGCGTCGCATGGTCATGGGCTCCACATCTTCGGTTGTGCACAAACGCAAGCTGTGTTCGCAGCCGTCGATCAGGCGTTGCCGAGGTAGTCCTTCTTGCCCACCTCGACGCCGTTGCTGCGCAAGATGGCGTAGGCGGTGGTGACGTGAAAGAAGAAGTGCGGCAGGCCATAGCTCAGCAGGTAGGTCTGGCCGGTAAAGCGCTTTTCCTTGGGCGTGCCAGCTTGGGTCACGATCTCGCGCGTGGCGCTGTCTGCAAACTGCGCCACCGACAGGCCTTCCATGAAGGCAAGGGTCTTGCCGATACGCCCTTGCAGATCGGCGAAGCTGGCTTCCTTGTCCTCGAAGCTGGGCACGTCCACCCCCGCCAGGCGCGCCGAGACGCTCTTGGCAAAGTCGCACGCCACCTGAACCTGGCGCAGCAAGGTGAACATGTCCGGGAACAGCCGGGCCTGCAGCAGCGCATTCGGGTCGATTTTCCGGCTCTCGGCATGCGCCGCAGCGATGACCAGCACGCGGCTCAGGCCGCCCAGCATCTGCTTGAACAGCGGAATCGAGGTGTCGTACAGCGGGGTGCTCATGGGTGCCTTTGGGTGGATGGGTCAAACGAGGATGCGCCATTGGAACACTGGTGGGGCGCCGAGCCATCCGCCTGGCCCAAGGCCGTCTGGCGCCACACGATCCACAGCACATAAGCGACGAAGACCAAGGTCGAGCAGGCGAACACGATGACCTGGGCCGTGGCCGTCAGCGTCGGGAAAAGTGCGAACAGGAACGCAAACGGCGCCGCGCCCAGCGCCGTGGACACGGCGTTCTCGGTCACCGTGGTGCGACGGCTGAACAGGCCCAGCGCATAGGACAGCACGTCCACCGGGAATGTCATGCGAAGCAATACGAGCGAGACGAGGCGGTGGCGCGGATGAATCAAGCGGTCGATGTCGGCATGGCGTGTCGCCGACGGGAAGTGCCGCACTATGAGTTCGCGCGCATGGCGTGCAAGCAGGAACGAAATGACAGCGCCGACGACCCAGCCCGCCAGCAGCAGCCCTGCCGTCCAGGCCGGCCCCCAGGCGAGTACGGCCAGCGGCACCAGCGGCAGATTGCTCAGCACCGGCATCAACACCGCGACCACCGACGTGGTGACGAAGATCAGGATGGCCAGGCGTGGGTGCGCGTGCAGCATGTCCTGAATCGGCGCGGAGTACATCCGAGCCAGCACCAACGCGACAGCGAAGAGCGCGACCACCCACACCCCCAGGCGAATGGCCGGCAGGAGCTCGGCCCAGCTCAAGGATGGCCGCAAAAGAGAAGGAGGTGGGTCTGTTGGCATGCGTCGATGCTGCAGGCAATGTGCGCGCCTGGCCGGGCGCACGGTTCGGTCTTTGCGATTGACGATGGCCGGCAGCGCAAGACGACGGATGCCAAACTCGACGCTGACCCGGGCGCTCGCTGCCCCGCTCACATGCCCACCGACGCGATCGCCCAAGCCCGATGAAACGCTTCAAACACGCCATCCTAACCATCATCACGGCCCTCGCCAGCCTGGGCCCGGCCCACGCCGACGAAGCGCTGGCGGCCGCCGTCGCCAGTGCACACCGCGCGCCCGCCAACGCGGCCCGCGACGTCTGGCGCCACCCACGCGAGACGCTGGAATTCTTCGGCATCCGGTCGGGCATGACCGTGATCGAGATCAGCCCGGGCGGTGGCTGGTACACCGAGATCCTGGCGCCCTACCTGCGCGACAAGGGGCAGCTGATCCTGGCTGCCGACGACCCGGCGTCAGGCTTTGCCTACTACCGCCGCAGTGCCGAACGCCTGGCCACGAGGCTGCAAGCCCAACCCGCGCTGTATGACCGCGTGCAGGTGCTGCCCTTCGAAGTGCCGGCCAAGACGTCGCTGGGCACCATCGCTAACGTCGATATGGTGCTGACCTTCCGCAACGTGCATAACTGGGCAGCTGAGGGTGATGCTGCGGTGTTGGCCGTCTTCAAAAGCGTCCATGCCGTCCTCAAGCCTGGTGCGGTGTTTGGCGTGGTGGACCACCGCTTGCCAGCAGACCAGGTGCAGGACGCCAAGGCCAGCAGTGGCTATGTGCATGTGGCCTACGTCACGCGCCTGGCGCAGGCGGCGGGCTTTCGCCTGGCCGCAGCGTCTGAGGTCAACGCCAACGCCAAGGACCCCGCCAAGCATCCCGGCGGCGTGTGGGCACTGCCGCCGACCTACCGCAACAAGGATCAGGACCGCGCACGCTTTGAGGCCATTGGCGAGAGCGACCGCTTCACGCTGAAGTTCGTCAAACCTTGAGCCCTGCCTGAACTTTCCCGGCGCGCCACAACCATACGCCGACGGCCAACATCCACACCGCCAGCAGCGAGACAGCCACCGCCACGGGCACCTGTACAGACAGGCGCAGGGCCGGCAAGAGCATGGCGCCAAGCATGGCGGCGCTGACGAAACCAAGCCAGGCCAGTGCGCGCGGCATGGCAGCGCTGCGCAGCGCGCCCCAGCACAGCAGCGCGACGGCCATGGCCATGAAGAGCGCCACACCCAGCAGCTCGCCGATGCCGCCGCCGTAAAGCGTGATGGCGCGGAAGACGAGCTCGATCTGTGCGCGCTGCATCGGCTCGGCACTGGCGTGGGCCGCGGCCAGCGCCGGCATCACGGTCAGCCAGCGCAGGATGCCGATGGTGCGCGCCAGTGTCGACAGCGCGGCCAGTGCCGCCACGGTGGCGGCCAGGGGCTGGTGCAAGCCGCCGAAGACGCGTGCCGCCAGCGCGATCATCAATGGCGCGATGAGCACGGAATAAAGCAGGTACAGGCCATAGCCCAGGGCCACGGCGTCGGGCTGGGCGTGGATGGCCGCCAGTTGTTCGGCGGCGGGCTTGCCCAGCGACGCCGGCCAGCCTATGGCCGGGCCGAGCACGAGCATCGGCGCCAGCGACAACAAGGCTTCAACGATGAAGAAGGCGCCGAGCCAGCGCTGCGTTGCTAGCGTTGAACCTGTGGCGGCACTGGATGCGGCAGTGTGGGTGGCAGGGTGGATGGCAGGTCGAACGAAAGCGTTCATGGTGATGTCCTTGGGTCAGGGGTATCGGTTTTAAGTTGGCAGCAGTTCAGCCTTCAAGGCCGGCGCATGGCCAAGATCGATGAGGCTGCACCGCAGCGCGTCATGCAGCAGCGTGCTCGGCAGCGCGCCGACACGCTGCGCCAAGGCCGCGCCCGACAGCGCATGCGGCACCCGCCACAGATACGACATCTCGGCCAGCGAGCGCCACATCGGCCAGACCAGGCCGCCCAGGCGAATCAGCGCCCACGGCATGCCGCCGCGACGAAAGCCCGTAGCAGGGCGCAGCCCCAGGCCCGCCGCAGCGGCCTCGATGGCGTCCAGCAGCTGCGCACCGGTGAGCGTGTGGCCGGCGAAGTGCAGGCGCTCGAACCCCGGCACACGCGGCCGCTCGGCCACGGCCACGAAGGCGCGCGCGAGGTCAGGCAGGTAGGCCCAGGCATGCGGCACGCCCAGCGGCCCCGGGTAGACCAGCTTGCCCTTGGCCATGGACTTGACGATGGCTTGGTCCAGCCAGCTGCCCGTGCCGGCACCGAAGAAGTCGCCCGCGCGCAGCACCACGCTGTGCAGACCATGGCCAGCGCGCGCCGCCATCTCGGCTTCAAGCTCGCAGCGGATCTGGCCCTTCTCGCCGTTCTCGCCGTTCTCGCCGCCCCGCGCTTCGGGCGTGGTCTCGGTCAGCAAGGCCGGCATGCCCGCGCCGAAGTTGTAGACGTTGCCGGGCAGCATGAAGGTGGCGTCAAGCCGCTGCGCCAGGTCCATGCCCAGCCGCGCCAGCGGCAACACCTGCTCGCGCCAGGCGGTGTAGGGCGGGTTGATGGCGTCCACGACGACACTGGCGCCAGCGGCTTGCACGGCAAGCGTTGCGGTGTCGTGCAACGGGGTCGTCAGGTAACTCGTGCCTGCGGGCCAGGGCGCGCTCGGCACGCGCCGCACTTGCGCCAGCACACGCCAGCCGGCACCGGCAAATGCCAGCACGGCGGCATGGCCGAAGCGGCCGTTGGCACCCAGGATCAAGACACTGCGCTCGGGGGCATTCATGGTCGGCGTTCCTGCGTGGGTTGATTCGATGGCGGCAGTTTGTACGCCCGCGTCTCATTCGACAATTGCCTAGCTCGGTAAGCCAGCTATACATTTCTGCATGTCAAACCCATGCCCTTCCGCCTTCGACTGGGCCCTCGTGCGCAGCTTCATCGCCGTGCTCGATGCCGGCAGCCTGATGGGCGCGGCGCGCAAGACGGGCGCCTTGCAGCCCACGTTGTCGCGACACATCAGCGAGCTTGAGGCGCAGCTCGGCGCACCGCTCTTCGAGCGCACCGGGCGCGGCGTGACACCCACGGCGATGGCACTGGCCATTGCCGACGCGGCGTGGCAAATGGAGGCCGGCGCCGACAACCTGGCGCGCACCTTGGCCGGCCAGCGCAACGCCACCAGCGGCACCGTGCGCATCAGCACCAGCCATGTCGCGGCGACCTGGCTGCTGCCACCCATCCTGGCGCGGCTGGCCGACGAAGAACCGGCGATTCAGATCGAGCTGGTGGCGTCGAACCAGATCAGCAACCTGCTGCGCCGTGAAGCCGAT
>JANOJR010000199.1:0-3692 GCA_031418855.1 Rubrivivax sp.
CCCAGCAGCTGCTTGAACAGCGGAATCGAGGTGTCGTACAGCGGGGTGCTCATGGGTGCCTTTGGGTGGATGAGTCGAACGAGGATGCGCCATTGGAACATTTGCGGCACGGCGAGCCAGAGACGGTCTGGCGCCATACGACCCACAGCACGTACGCGACGAACACCAAGGTCGAGCCGACGAACACGATGACCTGGGCCGTGGCCGTCAGCGCCGGAAAAAGTGCGAAAAGGAACGCAAACGGCGCTGCGCCCAGCGCTGTGGACACTGCGTTCTCGGTCACCGTGGTGCGACGGCTGAACAGGCCCAGCCCATAGGACAGCACGTCCACCGGAAAGGTCATGCGAAGCAAGACGAGCGAGACGAGGCGGTGGCGTGGATGGATCAAGCGGTCGATGTCGGCATGGCGTGTCGCCGACGGGAAGTGCCGCAGTATGAGTTCGCGCGCATGGCGTGCAAGCATGAACGACATGACGGCGCCGACGACCCAGCCCGCCAGCAGCAGCCATGCCGTCCAGACCGGCCCCCAGGCGAGTACGGCCAGCGGCACCAGCGGCAGATTGCTCAGCACCGGCATCAACACCGCGACCACCGACGTGGTGACGAAGATCAGGATGGCCAGGCGTGGGTGCGCGTGCAGCATGTCCTGAATGGGCGCGGAGTACATCCGAGCCAGCACCAACGCGACCGCGAAGAGCGCGACCACCCAAACCCCCAGGCGAATGGCCGGCAGGAGCTCGGCCCAACTCAAGGATGGCCGCAGAGAGGCAGGGGGTGTTGGCATGCGTCGATGTTGCAGTCAATGTGTGCGCCTGGGGGGGGCACGGTTCGGTCAGAGCCCAAATGAGCTTGGGCACGGCGTCGCGCGCAACGTGCGCGGGTAAACGCTGCGGCCTCATGCCACCACGGGTGACCCCATCATGCCTGCGTCTTCGTGATGTGGACATGTGGCAATGGAACCTGTCGGGCGGTGGCTGGAACACCGAGATCCTGGTGCCCTACCTGCGCGACAAGGGGCAGCTGAGGGTGATGCTGCGGTGTTGGCCGCCTTCAAAAGCGTCCATGCCGTACTCGAGCCCGGTGCGGTGTTTGGCGTGGTGGACCATTGCTTGCCAGCAGACCAGGTGCAGGACGCCAAGGCCAGCAGTGCTTATGTGCATGTGGCCTACGTCACACGCTTGGCGCAGGCGGCGGGCTTTCGCCTGGCCGCGGTGTCTGAGGTCAACGCCAACGCCAAGGACCCAGCCAAGCATTCCGGCGGCGTGTGGGCACTGCCGCCGACCTACCGCAACAAGGATCAGGACCGCGCACGGTTTGAGGCCATTGGCGAGAGCGACCGCTTCAGGCTGAAGTTCGTCAAACCTTGAGCCCTGCCTGAGCTTTCCCGGCGCGCCACAGCCATACGCCGACGGCCAGCATCCACACCGCCAGCAGCGAGACGGCCGCCGCCACGGGCACCTGCACAGACAGGCGCAGGGCCGGCAAGAGCATGGCGCCGAGCAAGGCGGCGCTGACGAAACCAAGCCAGGCCAGTGCGCGCGGCATGGCAGCGGTGCACAGCGCGCCCCAGCACAACAGCGCGACGGCCATGGCCATGAAGAGCGCCACGCCCAGCAGCTCGCCGATGCCGCCGACGTAAAGCGTGACGGCGTGGAAGATGAGTTCGATCTGCGCCCGTTGCGCGGCGTCGGCGCCGGCGTGGACTGCCGCCAGCGCGGGCATCACGGTCAGCCAGCGCAGGATGCCGATGGCGCGCGCCAGGGTCGACAGCGCGGCCAGTGCCGCCACGGTGGCGGCCAGCGGATGGTGCAGGCCGCCGAAGACGCGGGCCGCCAGGGCAATCATCATTGGCGCGATGAGCACCGAATACAGCAGGTACAGGCCATAGCCGAAGGCCACGGCATCGGGCTGGGCGTGGATGGCCGCCAGTTGTTCAGCGGCGGGTTTGCCAAGTGATGCCGGCCAGCCAATAGTGGGGCCGAGCACGGCCATCGGCGCGAGCGACAACAAGGCTTCGAGGATGAAGAAGGCGCCGAGCCAGCGCTGCGTTGCTAACGTTGAACCTGTGGTGGTGCTGGATGCTGCGGCGTAAGCCGCAGCGTGGATAGCAGGGCGAATGACAGCGTTCATGGTGATGTCCTTGGCTTAGGCGGGATCGGTCTCAAGTCGGCAGCAGCTCAGCCTTCACGGCCGGCGCATGGCCCAGTTCGATCAAGGTGCGCTGCAACGCGTCATGCAGCGGTGTGCCCGGCAACACCCCCACGCGCTGTGCCAGGGCCGCGCCCGACAGCGCATGCGGAACGTGCCAGAGGTAGGACATCTCCGCCAACGAGCGCCACATCGGCCACACCAGCCCGCCGAAGCGAATCCACGCCCACGGCATGCCGCCGCGACGAAAGCCCTTAGCTGGGCGCAGCCCCAGGCCGGCCGCAGCGGCTTCGATGCCGTCCAGCAACTGCGCACCAGTGAGCGTGTGGCCGGCGAAGTGCAGGCGCTCAAAGCCTTGCACGCGCGGCCGCTCGGCCACGGCCACGAAGGCGCGCGCGAGGTCTGGCAGGTAGGCCCAGGCATGCGGCACGTTCAGCGGCCCCGGGTAGACCAGCTTGCCTTTGGCGATGGACTTGACCATGGCCTGGTCCATCCAGCTGCCTGTGCCGGCACCGAAGAAGTCGCCCGCGCGCAGCACCACACTGCGCAAGCCCTGGCCAGCCCGCGCCGCCATCTCGGCTTCAAGCTCGCAGCGGATCTGGCCCTTCTCACCGCTGGGCAACTCGGGCGTGGTCTCGGTCAGCAAGGCCGGCATGGCGGCGCCGAAGTTGTAGACGTTGCCAGGCAGCATGAAGGTGGCGTCTAGCCGCTGCGCCAGCGCCATGCCCAGCCGCGCCAGCGGCAGAACTTGCTCGCGCCAGGCGGTGTAGGGCGGGTTGACGGCGTGCACGACCACGCTGGCGCCGGCGGCTTGTGCGGCCAACGCGTCGGTCTCTGGCAACGGGGTCGTCACGTAGCTCACTGCTGCCGGCCAAGGCGTGATCGGCACGCGCCGAACTTGCGCCAGGACACGCCAGCCGGCACTGGCAAATGCCAGCACGGCGGCGTGGCCGAAACGGCCGTTGGCACCAAGGATCAAGACGCTGCGGCGGGGGGCATTCATGGTCGGCATTCCTGCGTGGATTGAGTTGATGGCGACAGTTTGTGCGCGCATGACTCATTCCACAATTGCTTGGCTTGGTAAGTCAGCTATACATTTCCGCATGTCCAGCCCCACCCCTTCCACCTTCGACTGGGCCCTCGTGCGCAGCTTCATCGCCGTGCTCGACGCCGGCAGCCTGATGGGCGCGGCGCGCAAGACGGGCGCCTTGCAGCCCACGCTGTCGCGCCACATCAGCGAGCTTGAAGCGCAGCTCGGGGCACCGCTCTTCGAGCGCACCGGGCGCGGCGTCACGCCCACTGCGATGGCGCTGGCCATAGCGGACGCGGCGCGGCAAATGGAGGCCGGCGCGGACAACCTGGCGCGCACCTTGGCCGGCCAGCGCAATGCCACCAGTGGCACGGTGCGCATCAGCACCAGCCATGTCGCGGCGACCTGGCTGCTGCCACCCATCCTGGCGCGGCTGGCCGACGAAGAACCGGCGATTCAGATCGAGCTGGTGGCGTCGAACCAGATCAGCAACCTGCTGCGCCGTGAAGCCGAT
>JANOJR010000200.1:0-7257 GCA_031418855.1 Rubrivivax sp.
CAGCGCTGAAGGCCGACCCGACAGCCTGGTACGCCGCCAACGGCATTACGCCGCCGGGCTGGGTCAGCCAGGCGGCCGGTGTTGACGAGGCTTCACGTGCCAGCCAGCCTGCAGATGCGGCTGCCGACATCGCTGCAAGCATCGACGCAGCAAGCCCTGCACACACACTCACCCTGGTGCCTGCGCAACCAGCGCCCGAAGCCGCTGGCCCGTCGCCTAGCGGCCAAAACGCCGACACCCTGCGCACAGACCACGACGCGCGCCGCAAGGCCGAACACGGTGCCTGGCGCTGGGCGCACATGGTCAACATCGGCCTGGGCAGCTGGTTGCTGACGCAGCCGGTGCTGGTCGGTGTTCAGGAATCCGGGCTGCGTGTCAGCGAGATGATCCTGGGTTTGTCGTTGATGGTCGCCGCCGGCTTCGCGCTGTCGTGGCGCGCCACCTGGGCGCGCTGGTTGTGCGCCGGCATTGGCGCCGCCGTGATGGCGATGCCCTTCCTCTGGTCCACCACTAACGCTGCGGCCTATCTGTCGGACACGCTGGTGGGCGCCCTCATCTTCGGCCTGGCCGTGTGCAGCAAGCCCGAGCCAGGTTCGTCGGCCGTCGCGGCGCTGACCGGGCCCAGCGTGCCGCCGGGCTGGAGCTACAACCCATCGAGTTGGGCGCAGCGCCTGCCCATCATCGTGCTGGCCCTGCTGGGCCTGTACGTGTCGCGCTACCTGGCGGGTTACCAGCTGGGGCACATCCCGGGGCTGTGGGACCCGTTCTTCGATGGTTCTGCCGCCGACCCGCGCAACGGCACCGAAGAGATCGTCACGTCGTGGGTGTCGACGGCGTTTCCGGTGTCCGACGCGGCGCTCGGTGGCTACACCTACCTGCTGGAGATCCTCACCGGGCTGGTGGGGTCGCGCCAGCGCTGGCGCACTGCGCCCTGGCTCGTGCTGCTGTTCGGCCTGATGATCGTGCCGCTGGGCATGACGACGATTCTCTTCATCGTCATCCAGCCGGTGGTGCTGGGCACCTGGAGCACCCTGGCGCTGGTGGGCGGTGCGGCCGTGCTGCTGCAGATTCCCTACTCGCTCGACGAGTTACTGGCCACCGGCCAGTTCCTGCGCCGCCGCGCCAAAGCCGGCCAGCCCTGGCTGCGCGTACTTTTTGTGGGCGACACCGACGCCATGGCCGTGGTGGGCGATGCCAAGCCGGTGAACGACCCCGCCGACGAATTCGACCAGCCCGCCGCTGCCGTGCTGAAGTCCGCGGTTTTCGGTGGCGTCAGCCTGCCCTGGAACCTGGCGCTGGCCGGCGTCGTCGGCCTGTTCCTGCTGTTCACGCGTGTCACGCTGGGCGCCGAGGGCAGCCTGGCCAATGCGCATCACATCATCGGCTCGCTGGTGCTGACCGTGGTGTCCATCGCCGCGGCCGATGTGGCCCGGCCAGCGCGGGCACTCAACGCGCTGTTGGGTGTCGGTTTGATGTGCGTGCCATTCATGTTCGATGGCGACAGCGCGACAACCACCGTCACCATCGGTTTGGGGCTGGCGCTGGTGCTGCTCAGCATTCGGCGCGGACCGATCCAAGAACGCTACGGCAACTGGAATCGCCGGTTGGTCTAACCCGGCCGGGCAGCCATCCGGTACGACCGGCCCCAATGCATTGATCGTTCAATTTTTTCTTGAAAAAGGAAACCCCGATGAGAAAGCTGATCGCATCGGCATTCGTGTCGCTCGATGGCGTCATGCAAGCGCCCAACCGCCCTGTTGCTCAACGCTGCGAAGAAGCATGTGGTCGCCAGAACCTTGGCGACACTGCACTGGAACAACTTGATTCTGCTGCGCGGTAAGGTGGCTGTGCCTGCGGCGCAGGCGTACTGCTCAGCACCCACATGCCGGCTGGCGTCGTTCCCAAGGGTTCTTTCGTTCCAGACCAGCCGCGCGATATGGCACTCACTCGGCGCGCGAAGCTGGCACGCCAAACCCCCTGAACGAGATCCGGTCCGTCAATCGTCAGCGACATGCCGTCGCACCGTCGAATTGCCGACCCCGTCGTCCAACGCCCTGTGATGCCTTGCCTGTGTCGTCGATCGGGCAGGTCGGCGCCGCAGACTCACTGCGTTCGCCAACGCACGGACTCCTTGGGGGCAAGCAGCGTACGGTCCTTCAACGATCAACGGAGCTGAAGGACCACCATGAGCTACATCGACGGATTCTTGATTCCAGTGGCAGAAACCAAGAAGGCGGCGTATCGCGACGTCGCGACGAAATCAGCCGCACTGCTGAAGGAATATGGCGCCACGCGCGTCGTCGAATGCTGGGGTGACGCCTTGCCCGACGGCAAGGTCACCGACTTCAAGCGCGCGGTGAAAGCCGAGGGCGACGAAACCGTCGTCTTCTCGTGGATCGAATGGCCCTCAAAGGCGGCGCGCGATGCCGGCAACGAAAAGTTCATGAACGACCCGCGCATGAAGGCGCTGGGCGACATGCCCTTCGACGGCAAGCGGATGGTCTACGGCGGGTTTGAGCCGCTGCTCGACTTGTGATCAACCATTGCTCGACCCCACCTCCCCACCACCCTCCGCGAGGAATTCGACATGAACGTTCAAGCCTACCTGTCTTTCAGTGGCCGCTGTGAAGAAGCACTGGAGTTCTACAAGGAGTCCATCGGTGCTGAAATCGACGGGCTGATGCGCTGGAAGGACAGCCCAGACCCGGCCATGAAGTCGCCCCCGGGATTTGAGGAGAAGATCATGAATGCCACCTTCCGCATCGGCGACACCCGGCTGATGGCCGATGACGGCATGGGAAACGAGAAGCAAGCCGAGTTCAAGGGCATGACGCTCGTCATTGAAGTGGCAGACGACGCCGAAGCCAGACGTGTCTTTGCGGCACTCGGCGAGGGTGGGCAGGTCACCATGCCATTGATGAAAACGTTCTGGACCTCGTCGTTCGGCATGCTGACGGACAAGTTCAGTGTGCCGTGGATGGTGAACGTCGCAGCATCGAAAGCGTAGAGGCCAGCCGCCATGAACACAACGCTGCAGACACCCGCCATTGATCTGGCCAACCAGAACGGGGTGCGCTTTCCGAACGAAAGCGGCCCTTACCGCGAAGCGCGGGATGCGCTGTTGGCAGAAGAGATCGAACTTCGGCGTCACATCGAGCGCGTCGCGGAGCAACGGCGCGCGCTGCCGCCCGGCGGCACCGTGCCCATGGACTACGCCTTCGTTGGAGAAAACGGTCCGGCCCGCTTCTCGGAGCTGTTTGGCGACAAACAAACGCTGGCGGTCTACAGCTATATGTACGGACCGAACCGCGAGCAACCCTGCCCGATGTGCACGTCGCTGATGGCCGCTTGGGATGGCGAAGCGCTCGATGTCGAGCAGCGCATCGCGCTGGTGATGGTCGCGCGCTCACCCATTGAGCGGCTGCTGGCGGCCAAGAAGCAGCGCGGCTGGCGGCATCTCAGGTTGTACGCGGATGTCGTTGGCGACTTCACCCGTGACTATGTGAGCGCGGACGATGCGGACATGCCGGCCTTCAACGTCTTCACCCGTCGCGACGGCAAGATTCGCCACTTCTGGAGCGGCGAAATGGGTGGCAGCACTGCAGATCCGGGCCAGGACCCGCGCGGTGCGCCAGACCTGATGCCGCTGTGGACGATTCTCGACTGCACACCGGAAGGGCGCGGGAGCGATTGGTATCCAAGCTTGAGCTACGACAAACCCTGACTCTTCTCAATCTCGGTTCAATCCACCAACAGCAATGAATGCGACATCATGGCTTCTCCAAGTGCCACCACTTCAACCGAATGTCGCGGCCTCTTTTTGAGGCGCGTCATGCACGTGAAGGCCAGCGCTGCTGCCAAGTAACCTGTGGGTGCCCGCTGTTGCGGGGCCTACTTCGGGTGCCTCGGTACGGAATCGACCGGCCGCTTCGGGGCGGTGAGTTTGGCGCCGTGGATGTCGCTGAGGGGTCGCAAGCTGCCGCTTGATTCGATGCGTCTGAACGCCCTGGTTCACGCGTCTTCCGGAATCATCTCGATCGCGCCGCAGGGGCACTCGGCGACGCAGATGCCGCAGCCTTTGCAGTAGTCGAGGTTGAACTCAAATCGCTTGCCGGGGCCGAGCTTGATGACGGCGTTGTCGGGGCACACGCCATAGCAGTTGTCGCACTCGAAGCAGTTGCCGCAACTCAGGCAGCGGCGTGCTTCGAACAGGGCGTTGTCTTCGGTCAGGCCGCCCTGCACTTCGTCAAAGCTGCTGGTGCGCCTGGCGAGGTCGAGTTGCGGGCGCAGCGTCTTGGGCGCATCGCTGTAGTACCAGGGGTTCAGGTGATCAAAGCTCGCGGCGGCGTGTTTGGGCTGCGTCGGCACGCGGCTGCCACGCAGCCAGGCGTCGATGTGGCGCGCGGCCTTCTTGCCGTGGCCGATGGCCACCGTGACGTTGCGCTCGGCGGGCACCATGTCGCCGCCGGCAAAGAGGCCGGCGTGGCCGGTCATCATCGTGGCCGGGTCGACCTGCACCACGCCGTCGCTCACCGTCAGGCCGGGCACGCCCTCAAGCAGCGCGAGGTCGACGTCCTGGCCGAGGGCCAGCACCAGCGAGTCGGCTGCCAGGGTTTCGAACTCGCCGGTGGGCTGCGGGAAGCCCTTGGCGTCGAGTGCCATCTTCTCGATCGTTAGCGAGCCCTCGCCGGCGTGCTTGATGGTCGAGAGCCACTTCACCATCACGCCTTCTTCGAGAGCCTCTTCGAGTTCGAAGTCATGCGCCGGCATCTGCGCCCGCGTGCGGCGGTAGACGATGATGGCGTCGGTGGCGCCCAGGCGCTTGGCGGTGCGGGCGACATCGATCGCAGTGTTGCCACCGCCATAGACCACCACGCGGCGGCCGAGCAGCGGCTGCGAGCCTTCATCCTGCGCACCTTCCATCGAGCGCAGCACGGCCACGGCATCGAGGATGCGCGACGAGTCCTTGGCGGGGATGAAGGCGCGCTTGGCAATGTGTGCGCCAACGGCCAGGAAGGCGGCGTGAAAGCCACCGTCGTTCATCGCCTTGGCGATGTTGGCGACCTTGGTGTTCACCTGCACCGTCACGCCCATCGCCACGATGCGCTGCATCTCGGCGTCGAGCACGTCGCGCGGCAGGCGGTACTTGGGGATGCCGAAACGCATCATGCCGCCGAGCATCGGCCCGGCCTCCTGCACGGTGACGGCGTGGCCGAGCCGGCGCAGGTGGTAGGCGGCCGACATGCCCGAGGGGCCGGCGCCGACGATCAGCACCTTTTTGCCCGAGTCGATGGCCGCCGGCGCGAATTCCCAGCCCTTCTTCAGCGCCTCGTCGCCGAGAAAGCGCTCGACGGAGTTGATGCCCACGGCATCGTCCAACTTGGCGCGGTTGCACACGCCTTCGCAGGAGTGGTAGCAGACGCGGCCCATGATGGCGGGGAAAGGGTTGTCGCGTGTCAGGTGGCGCCAGGCGGCTTCGTAGTGGCCGCTCTCGGCGTGGAAGAGCCAGCCCTGGATGTCTTCACCGGCGGGGCATTGGGCATTGCAGGGCGGCAGTCGGTCGACATACACCGGCCGCTCGCTGCGCCAGGTGCCCGTCTTGTTGGCCAGCGACGAGCCGGGGTCCAGCGTGATCGCAAAGGGCTTCTGCATCGTCATGCGCTCACCTCGTCATCGAGCAGGCCGTAGCGGCGGATGTTGCGGTCGGCATCGGCCTGAATGCGCGCAAGCATGTCGGGTTGGCCGGGCGTGCCGAACAAGTGCGCGAAACGCTTTTGCGGCCGCAGGTAGTCCTCCACCGGCACACGGTGGCGAATCTTCGTCACCGCCGTGACCTCGCCCCGCTCGGCCTCGAAGACCGGGAAGATGCCGGTCTCGCGCGCCAGCCGCGCCAGCTTGATGGTGTCGTGGCTGGCCGAGCCCCAGCCCAGCGGGCAGGGAACGAGGATGTGCAGGTAGCGCGCGCCACGTAGTGACATCGCGCGCTCGACCTTGGCTTCCAGGTCGTGCAGGTCGGCGACCGTGGCCGTGGCGACATACGGAACTTCATGCGCCATCGCAATGCGCGGCAAGTTCTTGCCCTGGCCGAAAGCCGCGCCGGGAGAGGGGCCGACCGCCATCGTCGTGGCGGTGCGCGCACCCGCCGGCGTGGCCGAGCTGCGCTGCACGCCGGTGTTCATGTAGGCCTCGTTGTCGTAGCAGATGTAGAGCACGTCGTCATTGCGCTCAAACATGCCCGAGAGGCAACCGAAGCCGATGTCGGTGGTGCCGCCGTCGCCGCCCTGGGCGATCACGCGCACGTCCTTCCTGCCCTTGACCTTCATCGCCGCCGCAATGCCGGTGCCCACCGCAGCCGCGTTGCCGAACAGCGAGTGAATCCACGGCAGTTGCCACGAGGTTTCGGGGTACGGCGTGGAGAAGACTTCGAGGCAGCCGGTGGCGTTGGCCGCGATCAACTGGCCCTTTGTGGCGCGCATCGCAGCATCGACCGCGTAACGCGCGCCCAGCGCTTCGCCGCAACCCTGGCAGGCGCGGTGGCCGGAGTTCAGCGAGTTGTTGCGGTCGGTCGAGGCCTGCACGCTGCGCCGCTCGGGCGCTAGCAGGCGGTTGCCGACGGTGAAGGTGCCGGTTTGGTAGAACTTGAGGGGCTGGCTCATCTCAAGCCACCTTCGACGCCACGGTGCCGACGTCGCGCAGCAGAGCCTCAGCGATCGGGCCGCTGCGCCGCACTTTGGCTTCGCGTTCGAGCTGGCGGTTGACGATGCCCCAGTCGAGGTCCATGAAGCTCAGCGGCGGAAGCGTGTCGGCGATGGCCTCGCCCAGCATGCGCAAGAGCGACGCCTTGGTGATGGCACGGCCGCCAAGGCCCGCGACCACCGTGTAGCCGTGCAGCTGCACGCCCGACAGCGCCAGGCGCACGTCGGTAGAGACCACGCCACCCAGGCCCACCGAGAAACTCTTTTCCAGCACCACCACGCGCTCGGCGTTTTGCAGTGCGGCGCGCACGGCCGCCAAGGGGAACGGTCGGAACGACTGGATGCCGAGCACGCCAATCTTCACGCCGCCCTGGCGCATCTCGTCGATGGTGTCCTTCAGCGTGCCCAGCACCGAGCCGAGGGCAACGACGATGGTTTGCGCGTCTTCGACCTGGTACCCGCGCACCAGGCCGCCCGAGTTGCGGCCGAAGCGCGCCGCGAACTCCTGGGAGATGCGCGGGATGCGCTCCAGCGCCGACAACTGCTTGGCATGCGCCAGGTA
>JANOJR010000201.1:0-3392 GCA_031418855.1 Rubrivivax sp.
CCGGCTCATGCGCTACGACGTGAACGACCCCTCGAAGCTGCTGCCCGACGTGGCCAAGAGCTGGACGCTCTCGGCCGACGGCAAGACCTACAGCTTCGAGCTCAAGCCGGGCTTGAAATTCGCCAGCGGCAATGCGCTGACTGCCGAAGACGTGGCCTTCTCTTTGCAGCGCGCGGTGCTCTTGAACAAGACCCCGGCCTTCATCCTCACGCAGTTCGGGCTGAACAAGGACAACGTCAGCGAGAAGATCAAGCAGACGGGCCCGCTCACGCTCACGATCGAGACCGACAAGACCTACGCGCCCACGCTGGTCTACAACTGCCTCACCGCCAACGTGGCCAGCATCGTCGACAAGAAGCTCGTGCTGAGCAAAGAAGCGGCGGGCGACATGGGTGCGGCCTGGCTCAAGACCAACTACGCGGGCTCGGGGCCGATGAAGATTCGCGAGTGGCGCGCCAACGAGCTGGTCACGCTGGAGCGCAACGAGCAGCACGCGGGGCCCAAGTCCAAGCTGTCGCGGGCAATCTACCGCCACGTGAAGGAGTCGGCCACACAGCGGCTGCTGCTGGAGAAGGGCGACATCGACATCGCGCGCAACCTCACCCCGCAAGACCTGGCCGCCCTGGCCAGCGACAAGAACGTGAAGACCACCGCCACACCCAAAGGCACGGTCGTCTACTTCAGCCTGAACCAGAAAAATCCAATCCTGGCCAAGCCCGAAGTGCGCGAGGCCTTCAAGTGGCTGGTCGACTACTCGGCCATTGGCGACACCATCATCAAGAACATCGCCGTCGTGCACCAGAACTTCCTGCCGATCGGCCTGCTCGGCGCGAGCAAAGACAATCCGTATAAGTTGGACGTTAGCAAGGCCAAAGCGCTGCTGGCCAAGGCCGGCCACCCGAACGGCTTCAAGGTCACCATCGACATGCGCACGGTGCAGCCGGTGCAGGGTGTCACCGAAGCGATTCAGCAGACCTTAAAGCTCGCCGGCATCGAGCTGGAAATCCTGCCCGGCGACGGCAAACAAACGCTGACCAAGTACCGCGCACGCACGCACGACATCTACATCGGCAGCTGGGGGGCAGACTACTGGGACCCGCACACCAACGCCGACACCTTCACACGCAACCCCGACAACGGCGACGAGCCCAAGACCAAGCCACTGGCCTGGCGCAACGCTTGGGACATCCCCGAGCTGACGAAAAAAGCCGACGCCGCCGCGCAAGAACGCGACGGCCCGAAGCGCGCCAAGATGTACCAGGACATCCAGGCCGAATTCCGCAAGTCCAGCCCCTTCGTCATGCTCTACCAGCAAACCGAAGTGGCCGCCATGCGCGCCAACGTCGACGGTTTGAAGATCGGGCCCACGTCCGACTCCACCTACCTCTTCAACGTTAGCAAGAAGTAGCTTTCGTGAAGCGTCTCAAGGCTGCCGGCAATTTGCTGGTGGTGATCGCGCTGACCTATCTGGGCCTGCTCGCGGTCACCTTCTTCATCGGCCGCGTGATCCCGGTCGACCCGGTGCTGGCCATCGTGGGCGACCGCGCCAGCGAAGACGTGGTCAAGCGCGTGCGTGAAGAGTTGGGCCTCAACAAGCCCGTCTACGAGCAGTTCGCCATCTACGTCGTCAAGGCGAGTCGCGGTGACTTTGGCACCTCGGTGTTGACCAGCAACCCGGTGTGGCAAGACATCCGCAAGACCTTCCCCGCCACGCTGGAGCTGGCCACTTGCGGCATCTTGATCGGCGCCGGGTTTGGCGTGCCGCTGGGGGTATGGGCGGCGGTGCGCGAAGGCGGCGTGGCCGACCAGGTGGTGCGCATCATGGGCTTGATCGGCTATTCGGTGCCGATCTTCTGGCTCGGGCTGATGGCGCTGGTTGTCTTCTACGCCAAGCTCGGCTGGGTCGGCGGGCCCGGGCGCATTGACGTCGCGTTTGAGTACGTGGTGCCGCCGGTGACCAACCTGCTGCTGGTGGATGCCGCGCTCGCCGGCGAGTGGGAAGCCTTCGGCAACGCGCTGTCGCACCTGATCCTGCCCGCGTCACTGCTGGGTTATTTTTCGCTGGCCTACATCAGCCGCATGACACGCAGCTTCATGCTCAATGAGCTGACACAGGAGTACATCGTGGCCGCGCGCGCCAAGGGCTTGAGCGAAACCCGCATCATCTGGCGCCACGCGCTGCGCAATGCCTGGGTGCCGCTGGTGACGGTGATCGCGCTGTCGTACGCTGGCTTGCTTGAAGGCTCGGTGCTGACCGAAACCGTATTCGCGTGGCCGGGCCTGGGCCTGTACATCACAAACTCGCTGCAAAACGCCGACATGAACGCGGTGCTCGGCGGCACCATCGTCGTCGGCTCGATCTTCATCGGGTTGAACCTGTTGTCGGACGTGTTGTACCGGCTGCTCGATCCACGCACGCGGCAGCGCTAACGCCGAAAGTACCGTGACCACATTAGCCCAACATCGCCGCTTCTACGCCGAGCTCATCGTCAAGAGCGCGGGCGGTCACGACGCCCGCCTGATCGACGCCTTTGCCGCCGTGCCGCGTGAAGACTTTGTCGGCCCCGGCCCCTGGCCGATCTTCGTCGGCTCGGGCTATCTGCCCACCTTCAGCAACGACGCCGCGCTGCTGTACCAGGACGTGCTGGTGGGCCTGGACATCACACGCGGCATCAACAACGGCCAGCCTTCGCTGCACGCGCGCTGCCTGGCCACTGTGGCGCCCGCGCCGGGCGAAACCGTTGTGCATGTAGGGGCAGGCAGCGGCTACTACAGCGCCGTGCTGGCCACGCTGGTGGGCGAGCATGGGCGTGTGCAGGCCTACGAGATCGTGCCGGAGCTCGCCGCGATGGCGCGCAAGAACCTCGCGCAGCACACTAACGTCAGCGTGCACAGTGCGAGCGCCAGCGAGGGCCGGCTGCCCGAGGCCGACGTGATCTACGTCAACGCCGGCGCCACGCACCCGCTGGACATCTGGCTCGATGCCTTGCGCGTCGGTGGCCGCTTGATCTTTCCACTCACGCCTGACGAAGGCTTCGGCGTGATGTTGCTCGTCAAGCGTCTGGACGCCACGCGCTTTGCGGCGCAAACGCTGATTCGTGTCTCCTTCATTCCCTGCATGGGCGCGCGCGACGAGAGAGCGTCGCAGGCGCTCACCGCCGCGCTGCAAGTGCATTCGCTCAAGCTGGTGCAGTCGCTGCATCGCCACACCACGCCCGACACCAGCGCCTGGTGTGTGGGCTCAACTTGGTGGTTATCCACGCGCGCGGCATGAGCCTGGGCACGCTGCACACCTGGCTGATGGCCGAGCGCCCGCAGTCACGGCGCCAAGCGGCGCTGGGCCGCTCGTACGCCACCTGGCGCAGCTTTGCGCGCAACCGCCTGGCGCTGGC
>JANOJR010000202.1:0-5631 GCA_031418855.1 Rubrivivax sp.
CAACGGCACTAGTCACGTCGTGCTGATGGGCGACGCCGTGCACACGGCGCACTTCGCCATCGGCTCGGGCACCAAGCTCGCACTGGAAGATGCCATCGAATTGACGCGCCAATTCAAGACCCTGGGCGACAGCGCGGCGCATTTTCCCGAGCGTATTCCTGAGGTGCTGGCGCGCTACCAGACCCTGCGTGCGGTGGACGTTATTCGCCTGCAAAACGCGGCCTGGAACGCGATGGAATGGTTCGAGGCCTGCGGCCAGCGTTATTGCGACCAGCTCGAAGTCGAGCAGCTGATGTACAGCATGCTCACCCGCAGCCAGCGCATCAGCCACGAGAACCTGCGCCTGCGTGACCGCGGCTGGCTTGAAGGCTTTGAGCGCTGGTTCGCCGCGCGCGCGGGTATGGCGGGCGACGTCGCCGTGCCGCCGATGTTCACGCCCTACACGCAGCGCGGCGTGACGCTGAAGAACCGCGTCGTCGTCTCGCCGATGGCGCAGTACCTGTGCGTCGACGGCGTGCCAGGTGAGCACCACTTGGTGCACCTGGGCGCGCGCGCTTTGGGCGGCGCGGGCCTGGTCATGGCCGAGATGACGTGTACGAGTGCCGACGCACGCATCACTCCCGGCTGCCCGGGCTTATGGAACACGGCGCAGCGTGATGCCTGGGCGCGCATCGTCGCGTACGTGCACCGCGAGAGCGACGCCAAGATCGGCATCCAGCTCGGCCACGCCGGGCCCAAGGGTTCAACCAATGCGCCCTGGCTGCATGCCGGCGCAGATAAGCCGCTGCCCGAGGGCAATTGGCCGTTGATGGCGGCGTCCGCGCTGCCCTACTTGCAAGACGGCGCCATGCCACGCGCGATGACAGTCGACGACATGGCGCAGGTGCGCAGCGACTTCGTGCGCAGCACGCGGCTCGCGGCCGAGGCGGGTTTTGACTGGCTGGAGCTGCACTGTGCGCACGGCTATTTGCTCTCAAACTTCATCTCGCCCTTGACCAACCAACGCAGCGACGAATGGGGTGGCACGTTCGCGAACCGACTACGCTGGCCGCTGGAAGTCTTCACCGCTGTGCGCGCAGCTTGGCCGTTAGACAAGCCCATCTCGGTGCGCATCTCCGCGCATGACTGGGTGGCCGGCGGCATCACGCCCGACGACGCCGTGGCCATTGCGCGCGCCTTCAAGGCGGCCGGCGCCGACATGATCGACTGCTCCTCCGGCCAGGTCAGCGCCGCGCAAAAGCCCGTCTACGGCCGCATGTACCAAACGCCTTTTGCCGACCGCATCCGCAACGAAGCCGGCATCGCCACCATCGCTGTCGGCGCCATCAGCGAGGCCGACCATGTCAACAGCATCATCAGCGCCGGCCGCGCCGACTTGTGCGCCGTGGCGCGCCCGCACCTGGCCAACCCGGCGTGGACGTTGACCGAGGCCGCGAAGATCGGCTACACCGCCATCCACTGGCCCGCGCCCTACCGCGCGGCCAAAGCGCAGCTGGAGGCTAACGTTCAACGTGAGCGCTCTTCTGCCGGTTCGGCGACAGAGCGGAAAACATGAGCCGAGCCCGCCCCAGCGCGCTGGCCGCGCGCGACATCGGCCTGGAAGCGCGGATTGCCGACGCCGACCACCTCGCGCTCAAGCTCTGGCTGCGCTTGCTCGCCTGCTCCACACAGGTGGAAACGGAGATCCGCAGCCGGCTGCGCGAAAGCTTCAACATCTCGCTGCCGCGCTTTGACTACCTCGCCCAGCTCTACCGCCACCGCGACGGCCTGCGCATGAACATGCTCACCCGCTACCTGATGGTCACCGGCGGCAGCGTCACGGGCCTCACCGACGAGCTGGAAAAAGACGGCCTGGTGCAGCGCGACAACGACCCCGATGACCGCCGCAGCGTGCGCGTGTGCTTGACGGCGGCAGGTCGCAAAAGCTTCGAGCGCATGGCGCGCGAACACGAAGCCTGGGTCGTCGAGCTCTTTGCCGGGCTTGACGGCACGCAGAAGAAAACCATGTACGAGGCCCTGGGCCGGCTGCGCATGCAGCTCACCGACGCCGCCGCCACCAAGAAGGACAAACCATGAACGAGCGCATCGACCCTGCCTTGCTGGCCGGCAACCGCGAGCCTTTGGCCGGCTACACCGCACAGCACTTCAGCTGGCAAGTGCAAGCCGGTGTCGGGCACGTCGAGCTCAACCGGCCCGAGCGCAAGAACCCGCTAACGTTTGAGAGTTACGCAGAGTTGCGTGACCTCTTTCACCGCCTGCGCCATGCCAGCGACGTGCACGCCGTGGTGCTCAGCGGCGCGGGCGGCAACTTCTGCTCGGGCGGTGATGTGCATGAAATCATCGGCCCGCTACTGCTTCTCACCGCACCCGAACTCTTGATGTTCACGCGCATGACGGGCGAGTTGGTCAAGCACATGCGCCACTGCCCGCAGCCCATCCTCGCGGCCATCGACGGTGTGTGCGCCGGTGCCGGCGCCATCCTGGCCATGGCGAGTGATTTGCGTGTTGGCACCGCGCGCTCGAAGACCGCCTTCCTCTTCAACCGCGTGGGCCTGGCCGGCTGCGACATGGGTGCGTGCGCCATGCTGCCGCGCATCATCGGCCAGGGCCGCGCCAGCGAGCTGCTCTTCACGGGGCGCAGCCTGCCCGGGCCCGAGGCTTTGCAGTGGGGTTTCTTCAACCGCATCGCCGAGCCCGAAGCGGTGGTGGCCGAGGCACTGGCCTGGGCCGCCGAGCTCGCTTCGGGCCCTAGCTTCGCCAACGGCATGACGAAAACCATGCTGCATCAAGAGTGGGCCATGGGCATCGACCAGGCGATTGAGGCCGAAGCGCAGGCGCAGGCGCTGTGCATGCTGACGGGGGACTTCAGGCGCGCGTATGAGGGCTTTGTGGCCAAGACCAAACCTGTGTTTGAAGGCACTTAGTTTGGGTGTTATTTGGGTCGTTAAATTGAGCGTTAGCGTTGGGCGCGCGTTGTCTGAAAACCGGTAGGCCCCGGCAAGGCACAGCAGGCCGAGACCGCAGGGGCTTGGAGCGCCACACGCCCAGAGCCTGACCATGCGCAAAGAGGGAGAACACGCCCCATCATCGTCTTGCACTGTGTCGGGTTTTTGTGTAGCCTGGATGTCGGGTTTTGGTAACCCACAAACACACCGGGTGGACGTGAAAGTGCAGCGAGTCAAACCACTGCGAGAGAGGATCAAGACGCGGATCACGCGTAGCCGTGCCAGCGTGTTCTTGCCGCGCGAGTTCAACGATCTGGGTGGTGAGGATCAGGTGTTGCGTGCGTTGCGCCAGCTGGTGCAAGGAGGCAGCCTGGTCCGCCTCGGCTACGGCGTCTATAGCCGGGCCGAACGCTCGACGCTGTCAGGGCAGCCGATGCTGGCGGCGCGCGAAGGTTTTGTCGGTGCCGCGCGCGAGGCACTCACCAAACTCGGGGTGCCTTGGGAGCTCAGCAGCTGGGAGCGTGCCTACAACGACGGGCGATCCACGCAGGTGCCCGTCAACGCGGTGCTGCGGGTAAAGGGCCGCTTCTCCCGTCAGCTGAGCTACCGGGGCAGGCCGCTCGTCCTGGAACGGTAGGGCCGGGTGAGCGAACCCATCGACTTCCGTGCTGTTCGCGATCATTTCGGGCTGTCGCAAACGGCGGCGGTCGAGAAAGACTGGCATGTGATGCGGGCGTTGCGCGCGATCACCTCAGTCAATGCAGACCCGTTCCGCTTGGCATTCGCCGGGGGTACCTGCCTGGCCCGCGCCCACAAGCTCGTACGCCGCATGTCCGAGGACGTGGACTTCAAAGTCGTGCCCCTCGATATCGCACCGCTAAGCAAGCATCAACGACGCCGGCAGTTGGGCGATTTGCGCAAACGGATCACGGTCAGCCTACAGGCGGCAGGTTTCCAAATTGACCCCGGCGATACCGCGCAGCTGCGCTCTGGGGACGACAACGAGTACACCGTCTTTCAACTCAACTACGCCGAGCCTGGCAATGCAGGCGGGCAACTGCGCCCGACCATTCAGATCGAGCTGACCCTCGCTGAGTTGGGGCTGCCATCTGTGCGACTGCCCGTGGCCTCATTCGTTGCCGAAGCCTCCGGGCACGCCGCCGAAATTCCGGCGATTGACTGCGTCAGCGTGACCGAAACCGCGGCCGAAAAGATCGTTGCGTTGACGCGGCGTTCGGCCATGGCGCTCGCTGGCCTCAGTCGTGGCCATGACCTCAGCTTGGTGCGCCACATCTACGACCTGCACATGATCCGCGACCGCATCGACCTACGCGGCGCGGTCGAATTGGCTCGCCAGGTTGCCCAAAGAGACGCGGCGAAATTCAAGAGCCAATACCCTGCCTACCATGCCGACATCCCGGGAGAGACCCGCAAGGGGATCGATGTCTGGACCAGGGAACCTGCGGGCAGGGACCTCTACGACAACTTCGTTGCGGCGATGGTCTACGGCGAGCAGGTCAAGTTCAGTACCGCCATAGCCACGTCCGTCGCCATGGTGGACGCCGCTTGGCCACGTGTCTTGAGGAGGTGAGTCATGCGCAACAAGCACATCGGATCGAATCTCGACCCAGCACGCAATTTCACCCCTCACTGCACCCCGCGCGGCGCAAACCCCGGCACGCCAAACTGCCACAAGAAGAACGCCCACACATCCGCCTGGCGCTCTTGCGCTTGCAGGCGCGAGCTGCCCGCACCGTGGCCGCCCTCGTATTCCAGGCGCATCAAGACGGGCTTGTCGGCGCCTTGCGCGGCGCTCAGTCGCGCGGCGAACTTGGCCGACTGCCAGACGTCGACACGGATGTCGTTGACGCCATGCGTGAGCATCACGGCCGGGTAGCGCGTGCCGTCTTTGAGCGCGTGGTAGCTGCTCATGGCCAGCAGCGCGCGGAACTCGTCTTGCTTGGCCACCGTGCCGAACTCGGGCACGTTGGCCACGCCGTTGGCGCTCAGCTCTTTGCGCACGGTGTCGAGTACCGGCACGCTGGGCACGGCGGCGGCAAAGAGCTCGGGGCGCTCGGTGATGGCACGGCCCACGAAGATGCCGCCGGCACTGCCGCCATAGATGCCTAACTTTTGAGCGGAGGTGTAGCCGTTGGCGACCAACCACTCGGCCACCGCAATGCCGTCTTTCCAGGTGTTGGGCTTGCTCGCCTTGTAGCCGGCCTTGTGCCAGTCGTCGCCAAACACACCACCACCGCGCACGTGCGCGTAAACGTAGACGCCGCCTTGCTCCAGCCAGGCCAGCAGCGTCGCGCCAAAGCCGGGGGACTCGACGAGCCCATAGGCGCCGTAGCCATAAACGATGGTCGGATGGCTGCCGTCGAGCTTGAGCCCACTGCGCGAAATGATGGACGCCGGCACCATCACGCCGTCGTGGCTCTTGACCATGACTTCGCGCGACTCGATGCCTGCGGGCGCGTCGAATTTGCCAGCCATCGCCAGCTGCACGAGCGTGGCGCGCTGAGCGGCAGTTTGAACAGCCGGCTGCCAGTGATAGTCAACACTGGCGCGGGTCCATGAGGCTACGTTGGCGACCACGCCAACGGATTGCCGGCTGGTCTGGCGTATGCCGACGTTGCCACTTTGCGGTAATGGCACGGCTTCGAGCTTGGCGCCACGCATCGGC
>JANOJR010000203.1:0-1612 GCA_031418855.1 Rubrivivax sp.
GACGCCGTGCTGAACCTGTGCCGCGTCAAGCTGCGCGACCAGCTGCGCCTGGACCGCCTGGGTTATCTTGAAGAGTACCCGCAGTACCCGCACGGCAAGTTCACCGATGTCGTGCCGCGTGGCGGCAACGCCGGCGGTGGCGGCCAGCCGGGTTGGGTGCTGAAGTGCAAGGGCTGGCAAACCGACCCCAACGCCTACATCTACTTCACGATTCAAGGCCAGGCCTGGGCGCCGATTTGCGACGCCATCGGCAAGCCCGAGTGGAAGGACGACCCGGCCTACATGACGCCCAAGGCGCGCCAGCCGCACATCACGGCCATCTTCGCCACCATCGAAGAGTGGCTGGCCGACAAGACCAAGTTCGAAGCCGTGGACATCCTGCGCAAGTTCGACATTCCTTGCTCGCCGGTGATGTCGATGAAGGAGCTGTCGGTCGACCCGTCGTTGCGTGCCAGCGGCACCATCGTCGAAGTCCAGCACAAGGCGCGCGGCCCGTACCTCACGGTGGGCAGCCCGATCAAGTTCAGCGACATGAAGGTCGAGATCACCGGCTCGCCGCTCTTGGGCGAGCACACCGACGAAGTCTTGGCCGAGCTCGGCTACACCAGCGACAAGATCGCTGCCATGCACGCCGCCAAGGCGGTGTAAACAAGGGCGGGGCCGGCGTGCCCCAGCTGCTGGAGGCAGACATGCACAACACAGTGGACCTTCAGCAGCTGGTGGCCGGCGCTGGCGACGCGATCATGGTTTGCGACGCCGCCGGCGCGATTCAACTTTGGAACAAGGCGGCCGAGCGCATTTTCGGCTTCACTGAGGCCGAGACGCTGGGTCAGTCACTGGACATGATCATCCCGATGCGCCAGCGCGCGCGCCATTGGGAGGGCTACCACCAGACCATGGCCACGGCGGTCACCAAATACGGTGCCGACCTGCTGCGTGTGCCGGCGCTGCACAAAGACGGCCACACGCTGTCGATTGCCTTCACGGTGACGATGCTGATGGGGGCCGACGGCAAGGTCAGTGGCATCGCGGCGATCGTGCGCGATGAAAGCGCGCGCTTTGCCGAAGACCGCAAGACACGCGCGCGCATCAGCGAACTGGAAGCCTTGGTGGCAGCCAGTGTGGCAAACAGGGCGGCGGGCCAAGCGGGTGGATAAAGCCGGTGGATAAAGCACTCAGCGGCGTCCGCATCCTCGACTTCACGCACGTCCAGTCCGGCCCCACCTGCACGCAGCTGCTGGCCTGGTTTGGCGCCGATGTCATCAAGGTCGAGCGCGCCGGCGAGGGCGACGCCACGCGCGGGCAGCTGCGCGACATCCCCGGTGTGGACAGCCTCTATTTCACGATGCTCAACCACAACAAGCGCTCGATCACGCTCGACACCAAGAAGGCCAAAGGCCGCGAGGTGCTCGACGAATTGATCAAGACTTGCGACGTGCTGGTGGAGAACTTTGCGCCCGGCGCGCTGGATCGCATGGGCATCACCTGGGAGCACATCCAGCAGCTCAACCCACGCATGATTCTGGCGTCGGTCAAAGGCTTCGGCCCCGGGCCTTACGAAGACTGCAAGGTCTACGAAAACGTGGCGCAATGCGCCGGTGGTGCGGCGTCG
>JANOJR010000204.1:0-5761 GCA_031418855.1 Rubrivivax sp.
GCTTTGTTTGTCCCACAGCGGCGCACCAAAGGCCTGCCGAGTTTGCACGTACTCGAGCGCTAGCTTGAGCGCCTGCGTGCAATGGCCCACGGCCATCGCCGCCAGGGCGATGCGCTCGGTCTGGAAGTTTTTCATCACCGACGCGAAACCGCGATCGACCTCACCGAGGCGCTGGTCGTCGGGGATGCGGCAACCGTCAAAGTGCAGCTCGGCGGTGTCGGAGCTGAGCCAGCCGGTTTTCTCAAGCCGGCGCCCGACCGTGAAGCCCGGCGTGCCTTTTTCTACCGCAAACATGGTGATGGCGTGGCGCGCGGTGCCAGTGCGCGCGGCCACGAAGTAGAGGTCAGCGTGCACGCCGTTGGTGATGAAGAGCTTGCTGCCATGGATGACCCAGCTATCGCCATCGCGCCGCGCTGTGCTGCGCATGCCCGCGACGTCCGAACCCGCGCCGGGCTCGGTGATGGCCACGGCCGTGATGGTCTGGCCGCTGGTGATGCCCGGCATCCAGCGCGCTTGCTGCTGCGGCGTGCCGGCGTGGTGCAGGTGCGGCGCGGCCATGTCGGTGTGCACGAGCACGGTGATGATGAAGCCGCCAAACGTGCTTTGCGACAACGCCTCGGCGAACACCAGGTTGGCCATCGCGTCCGCGCCGCCACCGCCATGCTCGGGCGCGAACATCAAACCGAGCAAGCCGGCCTGGCCCATGCGGCGCAGCACCTCGCGCGGCACGCAGCCGGCGTCTTCCCAGGCCAGCGCATGGGGCTCGACTTCGCGCGCGATGAAGCGCGCCACCTGCTCGCGCAGCAGCTCGTGTTCGGGTTGGTCGTAGATGGTGGACATGGGTGTCGTTCAATGGCGCCAGACGCGCAGGCCGCGCAGGTCTTCAAAAGCGTCGAAGTCGCTGTCCCGGTGCAGCAGCGCATAGTCCTGTTCGATGCACCACGCCGCCAGTAGCACGTCGATGGGGCTGCTTAGTGTGAAGCCCTGGGCCCGCATGGCGCGGTAGTGCTGGGCGGCGTTCAACGCCCACTCGGCGCCACCGGTGGCTTCGATACCCAGACTTTCCATCAAGAGCCGCGCCTGGCGATGTTCACGCTCATGGCGAAAGCCGCGCAGCACTTCGAAGAGCACGAGGTCGGGCACGACGATGCGCACTTCGCCGCGGTCCAGCAAGTGCCGCAAGAGCTCAGCGCCGGGCGTGGGCTCGTCGCGGAAGTGGTCGATCCAGACGCTGGAGTCAACGACCAGCACGGCGTTTTGCCTTGACCCTGAGATCGGGTTCGACCTTGGCTTTGATGACGACGGCACCAGCGCTGCGGCCGAAGGGCGGCGGCGCAGGCGCGCGCGCCACAAGCACCGTGGCATCGCTGCTGGCGTCGGGCACGGTCCAGTCGATGGACTCGTCACCTTCCCACTTGAGCTTGCCGCGCCACTTCAAGATTTCGCGGTACGCCACCTGGCGTGCCAAGAGCTTGAGCCCGGCCTCGACGGCGTCCTTCTTTGTCTTGTAGGGGCCGGCCTTCATGGCCTGCTCCATCAAAGCATCATCAATATCGATGTTAGTGCGCATGATGTGTGTGAAAACTGAAAAGTGCACACACTCTACACTACATCCGAAAGACGCCAAACTTCGGCGCCAACGGGATCGGCGCATTCAAGCTCGCCGAGATCGCCAGCGCCAGCACGCGGCGCGTGTCGGCGGGGTCGATCACGCCGTCGTCCCACAAGCGCGCACTGGCAAAGTACGGGTGCGCCTGGTGGGCAAACTGGTCGAGGATGGGTTGCTTGAACGCGGCCTCGT
Organism: Rubrivivax sp.; assembly: GCA_031418855.1. Classification (GTDB taxonomy): domain Bacteria; phylum Pseudomonadota; class Gammaproteobacteria; order Burkholderiales; family Burkholderiaceae_C; genus Rubrivivax. Next base: position 1,802 of record JANOJR010000204.1, read on the forward strand.
CCTCGGCCGACCAAGCCCCGCCCTTGCCTTCAATGCCGTCGCGTTTGACGGTGGCCAGCACCGCAGCGGCCTGCTCGCCACCCATCACGCTGATGCGCGCGTTGGGCCACATCCACAGGAAGCGCGGGCTGTAGGCGCGGCCGCACATGCCGTAATTGCCCGCGCCAAAGCTGCCGCCGATGATCAGCGTGAACTTCGGCACCGTGGCCGTGGCCACCGCCGTGACCATCTTCGCGCCGTGTTTGGCGATGCCTTCGGCTTCGTACTTGCGCCCGACCATGAAGCCGGTGATGTTCTGTAAGAACACGAGCGGAATGCGCCGCTGGCAGCACAGCTCGATGAAGTGCGCGCCCTTCATGGCGCTTTCGGAAAAGAGCACCCCGTTGTTTGCCACGATGCCCACGGGCATGCCTTCAATGTGCGCAAAGCCGGTGACTAACGTGGCGCCGTAGCGGGCTTTGAATTCGTCGAACTCGCTGCCGTCGACGATGCGGGCGATGATTTCGCGCACGTCAAAAGGCTTGCGTGCATCGACGGGGATGACGCCGTGCAGCTCACTCGCGTCGAAAACCGGTGCACGCGGCGTGGCGTGCAGCAGCTGCGCGTCTTTGCGCCAGTTCAAGTTGGCCACGACGGCGCGCGCGATGGCCAGCGCATGCATGTCGTTTTCAGCCAGGTGGTCGGCCACGCCCGACAAGCGCGTGTGCACGTCGCCGCCACCCAGGTCTTCAGCGCTGACGATTTCGCCGATGGCCGCCTTCACCAGTGGCGGGCCGGCGAGAAAAATCGTGCCCTGGTTTTTGACGATGATGGTCTCGTCGCTCATCGCCGGCACATAGGCGCCGCCTGCCGTGCACGAACCCATGACAACGGCGATTTGCGGGATGCCTAGCGCCGACATCTGCGCCTGGTTGTAGAAGATGCGCCCGAAGTGGTCGCGGTCGGGAAACACCTCGTCCTGGTTGGGCAGGTTGGCGCCGCCACTGTCCACCAGGTACAGGCACGGGAGCCTGTTTTGTTGCGCGATTTCTTGCGCGCGCAAGTGCTTCTTCACGGTGACGGGGTAGTAGGTGCCGCCCTTCACGGTGGCGTCATTGCACACCACCATGCACTCGACGCCTGAGACGCGGCCGATGCCGGCGATAAGGCCGCCACCGGGTGCTGCGTTGTCGTACATCGCCAGGCCGGCGAGGCCGCCGATTTCAAGGAAGGGCGTGTCGGGGTCGAGCAACATTTCCACGCGCTCGCGAGGTAACAACTTGCCGCGTGCGCTGTGCCTTGCGCGGGCGACCTCACCGCCGCCGAGTGCAATCTTGGCGAGCTGTACGTGCAGGTCATCGACCAGCGCGCGCATCGCCAAAGCGCTGGCTTTGAACTCTTCCGACCGAGCTGAGAGTTTGGAGCTGAGCACCGGCATGAAGACTCCTGAAGGGGCGCACGTTGGTCGCGCGACGACGACCTTCAGGTCATTCTAGGTCGGCCAAATTTGCGCTTCGCGCCAACCCAGCGCGGCCATGCCGCTGCTCCGCAAGTGGCCTTCGCTGGCCATCAGGAATTCGTCAAGCTGGGGAGGTGCCACGCTGGTGCCACTGAGCATGGCGTGCACCTGGCCACGGTGGTGGGTCTGGTGCATGAACAGGTGGGCGAGTACATGGCAGGCCAGGTCGCGCTGGATGCGGCCACCGCCGCGTGGCATGGCGACGACGCGCTCGCAAGCCGCAGCGTCCAGCGTACTGGTGAAGACCACCAGCGCGGCGCTGCTTGCGTGTTGGCGCTGCGCGAGTTCGGGCAAGTCGTCAGCGGGCACGAACTCACGCCACAGGCGATCGGCATCGGCCACACCTTGCAAGGCGGCGATGTAGTAGCCGTCGACATCGAGGATGTGGTTGAGCGTGGCCATCAAGCTGGGGAAGAAGCTCACGCGCGGCGCATGCAGGGCGGTGCGATCCAGCGGCGCCATCGCGGCATGCAGCCGGTGGTTGGCCAAAGCATTCGCGTGGGCCTGGATGCGCAGCGCCTGGGCCAGGTCCATGCGCTACGCCTTTTGCGGCTCCACGTCGCCGCCGCTCGCGCGCCAAGCCTCGAAGCCACCGCCCAGGTGGCAGACCTTATCGCGGCCCATGTCTTGCAAAGCTTTGGCGGCCAGCGCCGAACGCCAGCCCAGCGCGCAAAACAGCACCAGTTGATGGCCCGGCGCGAGCTCGGGCCTGAAATACGGCGACGCTGGATCGACCCAGAATTCCAGCATGCCGCGCGGAGCGTGCACCGCACCATGAATGCGCCCTTCGCGCCTGAGCTCGCCGCTTTCGCGTAGGTCGACAAACACGACGCCGGGCTGGCCGTGCAAGGCGATGGCCTGTGCGCTGGCCAGCGTCTGCACCTGCGCCAGCGCTTCGTCAACGAGTTCGCGCGCGCTCTTCATCGCCAAGGTTCAGCCCAGGCGCGCGGCGCGCCCGATGCCGTGGTATTCGATGCCCAGCGCCTTCAGGTAGGCAGGCTCGTAGAGGTTGCGGCCGTCGAAGATCAAGGGCTGCTTGAGGCTGGCCTTGATGACGTCGAAGTCGGGATTGCGGAATTCTTTCCACTCGGTGATGACGACCAGCGCGTCAGCACCCGTCAGTGCGTCGTTAGCACTCGTGGCGAAACTCAAACCCGCCACGCTGCCGAGCACGCGCGCGCCCTCTTCCATGGCTACCGGGTCGTAGGCACGCAGCGCCGCCCCACGGCGCGCCAGCTCGGCCACGATGACGCGGCTGGGCGCGTCGCGCATGTCGTCGGTGTTGGGCTTGAAAGCCAGGCCCCACAGTGCGAAGGTGTGGCCGCGGAGGTCGGGCCCGAAGCGCGCCACGATCTTGTCGACCAGCACATGCTTTTGGCGCTCGTTGGCGGCTTCCACGGCCTTGAGCACACCTAAGGACACGCCGTGCTCGCGCCCGGCATGCACCAGCGCTTTCACGTCCTTGGGGAAACAGCTGCCGCCGTAGCCGGTGCCGGGATAGAGGAAGTGCGTGCCGATGCGCGGGTCGCTGCCGATGCCTTTGCGCACCTGCTCGATGTCGGCGCCCACCTTCTCGGCCAGCAAGGCCAGCTCGTTCATGAAGCTGATGCGTGTGGCCAGCATGGCGTTGGCGGCGTACTTGGTGAATTCGGCGCTCTTCACGTCCATCAGCTGCATGCGGTCGTGGTTGCGCATGAAGGGCGTGTAGAGCGCGCGCATCAAGAGCACGGCGCGTTCGTCGTCGGCGCCGACGATGATGCGGTCGGGCCGCATGCAGTCTTCCACCGCCGCGCCTTCTTTCAAGAACTCGGGGTTGGAGACCACCGCGAATTCCATCGCCAGGCCGCGCGCCGTCAGGGCCGCCGTCACGGCCTCGCGCACGCGGTCGGCGGTGCCCACGGGCACGGTGCTCTTGTCGACGATGACCTTGTAGTCGGTCATGTGGCGGCCGATGTTGGTGGCCGCAGCCACCACGTATTGCAGGTCGGCCGAGCCGTCTTCGTCGGGCGGTGTGCCCACACCGATGAACTGCATGGTGCCGTGGCCCACGGCCGCAGGCACGTCAGTGGTGAATTGCAAACGGCCGGCGGCGACGTTGCGCTGCACGACCTGTTCCAGCCCGGGCTCGTGAATCGGGATGCCGCCGTCGTTGAGCATCTTGATCTTGCGCGCGTCGACGTCCAGACACACCACGTGGTTGCCCATCTCGGCCAGACATGCGCCCGTGACCAGGCCAACGTAGCCGGTTCCCACCACCGTGACTTTCAAATCGAGGCTCCTGCGAGATCAGTTCAACAAGCGCGACGCATCAACGTCGAGCTTAGCCAGCGCACTGCGCGTGGCGCGCACCGTCAAGGCTTCGTCCTGCGCCGGCAGCAGCAGGCCCGCCTGCAGGTAAGAAGCCAGGCGGTGCTGTTGGAACAGCACGCAGCGGCCCTTCTGCGTCACAAACAAAGCCAGCT
>JANOJR010000205.1:0-2515 GCA_031418855.1 Rubrivivax sp.
AGCGCACCCAGCACCAACGGCATGGCGACGATGCGCGCGGGTGTGACTTCGCGGTCACGCCATTGCGTCAGCCCAAGCCCGATCAAGACTGCTAACAGGCCCCAAACCCACAGCGGCGTGTGGCGAAGAATTTCGAAGATCATGGTGTGCTCCCAGTGCGATGGCACGCATGGTGGCGCGCACGGCCCGGGCCTGCCAGCGGCGGGTGATCAAACGCCGCCGGGCTTCGTGAAATGGCGCCAGCGCGGCGCCAGGGTGGCTCAGCTCGCGGCCAACGCGGCGCGCAGGGCTTCCACGCGTGCGCGGTTGACGCCCAAGTCCTTGCGCCCGATGCGCGAGGCCGAGCGCACTTGCACCACGCCAGCGGCGGGGTCGAACCAGGCTTCGAAGTCGTCGACGAACTTCAGCAGTTTGGTTTGGCAGGTGGCGTAGACGTAGTCGGGCCGGCTTTGCACGACTTCCACGCCGGGCATCGCTTCGAGCAAGGTCTTCAGGCGCGCGATGGTGGCGGGGCCGTCGCGTTGCAGCGCCAGCGGCGCCACGCGCGCGTAGGCTTGTTGAGCGTCACCCGGCCAGAGGTCGGCCTGGCTGTGCGCGCTGTTGGGCGTGGCCGAGGGGCGCTTGAGCCGGCCCTCGCTAACACCCATGTTGCTGGGCGGCTGGCCACGCAGAAAGCCAAGCTGGCCGGCGAGGACCACCAGCACCACGAGCAGCAGCGCCACGATGACGAGCCATTTGATGATCCACATGGTTGACCCTCTCAACGCCGGCGCGAGCCGCCAAGCAGTGACCCCAGCACGCCGCGAATGATCTCGCGGCCCACGGCCGAGCCGATCGAGCGCACCGCCGAGCGTGCAGCCGACTGCGCCAGCCCTTCATGCACACCGCCACGCGGGCCGGTGCGGCCGAAGAGCACGTCTTTGAGACCACCCATGAGGCCGCCGCCTGCGTCCGCCGGTGGGGCACCGGCGCCTGGCGCACCGACAGTGCCTGCGGTTGCCGGTGCGGACGCCACGTCGGCGCCGCGGGTTCCCGCGCTGGGGTCCGTACCGACACGTGCCTTGAGTTTTTCGTAAGCCGAGTCGCGGTCCACTGTCTTCTCATACACGCCCGCCACCAGTGAGCCTGCGATCAAGGCCCGGCGCTGCGGTGCGCCAATGGGCCCGATCTGGCTGCCCGGGGGCAACACGTAAACACGCTCGGTGACGCTGGGGCGGCCTTTGGCGTCAAGGAAGCTGATCAGCGCTTCACCCACCGCCAGCTCGGTGATGGCGGTGGCCATGTCGCCTAACTTCGGGTTTGAGCGCATGGTGTCGGCCGCACTCTTCACCGCCTTTTGGTCGCGCGGCGTGAAGGCGCGCAGCGCGTGTTGCACGCGGTTGCCCAGCTGTGCCAGCACGCTGTCGGGCACGTCCAGCGGGTTTTGCGTCACGAAGTACACGCCCACGCCTTTGCTGCGCACTAGGCGCACCACGAGTTCGATGCGCTCGATGAGTGCCGCCGGCGCGTCGTTGAAAAGCAGGTGCGCTTCGTCGAAGAAGAACACCAGCTTGGGTTTTTCCAGGTCGCCGACTTCGGGCAGCGTCTCGAAGAGCTCCGACAGCATCCACAGCAGGAACGTGGCGTACAAGCGCGGCGCGTTCATGAGCTTGTCGGCGGTCAGGATGTTCACCACACCTTGGCCGTTATCGGTCTGCATGAAGTCGGCGATGTTGAGCATGGGCTCGCCGAAGAACTTGTCGCCGCCTTGCTCTTCGATCTGCAAGAGCCCACGCTGAATGGCGCCGACGGACGCCGCGCTGACGTTGCCGTACTCGGTGGTGAACTTGCTGCCGTTGTCGCCCACGAACTGCAACATGGCGCGCAGGTCTTTCATGTCCAGAAGCGCCAGGCCGTTGTCGTCGGCGATCTTGAAGACAAGGCTCAAGACGCCGGCCTGCGTCTCATTCAGCGCCAACATGCGCGACAACAGCAGCGGCCCCATGTCGCTGACGGTGGCGCGCACGGGGTGGCCGGCTTCGCCAAACACGTCCCACAGCGTGGCCGGGCACTTGGCGCTTTTGGGCTCGGGCAAGCCGCGCTCTTTCAAGATGCCACTGAGCTTGGCACTCATGCTGCCAGCCTGCGTGATGCCGGTGAGGTCACCCTTCACATCGGCCAGAAACACCGGCACGCCCAGACGGCTGAAGTTCTCGGCCAACGTTTGCAGCGTGATGGTTTTGCCGGTGCCCGTGGCGCCGGTGATGAGGCCGTGGCGGTTGGCCAGGGCGGGCAGCAGTTCGCAAAACACGTCGCCATGTTGTGCCACGAGGATGGGGTCGGCCATGGGCGGGTACTCCGTGAAGGGCGAAAAGTAGAATCGCAGTCTATCGAAGAACATTCGCCGGGCCGGCATCTGCCCCTGGCAGACAGGAGCAAGGCATCTCATGGCCGGTCATTCCAAGTGGGCCAACATCCAGCACCGCAAAGGCCGCCAGGACGAAAAGCGCGGCAAGGCCTGGACCCGCGTCATCCG
>JANOJR010000206.1:0-7281 GCA_031418855.1 Rubrivivax sp.
TTTCGATGGGCATGTGAGCCTCCTAGCTAGTGAGTTGCAGTTGCCGAACAAGAGAGAGAAAGCGAAGCCTCGTGATGGGTCCTGGGCTTCTTCATGAAAATGGAAAGTCGGTCTCGAAACGTGCTTCTAAAAATTGCCTAAAAACCAATCCTTGGCGCGCCCCAGCACGGTCTTCACCGAGCCGGCCTGCAACGCCGCCTTTTGCCCGCGCGCACGCGCAAGCTTTGCCTCTTCAAGCAAACCCATCACCGTGGCCGCACGCGGGCTGGCCACCATGTCCGACAAAGCCGCGCGGTACAGGGGCGTGCCCTTGCGCACCGGCTTCAGGAAGATGTCTTCGCCCAGCTCCACCATCCCCGGCATCACCGCCGAGCCGCCGGTGATGACGATGCCGCTGGAGAGCAGCTCTTCATAGCCGCTCTCGCGGATGACCTGCAAGACCAGCGAGTAGATTTCTTCGACACGCGGCTCGATGACACCGGCCAGCGCCTGGCGTGATAACAACCGAGGTGTGCGGTCCCCCAGGCCCGGCACTTCCACCTGTTGCGAGGGGTCGGCCAGCAGCTGCTTGGCCACGCCGTACTCGACCTTGATCTCTTCAGCGTCTTTGGTCGGCGTGCGCAAGGCCATGGCGATGTCGCTGGTGATCAAGTCTCCTGCGATGGGGATCACCGCCGTGTGGCGCACCGAGCCGTCGGTGTAAATCTGCACGTCGGTGGTGCCCGCGCCGATGTCCACCAGCGCCACACCGAGGCTCTTCTCGTCGTCGGTGAGCACGGCCGCGCTCGACGCACTCGGGTTGAGCACCAGGCGCTCGACTTCCAGCCCGCAGCGGCGCACGCACTTGACGATGTTCTCGGCCGCACTCTGCGCGCCGGTGACGATGTGGACTTTGACTTCGAGGCGGCTGCCGCTCATGCCCACGGGCTCTTTGACTTCATGCCCGTCGATGATGAATTCCTGCGGCTCGACCAAGAGCAGCCGCTGGTCGCCGGGGATGTTGATGGCCTTGGCCGTCTCCACCACCCGCGCCACGTCCACCGGCGTGACCTCGCGGTTGTCGCGCACGATGACCATGCCGGTGCTGTTCTGGCCGCGGATATGGCTGCCGGTGATGCCGGTGTAGACGCGGTCGATCTTGCAGGCGGCCATCATCTCGGCTTCTTTCAAGGCCTGCTGGATGCTCTGCACGGTGGCGTCGATGTTGACCACCACGCCGCGCTTCAAGCCGTGGGTGGAGGCCACGCCGAGGCCCGCCACACGCAGGCTGCCGTCGGCCAGCACCTCGGCCGCCACGACCATCACCTTGGCGGTGCCGATGTCCAGGCCGAAGACCAGGTCCTTGTATTCCTTGGCCATCTCGCTTCGTCCTTATTTCTTCTTGGGCGCTTGGGCGCCCGTGGTCACACCGCGCAGCCGCACCGCATAACCGTCGGTGTGGCGCAGGTCGGCGTATTCAAGTGCCTTGCCGAATTTGGTGTTGACGTCGGCCAGTGTGCTGACGAATCGCGCCGTGCGCGCCGTCACCTCGGCTTCACTGCCGCGCCCAAGCTCGAGCGTGGCGCCGCTTTCCAGCACCACGCGCCAGGAGCCGCGGCTGGACAGCGTGAGGCTGTCGAGCTCGCCCAACGCTGCGCTCAAGATGGGCGTTAGTTTTTGATACAGGGCCAGTATGGCGGCCGCACTGCCCTCAGGGCCGCTGAAGATCGGCAGGCCGTCGTCTTCCACGTCGCCGAGGTTGGCCTCGAAGACTTCACCCTGCTGGTTCACGAGGCGGTCGCCACGGTCGTCGCCCTGCCACAGCGCCGCTGCGCGGTGTTCTTGCAATTGCACCGCCAGGCGGTCGGGCCAGATGCGCCGCACCACCGCCTGGCGCACCCAGGGCACGGCCTCGAAGGCAGCGCGGGATCGCGGCAAATCCACGCTGAAGAAGTTGCCCTGCAAGCCCGGCATGGCGTTGGCGCGGATGGTGTTGATGCTGTTGCGCGTGAGTTCACCTTCGAGCTGGATCGAGCGGATGGCAAACCAGGGCGAGCGCGTGAGCCACAGCGCGCCGGCCGCCAGCAGTGCTAACAGCGTACCGACGTAGACCGCGATCGCGATCACGTTCATCACGCGCACGTCCATGGGCAGCGAAAACGCCGCGGCCGGCAGGGGGCTGTGGGTGCCGCGGGTCATCGTGCTCATAGCCGGCTGGGCAGCGCTTCGGGGTGGTCCAGCGTGGCGCTGGCCAGCAGCTGCACACACAGCGCCTCGTAGCTGATGCCAGCGGCGCGCGCCGACATGGGCACCAGCGAATGGCCGGTCATGCCCGGGCTGGTGTTCATCTCCAGCAAGAAGAGCTTGCCGTCGCTGGCACGCTGCATCAAGTCAGCCCGGCCCCAGCCTCGGCAGCCCAGCACGCGATAGGCGGCGAGTGTCAGGCGCTGCACCTCTTCTTCCACGTTAGCCGTCAAACCACTCGGGCAGCGGTAGCCCGTATCTTCAGAGTAGTACTTGTGCTCGAAGTCGTAGTTGCCGCCGGGTGCGTCGATGCGCACCACGGGCAGCGCACGCGCGCTTTCACCCGTGCCCAGCACGGGGCAGGTGAGCTCAATGCCGTCAATGAACTCTTCGCACAACACGTCGGCGTCAAAGCGCGTGCACAGCGCCACGGCGTCTTGCATCTGCGAATAGCCCAGCACCTTGCTGACACCGTTGCTGGAGCCTTCGCGCGGCGGCTTGACGATGAGCGGCAGGCCCAGCTCGTCGGGCACGCGGATGATCTCGCCGTGTGTTTGCTGGTGCGGCGCCAGCCAGCGCCAGCGTGGTGTGGGCAGGCCTTCGGCCAGCCACACGCGTTTGGTCATTACCTTGTCCATGGCAATCGCGCTGGCCATCACTCCCGAGCCGGTGTAGGGGACCCGCAAGAGTTCGAGCGCACCCTGCACCGTGCCATCTTCGCCGTGGCGGCCGTGCAGCGCGATGAAGGCGCGCGCGAATCCTTCGTGCTTCAGCGCTTGCAGGTCGCGCTCGGCGGGGTCGAAGGGGTGCGCGTCGACGCCTTGGCTGCGCAGCGCCGCGAGCACGCCTGCGCCCGACATCAACGAGACCTCGCGTTCGGCACCTTCGCCGCCCATCAGCACCGCCGTTTTACCCAGGGCGTGCACGTCGATGCTCATGGCAAACCCCCACAGCGTTCGCGCAGCATGGCCGGCATGGTGCTGATGGAGCCCGCGCCCATGCTCAGCACCACGTCGCCATCACGCGCCTGCGTGGCCAGGGCGTCGGCCAACGCTGGCAGCGACGCCGCCAGCTGCACTTGGCGCGTAGCAATGGCGTTAGCGACGGCTTCAGCGAGTGCGGCGGCGTCAGCGCCGGCAATCGGTGTTTCGCCCGCCGCATACACAGGGGCCAGCAGCAGCAGATCGGCCTTCTGCAGGACATCGACAAAAGCGGCAAAGCAGTCGCGCGTGCGGGTGTAGCGGTGCGGCTGAAAGGCCAGCACGATGCGCCGGCCCGGGAAGGCGCCGCGTGCCGCGTCAAGCACGGCGGCCAGCTCCACCGGGTGGTGGCCGTAGTCATCGATCAAGGTGAAGTGGCCACCGCCTTGCGCGTTCAGCTCGCCACAGCGCTGGAAGCGCCGGCCCACGCCGCCGAAGTTGGCCAGCGCGCGCGCGGTGGCCTCGGCGGGCAGCTCCAGCTCATCAGCCACGGCAATCGCTGCCAGCGCATTTCGAACGTTATGCACCCCTGCCAGGTTCAGCGTGATGGGCAGGTCGGGCAGCTGTGCGCCACGCTGCGCCGTGAAGCGCATCTGGCCGCAGGGCAGCGCCTGCACGTCCACGGCGCGCCAGGCCACACCCTCGCTGAGGCCGTAGCTCAGCACCGGACGCTGCACGTGGGTGGCGACGCGGCGCACGCCGGCGTCATCCATGCAGACGATGGCCGCGCCGTAGAACGGCAGGCGGTGCAGGAAGTCGAGAAAGGCGGCGTCCAGGCGTGCCATGTCGTGGCCATAGGTGGCCATATGGTCGGCGTCGATGTTGGTCACCACCGACAACACGGGTGCCAGGTGCAGGAACGAGGCGTCGCTCTCGTCGGCCTCGACGACGATGAAATCGCCCAGCCCGAGGCGCGAATTCGCACCCGCGCTTTGCAGCTTGCCGCCGATGACGAAGCTTGGGTCGACGCCGGCTTCCATCAGCACGCTGGCCACGAGCGAGCTCGTCGTTGTCTTGCCGTGTGTGCCCGCGACGGCAATGCCACGCTTGACGCGCATCAGCTCCGACAGCATCAGCGCTCGCGGCACGACGGGGACGCCGCGTGCACGCGCGGCGGCGAGCTCGGGGTTGTCTTGCTGGATGGCGGTGGAGCTGACCACCGCGTCGGCGCCTGCCACGTTCGCTGAGGCATGGCCCAGGTGCACCACCACGCCCAGGCTTTGCAGGCGCTGGGTGGCGTCGCTGCTGGCAGCATCGGAGCCCGAGATGGTGTAACCCAGCCCATGCAGGATTTCAGCGATGCCGCACATGCCTGAGCCGCCGATGCCGACGAAGTGGATGTGCTTCAAGGCGTGCTTCATGCGACCAACGCCTCGATCTGGTCCGCCACGCGTGCGGCGGCTTGCGGACGCGCCAGTGCACGGGCCTTGGTCGCCATCGCCAGCAATGCGGGGCGCTCAAGCCCGGCCAGCAGCTTGGCCAGTGCTTCGGCCGTTAGCTCGGCCTGCGGCACATGCACGGCCGCGCCATGACTGGCCATGAAGGCGGCGTTGTCGCGTTGATGCGCCGTGGTGCTGATGACCAGCGGCACCAGGATCGCCGGCACGCCGGCAGCGCACAGCTCGCTCACGGTGATGGCGCCCGCGCGGCAGATCATCAAGTCGCACTCGGCCAGCAGCAGCGGCATGTCGTCAATGAAGGGCCGCACCTCGACCTCCACCGCCGCAGCCGCGTAGGCCGCCCGCACGGTGGCGGCATGGGCTTCGCCGCTTTGATGTACGACGCCGGGGCGCTGTGCGGCGGGCAGCAAGGCCAGGGCTTGCGGCACGACCTCGTTGAGCACCTGCGCACCCAAACTGCCGCCCACCACCAGCAGCCGCAGCGCGCCGCTGCGTGAGGCATAACGCTCAAACGGTGGGGCGATGGCTTCGACCTCGGCACGCACCGGGTTGCCGGTGACGACGCCTTGTTTGGCGCGCGCTGCGGCCTCGCCCTCAAACCCGAAGCACACGCGGTCGGCCACGGGCAGCAGTGCCTTGTTGCTCAAGAGCAGTGCGGCGTCGGCGTTGACAAGCACCAGCGGGCGCGACAACAGCGACGCCATCAAGCCGCCGGGGAAACAGACGTAGCCGCCCATGCCCAGCACGGCGCGCGCGCTGCGCCGGCGCAGGATGCGCAGGCAGTCCCAGAAGGCCTTGAGCAAGCGCAGGCCACCGCTGGCGGCGTGCACGAGGCCCTTGCCACGCAAGCCGCTGAAGCCGATGCGGTCCATCGGTATGCCGCTCTCAGACTCGGGCGGCACAAGCTTGTTCTCCATGCCGTGGGTGGTACCCAGCCAGCTCACGCTCCAGCCGCGGCGCTGCATTTCTCGCGCCACCGCCAAGCCCGGGATGACGTGGCCCCCCGTGCCTGCGGCCATGATGACGAGGTGATTCAAGCGCGGCCTCCGCGCATGAGCGATCTGTTTTCGATGTCCACCCTAACAACCAAAGCAAGCGCCACCAGGTTCATCAAAATCGCCGACCCGCCGTAGCTCATCAAGGGCAGCGTCAGCCCCTTGGTCGGCAGCACACCCAGGTTCACGCCCATGTTGATGAAGGCCTGCGCGCCGATCCAGATGCCTATGCCCTGGGTCATCAACCCAGCGAACACACGGTCCAGCGTCACCGCCTGGCGGCCGATGACGAAGATGCGCCGTGTCAGCCAGAAGAAGAGCACGATGACCGTGGCCACACCGATGAAGCCGAGTTCCTCGCCGATCACCGCGAGCAAAAAGTCGGTGTGCGCTTCGGGCAGGTAATGCAGTTTTTCAACACTCGCGCCCAGGCCCTGGCCGAAGATTTCGCCGCGGCCGAAGGCGATCAGCGAGTGCGTCAACTGGTAGGCCTTGCCCTGCGCGTACTTGGCGTTCCAGGGGTCGAGGTAGGCAAAGATGCGCTCCCGGCGCAGATCATCGAAGGCGATGATGAGGGCGAAGGTGGCGACTAAAAGCGAGGCGCTCAAGACGAACATGCGCCCGTTCACGCCGCCCAGGAAAAGGATGCCCATGGCGATGGTGGCGATGACGATGAAAGCGCCCATGTCGGGCTGGCGCAGCAAAAGTGCGGCCACCACCGTGAGCGACACCGCCATCGGCCACACGGCGCGCATGAAGTGCTCTTTGACATCCATCTTGCGCACCATGTAGCTGGCGGCGTACATGGCGATGGCCAGCTTGGCCAGTTCAGACGGCTGGAAGTTCATCACGCCCAGGGGGATCCAGCGCCGCGAGAAGTTCACGACCTTGCCCACAAAGGGCAAGAGCACGATGACTAACAAAGCAAGTGAGATGACAAAGATCAGCGGTGCGGTCTTCTCCCAAAAATTGATGGGCACCTGCACCACCGCCAGCGCGGTGACCAGCGCAATGGCCAGCGACAGGGCGTGGCGTTGCAGGAAGTGGCCCTGCGTGTAGTTGGCGAACTTGGGGTTGTCGGGCAAAGCCACCGAGGCCGAGAACACCATCACCAGGCCAAAGGCCAGCAACGCCACGACCACCGCCACCAAGGTTTGGTCGAAGGCCACCACGCGCGAAGGGCGGTCGGCGTGTAGGTCGATGCGGTCGCGCACGGGCAGCGGGCCGACCTGCTCGCGCCGCGCGATCAGCCGTTCGCGCCAAGCGCCCAAGCCCAGAGCGTCGACAACGCTCATGGGTGCACCCTTCGCGCTGCGCGCGTTCCCGCCAAGCGGGAATTCGCGCTCGGGAGACCCTCGCCGCTCATGCCGCCACCTCCCCACGTTCAAGCGCCAGCACACGCACGGCGTCGACAAAAACTTCAGCGCGGTGAGCGTAGTTGCGAAACATGTCCAGGCTTGCGCAAGCCGGGCTGAGCAGCACCACGTCACCACTGTGGGCCAGCGTGAAGCACCAGGCCACGGCGGCTTCGAGCGTGGCGTGGGTGGCGTGGGCCACGCCGGCTTCTGCGGCCACGCTGGCGAGTGCTGCCGCGTCACGGCCGATCAAGGCCACGGCGCGTGCATAACGTTGCAAAGGAGCGCGCAGCGGCGTGAAGTCCTGGCCTTTGCCGTCGCCACCCAG
>JANOJR010000207.1:0-1505 GCA_031418855.1 Rubrivivax sp.
CACATCGACTGGGCCTTGGCGCAGCGCAGCGTGGCTGTCGGCGAAAGCTTGGCGAGCGGCGTTGTGCCCGCTGCTTCCACACCCTGAGCGCCCCACATGCCTTCGACCTTGCTGCGCCGCCTGCTCCTTGTCTTGACGGCCTCCGTACTGCTGCACGGCCCCGCCACGGCGCAAATCAAACTCGAAGGCCAAACCTTCCTGTCGCAACTGCGCGTGGCCGACAGCGACTTGCGCCTCAACGGCGTGGGCCTGCGCGCCGTGGCCTGGATCAAGGGCTACGCGGCCGGCCTGTACCTCAGCAGCAAGGCCAGCAGCGCGGCGCAAGCCATCGCCGCCGCAGGCCCCAAGCGTTTGCAGATCCGCATGCTGCTGGAAGTGCCTGCGGTGGAATTCACCAAGGCCATCGATAACGGCATCACGCGCAACGCCGCGCAGAGCGAACTTCCCGGCCTGCGCGAACGCATGGCCACCTTCGAGCAGCGCGTGCAGACCATCGGCACCGTGCACAAAGGCGACGTTGTTGACCTCGACTGGGTGCCCGGCAGCGGCATGCACTTCAGCCTCAACGGCGTGGCCAAGGGCGCACCGATTCCCGGCGAAGACTTCTTCACGGCGCTGTTGAAGATCTTCATCGGCGACAAGCCCGTCGATCCCGAACTGAAAACGGGGCTATTGGGCGGGCCGGCTTCTTAAGTCTCGGCCCTGACGGCGACAATGCGCGCCGCCCGAATCCACCCTCACCAGCCACCTCGCGGAGCCCGCCTGCCATGACCCGAATTGCCTTGAACCTCGCCTTGATCGCCGCCACGCTGGCCACACCGCTGGCGGCCCTGGCGCAGAGCTACCCGACCAAGCCCGTGCGTTTGATCGTGCCCTTCGCCCCGGGTGGCACCACCGACATCGTGGCACGCATCGTCAGCGAGCGCATGGGCGCCACACTCGGACAGCAAGTGCTGGTGGAGAACAAGGCCGGTGGCGGCGGCTCGGTCGGCGCGCTCGAAGTCATCAAGGCCAATGCCGACGGCCATGTGCTGGGCATGGCCACCGTCTCGACCACCGCCGCCAACCCCGCCATCAACGCGAAGATTGGCTACAACCCGCTCGTCGACTTCACGCCCATCATCAACATCGCGGCCACGCCCAACGTCATCGCCGTGCACCCCTCGTTCCCGGCGCGCGACTACAAAGGTTTCATCGCCGAGCTGAAGAAGAACCCGGGCAAACACAGCTACGCGAGCTCGGGCACGGGCGGCATCGGGCACTTGCAGACGGAGCTCTTCAAGAGCCTGGCGGGTGTCTTCATGACGCACATCCCCTACCGCGGCGCAGGCCCCGCGCTGAACGACACCGTGGCCGGCCAGGTGCCTGTGATCTTCGACAACCTGCCCTCGGCCTTGCCCTTCATCAAAGACGGCCGCCTGATCGCCATCGTCGTCTCGGCGCCGCAGCGCCTGGCGCAGCTGCCTAATGTGCCGACCTTCAAGGAAGTGGGCCTGGAGCCCGTC
>JANOJR010000208.1:0-2473 GCA_031418855.1 Rubrivivax sp.
CGCCCTGCGCGCAAGGCCAGCTCGGCGTCGATCCAGGCCACGATCTCATCGCGCGTGAGTTGTTGCGACGGGCTGGTGGCGGCGTCGACCAGGCGCTCGGCCAGCGTGCGCAGCACGCGTTCACCTTCCCAGCGTGTGCCAAAAAGATAACGTGCATGCGGTGCGGGGTCTAGCAAGGCCTGCAACACGACCTTGGCCACCGCTTCGGGTGCGGCGGGGCGGCGCTGGGTGGCTGACTCAGGGGGCTCGGGGGCATTGGCGGGTGTGGCAGCCGATGAGGCGGCCGGCGCCGCGCTCCAGTGCGCCAGGATCTCCCGGGCCTGCACGTCAAACGGCGCGGGCGTGGCGCGCAGCCGTGCTTCGTTGGCCGCGCTCGCCGTCGCTCCGATGCGCGTGCGAACACCTCCCGGCTGCACGATGCTCACCGCCACGCCGTGGGGCGCCATCTCCTGGCGCAAACAATCGGCAAAGGCCTCAAGCGCAAACTTGGTCATCGTGTTGGGCCCAAACAGCGGCTGCGTGATTGAGCCACCTTGCGAGCCGATGCACACGACGCGGCCGTGGGCTTGCAGCAGGGCTTGCATCAGCGCACGCGTCAGGCGAATGGGGCCGAAGACGTTGGCCTCGAAGATGCGCAGCAGGTCGGCGTCGCTCCACGCCAGCAGGTGGCCGAGCTCGCCGATGCCAGCGTTGTGCACAAGACCGCTCAGACCGCCCTCAGCCGCCACACGCGCGGCAGCGACGGCCACGTCGGTAGCATCGCTAACGTCCAAGCGCAGCGGCGTTACGTGGTCCAGGCGGCTCAGCATGTCCAGGTCATCGTCGCGTCGCGCGCCGGCGTACACGTGGTGACCCAGGCCCACCAGTGCTTGCGTGATGGCCAGCCCGATGCCGCTGCCGGCACCGGTGACCAGAAAGCGCATCGGCGCCGTCATGCGGCGCCACCTGCTGTGGGGTGAGCCTGCGCGCTGGCCGCCAACAACCAGGCCACCAAGGCCTCTGGCGCCGTGACCATGGGGCAATGCCCGGTGGCCAACTCGTCATACCGCCAACCCGCCATGGCGCGCACGCGTGCGTCATCCGCCAAGGCACGCACACGTGCGTGGTGCGGCAACACGGTCTCCAGCGGCGGCACGGTGCAGGCCAGGTAGTGACGCGGCACGCGGGCCAGGCGCGCAGCGTCGTAGGGCAGTGCCTCGCGGTAAGGGCCAAAGGGGTGCGGCACCTGGCGGCGCAGCAGCCAGTCGCGCTCAGCTCCCGTGACGCCAAAGTCCAGCGGGTCGGGTGCAGGCAAAGCGCCACCGTGCTGGGCCGCCGTGGCCGTGCGCTGCGCGGCCGTCTCGGCGCTGTGCAGACTGCTCCAGCTCTCACCCGGCAGGGGCACCTGGGCGTCCACAAAAGCCAGCCCACGCAGCAGGCCATCGCCCTGCGCCAGCAGTGCGTCAGCCACGCCGGTGATGACCAGGCCGCCGTAGCTGTGGCCCACCAGCACGACGCTGCGCAGCTCTTCACTGCGCACCAGACCCAGCACGTCGTCGATGTGCGTGCGCAGGGTGATGGTTGGCGCCAACAGGTGTGCACGCTCGCCGTCGCCCGTCAGCGTGACGGCATGCACTTCGTGTCCGGCCGCGCGCAGCGGGGCCAGCACGCGGCGCCAAATCCAGGCGCCGCCCCAGGCGCCGTGAACCAAAACGATGGGGGATTTCATAAGCCTCCTTGCGGTGGGGTTGCTGAAGTCTGCCCCACGGGATGGGCGCTGGGTGCGGCCGCCGTGGCGCCTGCGACACGCTGACGGCCAGCGTTAGCGTTCTTCACAAGTGTGCCGGCCTGGGCGCGTGGGTATGCTGCGCCGATGCGCCCACGCCACGCTCATTGCGACCACCCCCATGCTCGATGAACTCCGCGCCGCCGCGCTGCGTCAGCGTGCCTGGCGCGCCCTGCGCACCGTCATCAAAGGCTGCAAGCAGCTGCTGAGCCAAAGCGGCGAGATGAACGGCATGCACATCGCGCACGATGTCGTGGAACGCCTGGAGGAGCTGGACGACGAGCCGCTGGACGGCTTCTTCGCCTACCTCGCCAGCGAGCTCAGCCCCGACCCCAAGACCGTGTTGCAGCTGGCCAAAGCCTATGCCGACGGCCCCGGTGCCGCGAGCTTGATCGCGCTGACGCAAGCCGTGGAGCCGCCGCGCCAGGAGCTCTTTCGCCGCCTGAACCGCGCACCCGGCGGCACCGCGGCGCTCCTGCGCCTGCGCCGCGAGCTCTTTGCGCGGCTGCCCAAGCAGCCCGAGTTGTTGGCCATCGAACACGACCTGCTGCACCTCTTGTCGTCGTGGTTCAACCCGGGCTTCCTGAAGATGCAGCGCGTGGACTGGAACTCGCCCGCGCAGCTGCTGGAAAAGATCATCCACCACGAAGCTGTGCACGCGGTGGACGGCTGGGACGACCTGCGCCGGCGCCTGCAACCCGACCGCCG
>JANOJR010000209.1:0-12566 GCA_031418855.1 Rubrivivax sp.
TTGGCCGCCAGCGTCGGCGGGACTGGATCGTCGCCTTCGGGCCGCCATGGTCTGCGCCGAAGCGCAACAAGGTCAGCGTCGTGCGCGCGCCGGGCGTGCCGGGCATGAGGTCGATGTGTATGGTTTGCATGGCGGCGTCAGGCCCTACGTGGCTCGGTGTGGCCCGGCCGCTCACTGCGCAAATGGCCCAGGAAGCGATGCTCCAGCGCCTTGAATCCACCCACCATCGAGAAGGTGAGCGTGAAGTAGATGATGGCCGCCATGCCGAAGGCTTCGACCGGCAGCAAGTGGTTGGCGTAGATGTCTCGTGCGACGCGGGTGACATCGACCAGCGTCACCGTGCTGGCAATGGAGGTCGCGTGCATCATGCCGATGACTTCGTTGCTGTACTGCGGCAGCGCGCGGCGCAAGGCGCTGGGCAGCAGGATGCGGCGGTAGAGCTTGAAGCCGTGCAGGCCGTAGGCGCGCGCCGCCTCAATCTCGCCCGCAGGTGTGGCCCGCAGCGCGCCGGCAAAGATCTCGGTGGTGTAGGCGGTGGTGTTGATGGCAAACGCCAGCCAGGCGCAGAACCAGGCTTCCTTAAACAGGAACCACAGCGGGCTGGCGCGTACCGCTTCAAACTGCGCCAGGCCGTAGTAGATGAGAAACATCTGCACCAAGAGCGGCGTGCCGCGCACGACATAGGTGAAAAGCCACACGGGCTTGGCAACCCAGGCCTGGCTGGAGACGCGCGCCACCGCCAGCGGAATTGACAGCACGAAGCCTGTGCTAACGCTGATAAAGAGCAGCGTCAGGCACACGCGCAGCCCGTGGCCGAACTCGGGCACGGCCGCGCGGATGACATCCCAGTCGAGCATCAGAAACTCACCTCTTTGACGCCCAATGAGTAGCGCTTTTCAAGCCGCGCCAAGGCCAGGATCGACACCGTGGTGATCGCCAGGTAGAGCAGGGCGATGGCTGCAAAGAACGTGAACGGCTCACGCGTTGCCGACGCCGCCATGTTGGCGCGATGCACCATGTCGTCCAGCCCAATGATCGACACCAGCGCCGTGGCTTTGACCATCACCAGCCAGTTGTTGGCAAAGCCGGGAATGGCGTGTCGCACCATCTGCGGCAGCACGATGCGCCGCCACACCTGCGTGCGTGTCAGCCCAAAGGCGTGGCCGGCTTCGATCTGGCCTTTGGGGATGGCCAGGATGGCGCCGCGAAACGTCTCGGTGAGGTAGGCGCCGAAGATGAAGCCGATGGTCAACACGCCGGCGGCAAAGGGCGGCACGTCGATGGTGCCCCAGCCTTGCGCTTCGGCCAGCGCATTGAGCAGGATCTGGCCGCCGTAGAAGACGAAGAGCATCAGCACCAGCTCGGGCAGGCCGCGTATGAGCGTGGTGTAGACCTCGGCCGCCCAGCGCGCGGCGCGCGACTTGGAGAGCTTGGCGACGGCGCCAAGCAGGCCGAAGGCGCAGGCAATAGTCAGCGAGCTGGCGGCCACCGCCAGGGTGGACGCCAGCCCTTCAAGGATGGCCGCTCCGTAGCCGTACAACATGGGCGTTAGGCGTGGGCGTGTGCTGGCTCAGGCGCCAGCGCGCTCACCGCTTGATCGGCGCGCCATAGACGTCGAAGTCGAAGTACTTGGCGGCCATTTTTTTGTAGCTGCCGTCGGCCAGCATCGCCGCCAGCGCAGCGTTGATGTCGCCACGCAAGGCAGCGTCACCTTTGCGCACCGCAATGCCGGCGCCGACGCCGAAAAACGCGGGGTCGCTGTAGACCGGGCCGACAAAAGCGTAGCCCTTGCCGGCGGGTGTTTTCAAGAAGCCGACATCGGCGGCGACCGTGTCCACCAAGGTGGCGTCGACGCGGCCGCTGGCGAGGTCGAGAAAGACTTCATCTTGTTTGGCGTAGCGCACGATCTCGCTTTGTTTGAAGGTGGCCGTGGCAAAGCGGTCGTGGGTGGTGGAACGCTGCACGCCGATCTTCTTGCCCTTCATGCTGGCGGCAGTGACCTCCATCAAGGCCCCGTTGCGCGCCACCAGGCGCGCCGGCGTGTGGTAGTACTTGTCGCTGAAATCGACCGACTTCTGGCGCTCGGGCGTGATCGACATCGAGGCCACGATGGCGTCGAACTTCTTCGCCCGTAGTGCCGGGATCATGGCGTCGAACTCAGCCTGCACCAGCACGCAACTGCGCTTCATGCGCTCACACACCGCGCTAGCAATGTCGATGTCAAAGCCCTTGAGCTTGCCGTCGGTGCCGATCTCCGAAAACGGCGGGTACGCGCCTTCCACGCCGACGCGCAAGGGCTTGCCTTGAGCGTGCACCCCTTGGGCCGCACAGGTGGCCAATACCAAGCCCAGGAACCATCGCTTCATCACACGCTCCTTGAGGATTTCAACGCCAGGGTGTGTGCAGTGGCGGCACCAAGCGCACCGGCTGCACGTCCAGCCGCCCAGCGGCCAGGCTGAAGTATCGGCGCAGCTATGCGGCGAGCTTGCAGTACTCGTTCTGAGTGACGTACTGAGTGCGGGGGGGGGTGACAATGGCCGGCGCCCACCGCTGACGCTTTGACCCACGACCCACAACCTACCCCCCCATGACCGACATCGCCCGCCCCGACTTGCCCGACCGCCTGTCCACCGACCCTGGCAGCCCGCATCACGTCGCGGCCGTGTTTGAACACGAGGTGGGCATCCGCTTCAACGAGCACGAGCGCAGCGATGTGCATGAGTACTGCATCAGCGGTGGCTGGATCAAAGTGCCCGCCGGCAAGACGTTGGACCGCAAGGGCCAGCCGCTGCTCATCACCTTGAAGGGCAGGGTGCAGGCCTTCTACCGCTGAGAGCCTGTGAGACGACGCGCTGGCGCGCCGTGCTTGATCCACGCAAGGCAACGCAGGGGGCTGCCCGCAGCGGCCTTCACAATGACGGCGATGAGCGTTGCCGCGACCGCCCCCCTCAGCGCCCGAACGCTCGCTTGTCGCCGCGGCGACCGCATGCTGTTCAGCGGCCTGGACTTCGACATCGCGCCCGGCCATATCACCTGGGTGCGCGGCAGCAACGGCCGCGGCAAGACCAGCTTGTTGCGTTTGGTGGCAGGGCTGGCCGCACCTGAGGCCGGGGCCATCCACTGGGGTGGCGAGAAGCTGTCGCACCTTGACCCCGCCTTCGCGCAACAGTTGCTGTACCTGGCTCACGCCAACGCGCTCAAAGAAGACCTTAGCGCGGCCGAGTCGCTGGCCTTTCTGGCGCGCTTGCATGGCCAGGCCGATGACGCCGCGTCGATTCAAAACGCCTTGCAAACGCTGGACATGGCCAGCCGCAGCCATGCGCCTGTGCGCACGCTGTCGCAAGGCCAGCGCCGGCGTGTGGCGCTGGCGCGGCTGGCGCTGGCACCACGCAAGGCGCTCTGGCTGCTCGACGAGCCTTATGACGCGCTTGATGCTGCGGGCTGCGCCATCGTCGATGCACTGCTCTCGGCCCACGCGCACAGCGGCGGCATCGTGCTGCTGACCAGCCATCTGCCGCTGACGATTGCCACGCCCGCACCTACCGAGCTGCATCTGCCGGGCGAGCTTGCGTGAGTGGCATGAGCGGCATCTTCACCGCCGTGGTCGCCCGCGACCTGCGCCTGGCCGCACGCCGACGCGTGGATGCGCTGCTGCCGTTGGCCTTCTTCACAGTCGCGGTGTCGCTCTTCCCGTTCGGCGTGGGGCCTGAGCGCGACACGCTGCGGCTCATCGCGCCCGGCGTGATCTGGGTCTGCGCCTTGCTCGCGGCCATGCTCTCGGTGAGCCAGCTCTATGCCAGCGACTACGCCGACGGCTCGCTGGAGCAGATGCTGCTGTCTGGCCAGTCACCGGCGGCGTTGGCGGCGGCCAAGGCGCTGGCGCACTGGCTCTTGACGGGTGTGCCGCTGATCCTGGCCGCGCCACTTTTTGGCCTGCTCTTTGACATGCACGGCAACACCATCGCGGCCCTCATGTTGACCCTTCTACTGGGCACGCCCATCCTCAGCGTGCTCGGCGCCCTGGGGGCCGCCCTGACCTTGGGGCTGCGAAGTGCTGGCGTTCTTTTGATCATCATCATCCTGCCGCTGTGCATACCGGCCATCATCTTCGGCATTGGCGCCGTGGGCGCCGTGGAGGCGGGCTTGTCGATGCGTGGTCATGTTTCGCTCTTGGGTGCCTTGCTCATCACCACCGTCGGCCTGGGGCCATGGGCCACGGCGGCGGCTTTGCGCATCGCCACGGAATAATCGAAGTTATGGCCGCACCCTTGCCCGCACCCGCGCCGCTGCGCCTCTACAGCTTTGCGGCACCGTCACGCTTCTACGCACTCACCGGTGCGCTCTTGCCGTGGCTGTGGCTGGCCACGGTGGCGCTAATGGTCTGGGGGCTGTACCTCGGGTTCTTTGTGGCCCCCACCGACGCCACGCAAGGCCAGTCCTACCGCATCATCTTCATCCACGTGCCTGCCGCGTGGATGGCCATGATGTTGTATTTGGTGATGGCCTTCTGGGCCGTCATCGGCTGGGCTTTCAATGCGCGGCTGGCCTCGATGGTGGCGCGCGCCATCGCCCCCACCGGCGCGCTGATGGCCTTCCTGGCGCTGTGGACCGGTGCCTTCTGGGGCCGCCCGACGTGGGGCACCTGGTGGGTGTGGGACGCGCGTCTCACGTCGACACTGATCCTGCTTTTTCTCTACCTCGGCTATATGGCGCTGGTGAGTGCCATCGACGATGTGCGCCGGGGTGACAAGGCCGGTGCCTTGCTGGCGCTGGTGGGCTCGGTCAACGTGCCCATCATTTACTTTTCGGTGCGTTGGTGGAATACGCTGCACCAGGGTGCCACCATCGATGTGGGCACGGCGCCGAAGATGGCGCAGCCCATGTTGGTGGCGATGCTGGTCATGACCATCGCCTTCTGGCTCTATGCCTTCGCCGTGGTCTTCACGCGTTCGCGCGCCATCGTGCTGGAGCGTGAAGCCGGCGCGGCCTGGGTACAGGCCACGTTGAAGGGCGCGCCATGAACTGGGGCAGCGCACAGGCCTTCTGGGCCATGGACGGTTATGGCCTTTTTGTGTGGGGGTCGTTTGGCATGGCGGCGCTGATCCTGCTCGTCGAGCCTTGGCTGGCCCGGCAACGCCATCAACGCGCGCGGCGCGACGCTGCGAACTCAACTCAGGACACGCGCTTATGAAACCACGTCACTTACGTTTGTCGATCGCCGTCGGCGGCTTGCTCGCCGTCGGCGCTGTGGTGGCCCTGGTGCTCAACGCGTTCCAGAGCAACCTGGTGTTTTTCTATACGCCCACGCAGGTGGCCGCGAACGAGGCGCCGCAAGCGCGCACCTTCCGCATCGGCGGCATGGTGCAAACGGGTTCCGTCAAACGCGAAGGCACCACCGTGAACTTCATCGTCACCGACACGGCGCGTACCGTGCCCGTTAGCTACGTGGGCATCCTGCCCGACCTCTTCAAAGAAGGCAAAGGCG
Organism: Rubrivivax sp.; assembly: GCA_031418855.1. Taxonomy (GTDB): domain Bacteria; phylum Pseudomonadota; class Gammaproteobacteria; order Burkholderiales; family Burkholderiaceae_C; genus Rubrivivax. The sequence continues at coordinate 5,486 of JANOJR010000209.1, forward strand.
TGGTCGCGCAAGGGCAGCTCAAAGGCGGCGTGTTTGTCGCCAAAGAAGTGCTGGCCAAACACGATGAAAACTACATGCCGCCCGAGGCCGCGGAGGCGCTGAAGCAAGCGCACAAGAGCAACGAGAAGATCGCCGGTTCGCTGGTGCAAGGGGCGGGCAAATGATTCCCGAGATCGGCCACTTTCTGCTCTGGATGGCTTGCGCCGTGTCCGTCGTGCTGGGCACCGTGCCCATGCTCGGCGCGGCGCGCGGGCGTGGTGACTGGATGGCGCTGGCGCGGCCGCTGTCGCTGTCGCTCTTTGGTCTGGTTGCCCTGTCCTTCGGCTTCTTGACCATGGCCTTCGTGCAGCATGATTTTTCGGTGCTGTATGTCGCGTCCAACTCCAACAGCGCCTTGCCGCTGCAGTACCGCATCACCGCCGTGTGGGGCGGGCATGAAGGCTCCATGCTGCTGTGGATGTTGATGCTGACCACCTGGACGGCCGCGGTGGCGCTCTTCAGCCGCCACATGCCACTGCGCGAGGTGGCGCGCATCTTGGCTGTGATGGGCCTTTTGTGCGTGGGCTTCCTGCTCTTCACCTTGTTGACCTCGAATCCGTTTGACCGCCTGGTGCCGGCCGCCGCCGACGGCCGCGACCTGAACCCGCTGCTGCAAGACCCCGGCATGATCTTTCACCCGCCCATGCTGTACATGGGCTATGTCGGCTTCTCGGTGGCTTTTGCGTTTGCCGTGGCGGCACTCATCAGCGGCCGGCTCGACGCCACCTGGGCGCGCTGACACGGCCGTGGACGACGGCCGCCTGGATATTCCTGACGCTGGGCATCGCGCTGGGCAGCTGGTGGGCCTACTACGAGCTGGGCTGGGGCGGCTGGTGGTTCTGGGACCCGGTGGAAAACGCCTCCTTCATGCCCTGGCTGGTGGGCACGGCGCTGATCCATTCGCTGGCGGTGACGGAAAAGCGCGGCGCCTTCAAGTCGTGGACGGTGCTCTTGGCCATCATGGCGTTTTCGCTCTCGCTCTTGGGCACCTTCCTCGTGCGCTCGGGCGTGCTGTCGTCTGTGCACGCCTTTGCGACCGACCCGCGCCGTGGCCTCTTCATCCTCGCCTTTCTCACGCTGGTCATCGGCGCAACGCTGGCGCTCTACGCCTGGCGCGCGCCCAAGGTCGGCATGGGCGTGCGCTTTGCGCTGCTCTCGCGCGAGACGCTGCTCCTGGCGAATAACGTTTTACTGGTGGTGGCTTGTGCGGCCGTGATGTTGGGCACGCTGTACCCGCTGGTGCTGGACGCGCTCTCACTGGGCAAGATCTCCGTGGGCCCGCCGTACTTCGACACCGTCTTCGCGCCGCTGATGGCGCCGCTGGTGTTCTTGATGGGCATCGGCCCCATCGCGCGCTGGAAAGAAGCCTCGCTGCCCGACTTGGCCAAACGCTTGCGCTGGGCGGCGGGCGTGGCGGTGGTGGCGGCCGTGCTCAGCGGCTGGCTGGCCGGGCGCATCGGCCTCGCGTCCACCTTGGGGCTGCTGATGGCTTTTTGGGTCGTGGCCTCGGTGGCCACCGACTTCATCGAACGCGCCAAGCCGCGCGGTGACGGCGCGGCGCCATGGTGGCAGCGTGTGCGGCTGATCCCGCGCGCGATGGTCGGCATGATGGTGGCGCACTTGGGCATCGCCGTCTTCATCATCGGCGTGACGATGGTGAATACCTTTCAAGTTGAGCGTGACCTGAAGATGGCGCCTGGCGAGAGCACCGAAATACGCGAATACACCTTCACCTTCCGCGGCGTGCAGGCGCTGCAAGGGCCCAACTACGAGGCGGCGCAGGGACAGATCGAGCTCTCACGCAGCGGCGAAAAACTCGCCGAGATGAAGCCCGAAAAGCGCGTCTACCGCGTGCAGCAAAACCCCATGACCGAAGCCGCCATCCGCACGCGGCTCACAGGCGACTTGTACGTGTCGCTGGGCGAGCCGGTGGGTGACGCGAGCGTGGGCGCGTGGACGGTGCGCGTCTACGTCAAGCCCTTCATCGGCTGGATCTGGGGCGGCTGCGTGGTCATGGCGCTGGGTGGCTTCCTGGCCGCCACCGACCGCCGCTACCGTGTGAGCAAGCGCAGTGAGCAAGCGGCCCCCGCGCTGGCGCCCACATGAAGCTGCTGCGCTTCCTGATCCCGCTGGCGCTGTTTGCCGTGTTGGTGGTGTTCCTGGGCAAAGGCCTGGACCTCAACCCACGTGAGGTGCCTTCACCTTTGATTGGAAAGCCCGCGCCGGCCTTTGCGCTGCCGCGCCTGGGTGACGCGGCGTCCGTCATCAAGCACGACGACATGCTCGGGCGCGCGTGGGTGCTCAACGTCTGGGCCTCGTGGTGCGTGCCATGCCGCGTCGAGCACCCGCTGTTGATCGAGCTCGCGCGCAAGCAGCTCGCACCGATCTACGGCCTGAACTACAAAGACAAGGCTGGGCCCGCGCAGGGTTTCCTGAATCAGCTTGGCGACCCCTACACCGCGACGATGGTCGACGCCGACGGCCGCGTGGGCATCGACTACGGCGTCTACGGCGTGCCGGAAACCTTCGTTATCGACAAGGCCGGCGTCATTCGCCACAAGCACATCGGGCCGCTGACGCCCGAGGCGCTGCAACGTGTCGAAGCTGTGCTCAAACAACTCAATGGATAACATTCAAGTGACACGGTGGCGCTACCTGCGATGGATACTGCTTTGCAGCCTCGCGAGCCTGGCCATTCACGCCCAAGCCGCTGAGGCCCAACCCACCGCCGCCGACCCCGTGCTCGAAGCGCGCGTGATGTCGATCGCCACCGAGCTGCGCTGCCTGGTGTGCCAGAACCAGACCATTGCCGACTCACACGCCGACCTGGCCGTGGACCTGCGCGGCCAGGTGCGCGAGATGCTGCGCGCGGGCAAGAGCCAGCGCGAGATCCTGGACTACATGACGGCGCGCTACGGCGACTTTGTGCTCTACCGCCCGCCCGTCAAGGCCAGCACCGCGCTTTTGTGGGTGGGGCCGTTTGCGCTGCTGCTCGGTGGCGTGGCCACCCTGTGGTGGGTGCTGCGCCGTCGCAGCCGCATGGCCGCCGATGCTTTCGATGCCGATCCTGAAGACAGCCTGCCCGCACCACGATGAAGAAGCAAGCCGCAAAGTCCGTTGCAAACAAGCCCGCTGCGAACAAGCCCGTTGCAGACAAGCCCGCTGAAGAAGCCCCGGGTGAGGCCGCAGTACGGCCTTCCACACGCCTGGTGCTGCTGATCACGGTGGCCGTGCTCGGCGTGGCAGCACTCGGCTACGCCACCACCGGCACGCCCGACTACGACACGCGCGCGGCCAAAGCTCATGCCCAAGAGCGCGAAAGCGCAGCGGCGGGTGGCGGCATGCCCGACGCCGCGCAATTGGCGGCGATGGTCGAGAAGCTCGCCCAGCGTTTGAAAGCCGAGCCCGAGGACGCGAAAGGCTGGGCCATGCTCGGCCGCGTGCAACTCGTGCGCGGGCTGCCGGCTGACGCCGTAGCCGCCTACCAGCGCGCGCTGGTCCTGCGCCCCGACGATGCCAGCCTCTTGGCCGACGCCGCCGACGCACTGGCGATGAAGAACGGCCGCACGCTGGCCGGTGAGCCGACCAAGCTGCTGAGCCGCGCGCTGATGCTCGACCCGAACCATGGCAAAGCGCTGGCACTGGCCGGCTCGGCGGCGTTTGAGCGCAGCGACTACGCCGGCGCCATCGCGTACTGGGAAAAGCTGCTCGCGGTCAGCCCGGCCGAAGGCGAGTTCACGGCCCAGGTGCGCGCCAGCGTGGCCGAGGCGCGCCAGCTCGCTGGCCTGGCGCCGCTGGCTGCAGCGGCGCAGGCGCCTGCTGCGGTGCCGGCCCAGCCAGGTGCGCAGGCTGCTGTAGCGTCCACCGCCAGTGTCAGTGGCAAAGTGACGTTAGCCGCTGCGTTCGCCGCGCGCGCCGCACCCGAGGACACCGTCTTCATCGTCGCGCGCGCCTCGGAAGGCCCGCGCGTGCCGCTGGCCGTGCTGCGCCGCCAAGTGAAGGACCTGCCCATCAGCTTCACGCTTGACGACAGCCTGGCCATGGCGCCGACCATGAAGCTGTCGAACTTCAGCAAGGTCATCGTCATCGCCCGCATCAGCAAGAGCGGCCAGGCCATGCCCGTGGCCGGTGACATCACCGGGCAAAGCGCGGTGGTGGAGGTGGGCGCCAAGGCGCTGCACATCGAGATGAGTGAAGTGGTGAGCAAACCCTAGGTAGACCTGAGCTTGGCGGCGGCCGTGCGTCGGCATACTCGGCCACCCGCGCGCCGCCCCGCCCCGCACCTCTTCCGCGACCCCGACGTGAACCCCACGCGACCCCAACTGATGCAACAGCTCGACGCCGAAGACGCCCACCTCGTCAACGACCCCACGCAGCGCGCCAACGCCAACGTCTCGCTGCTGCACATCTACGACCAAAGCACGGTGCCTGGGGGCACGCTGCGCTTCAAGACCGTGCTCAAGCATATTGAGAGCCGGCTTGACCGCTCACCGGTGTTTCGCCGCAAGCTGCAGCGCGTGCCGCTGGAGCTGGACCACCCGTACTGGATCGACGACGAGAACTTCGACATCGAATACCACGTGCGCCACATCGCGCTGCCCAAACCGGGCGACTGGCGCCAGTTCTGTATCCAGGTCTCGCGCATCCACGCGCGCCCGCTCGATCTGGACCGGCCGCTGTGGGAAATCTACGTGCTCGAAGGCTTGGACAGCTTCACCGAGCTGCCGCCGGGCAGCTTTGCGCTCCTGACGAAGACACACCAGGCGGGTGTTGACCTCGACCTCGGGCGCGAAATCACCGAGCTGCTGCACGAGGCTGCGGCTGACGTTGGCGCGCCGCCGCCGCCGGCGCCCTGGTTCCCGCGCCGTGCGCCGCGCAAGGCCAAGCTCTTACGCCAGGGCTTGATGCGCGGTGTCAGCTCACCTTGGCGCTTAGCCGCGCCGGTGCTGCACGCCATGGGCCAGCTCGCACCGGCGGCCGCCGCCTGGTTCAGCCAGGCCTTGCACCCACTGGGGCAGCCCGAGACGCGCTTTAACGCGGCGGTGTCACCGCACCGCGTGTTCGAGTCACGACGCTTCTTGCTGCGCGAGTTCAAGGCACTGCGCCGCCTGGTGCCGGGTGCGACCGTGAACGACGTCGTGCTGGCCGTATGCAGTGGCGCGCTGCGGCGCTATTTGCAGCGTGTCGACGAGTTGCCTGACGACAGCCTCACCGCTTTGGCGCCGATGTACCTGCGCGCCGCGCCCGACGCTGCGGACAAAGAGACCGAGTTGGCCTGGGCCCACTTGCGCCTGGCCACCGATGTGGCTGACGCGCGCCAGCGCCTGCAGGCCATCTGCCTGCAAACGCAGGCCTCGCCGGTGGTGCAGCGCGCGGTGGGCGCACGCGAGATGAGCGCGCTGACGGGGCATTCGCCCGCCGCGTCATTGGCCATTGCCAGCAAGATGATCGGCCGCGAGCAGGCCACACGCGGGCGCAGCACGCCACTGGCCAGCTGCACCATCACCAGCGTGCCCGGGCCCGAGCAGGCGATGTACTTGTGTGGCGCGCGGCTGACGTACTTCTCGGCCATCCTGCCCATCACCGACGGCATGGGCTTGGTCTTTGCGGTGACCAGCTACGACGGGCGCATGGTGATTTCGCCCACGTCGTGCCGTGAACTCATGCCCGACCCGGCACAGTTTGCGCAAGACGTGCGCGACAGTTTTCAGGAGCTGTGGGCGCTGATCGAAAAACCCAAACCCGCACCCAAGCCGGCCGCCGAGCCCGCCGCCGAGTCCGTTGTCATGGCGCCGCCACTGCCGGCTTCTGCGCCCAGGCGCCGGTCATCGTCGTCATCCGGTAAATCGCCCCGGGCAGCCCGGTTGGCTTGAAGGCTTGCCACGCGCCTTCGGGTTGCGACAGCCGGTCGGCCACGATGTACAGCACCAGCGGGTTGAAGCCCAGGCCGGTGTGGCTGCCGGGCACGCGGATGTTTTCCTGCATCGCAGGGTCGCCGTTGATGGTGGCTTCTTGCGGTGGCACCACGCCGTCGCCCAGCGAATACAGGCAGCTCATCGGCAGCGCTAACGGCTGACGTAAGCGCACTTTCTTCGCGCGCGGCTGCATCGCATGTGCGGTGGGGCCCATGGGGTGCGCGACCAGCCGGTACATGGCTTTCACGATCGCTGGCGACTGGCTGCCTTCAGCGTCCACGCTCACCGGGCTGCCCAGCGTGATGACCTGGCGCACGCACTCGCTGGCCTGGTGTGCGCCGTAGAGCGCGAACACACCACCCAGGCTCCAGCCCACCAGGCTGACCTTGCGCCCGGACTCGTGATGCAGAAAACGAATCTTCTGCTCCAGCGCCTGCGCGTGGCGGCTGCGAAAGCCCACGTTGCGCCCGAAGCCCCACGTCTGCACCTTGTAGCCACGGTTGGCCAGGTAGGTCTTCAGCGCAAAGAGCGAGCCTTCGTCGCCCATGAAGCCGGGCATCAAGAGCACCGGGTGGCCGTCGCCCTTGGGCGCCTGGCTCAGTAGCGGCCAGGCGGCGGGCAGCGTGGCGATCTCGCCGAGCGCGCGCACCTCCATCAACTGATGCAAGAGGTGTGGTGGGCCGCGGTGGGGGTGGCGTTGGGGCATGGTTTACCAAGGAGGGTGCGTCGCGCGGAATGCTAACGCTGCCGCTGTGCTGGCAACACCTTGGCTTTAGGCGTCTCGCCTCAAGAGATCGGGCCACAAAGTCGCGTACTTCTGCCGCCTCACTTCTGGGCAATGCCCGACGATGCACTCCAGCGGTTCGTTCCCTGGCTCTTGCCATGTGCGGCGGCTGTATCCGCCTTCGTGCCGGGCTTCAGACGTCGTGCGCAGTGCCGACAACGTGCCTTGCACTGCCTCAACGAATGGAGATCGCAGCGTGAACAAAGCGACGACCGGCAACGGGTTCTTTCAACACCACGGCATCTGGGCGCCCGGCGTTCGGGCGTTTCGCAACCTGAACTTTCGCACCAAAGCCCTGCTGATATCGGCTGTGTTTCTGTTGCCGATGGCGCTGCTGGCCACG
>JANOJR010000210.1:0-14456 GCA_031418855.1 Rubrivivax sp.
ACCGTCTTGTGCTGGCCGCCAACGTGGAAGGTCTTGATGGCTTCGTGGCAGTCGTAGCAATCCGCGACCTGATAGCCCACGGTCTTGAGCTTGCCCTGCGCCTGCACCGGCGCCACGCCCAGCCACAGCAAGGCCAGCAGCGCGCCTGCCCAAGCGAGTGCAGTTGGATGTCGACGCTGCATGTCCCTCTCCCGCACCTGTACAGGCGCCAGAGAAAAATGCTCGCACGCCGCCCACCTCACAACAAGCTCCAATGGAGCGCTTGCGGGGGCAACGCTTGCGGCAGATCAAGCTGCGGCGTTACATGCTCCGCCGGTACTGCCCACCCACCTCAAAGAGCGCATGCGTGATCTGCCCCAGCGAGCAGCAGCGCACGGCGTCCATCAGTACTTCAAAGACGTTGGCGTTGGCCATCACCGCCTGCTGCAAGCGCGCCAGCATGGCCGGCGCCTCGGCGGCGTGGCGCCGCTGAAAGTCGGCCAGCCGCGCCAGTTGCGACTGCTTTTCTTCGTCGGTTGAACGCGCCAGTTCGATGTGCTCGGGCGCCGCGTCGCCGTGTGGGTTGCGGAAGGTATTGACGCCAATGATGGGGTAGGCACCGCTGTGCTTTTGCATCTCGTAGTGCATCGACTCTTCCTGGATCTTGCCGCGCTGGTAGCCCGTCTCCATCGCACCGAGCACACCGCCTCGCTCGGCGATTTTTTCGAACTCTTGCAGCACGGCTTCTTCCACCAGCTCGGTCAGCTCGTCGATGATGAAGCTGCCCTGGCTCGGGTTCTCGTTCTTGGCCAAGCCCCACTCGCGGTTGATGATCATCTGGATAGCCATGGCGCGGCGCACGCTGTCCTCAGAAGGCGTGGTGATGGCCTCGTCAAACGCATTCGTGTGCAGTGAATTGCAGTTGTCGTAGATGGCGATCAGCGCTTGCAGCGTGGTGCGGATGTCGTTGAACTGAATCTCTTGCGCGTGCAGGCTGCGGCCACTGGTTTGCACGTGGTATTTGAGCTTTTGGCTGCGCTCGTTGGCGCCGTAGCGCTCGCGCATGGCCACCGCCCAGATGCGCCGCGCCACGCGGCCCATGACGGTGTATTCGGGGTCCATGCCGTTGCTGAAAAAGAAGCTCAGGTTGGGCGCGAAGTCGTCGACGTGCATGCCTCTTGCAAGGTAGGCCTCGACGAAGGTGAAGCCGTTGCTGAGCGTGAACGCAAGCTGGCTGATCGGGTTCGCGCCGGCCTCGGCGATGTGATAACCCGAGATCGACACGGAGTAGAAATTGCGCACGTCGTGGTGCACAAAGTATTCGGCGATGTCGCCCATCACCTTCAAGCTGAATTCGGTGCTGAAGATGCAGGTGTTCTGGCCCTGGTCTTCTTTGAGGATGTCGGCCTGCACCGTGCCGCGCACATTCGCCAGCGTCCACTCGCGGATCTTGGCGGCTTCGGTGTCGGTGGGTTCGCGTGTGTTGTTGGCGCGGAATTTGTCGAGGTTCTGGTCGATGGCGGTGTTCATGAACATCGCCAGGATGGTTGGCGCGGGGCCGTTGATGGTCATGCTCACGCTGGTGGCGGGGTGGGTCAGCTCGAAGCCGCTGTACAGCACTTTGAGGTCGTCCAGAGTGGCGATGCTCACACCCGAGTTGCCGACCTTGCCGTAGATATCAGGGCGCACGTCGGGGTCGTTGCCGTAGAGCGTGACGGAGTCAAACGCTGTGGACAGCCGCTTAGCCGGCGTGCCAGCACTCAGCAGCTTGAAGCGCTTGTTGGTGCGAAAGGCGTCACCTTCACCCGCGAACATGCGCGTCGGGTCTTCACCTTCGCGCTTGAAGGCGAAGGTGCCGGCGGTGTAGGGGAATGAGCCGGGCACGTTGTCCAGCATCAGCCACTTCAAGATCTCGCCGTGGTCTTCGAATTGCGGCAGCGCCACCTTGCGAATCTTGTTGCCCGACAAGGTGGTGTGCGTGAGCGCGGTGCGCAGCTCTTTGCCGCGCATGGTCACGACGTACTCGTCGCCGGCGTAGGCCTTTTGCATGTCGGGCCACATCGCCAGCAGTTTTTTGGCGGCCGGGTCGAGCCGCGCCTCGCGTGTCGCCGCCAGGTCGATGACGGCCTCGACGGCGCGGTGGCGCTCGGGCTTGTCGGTTTGCAGCATGGCGGCCGTGGCCTGCAGCTGCTGGATGGCGCGGGCCAGGGCCGCGTGTTCACGCGCGCGCCGCTTGTAGCCACGCACGCCGTCGGCGATGTCGGCCAGGTAGCGCTGGCGCGCGCCCGGCACGATGGGCACCTGGTGCGTGCTGTGGCGGGTGTCGACTGTGGCCAGGCGACTTTCGCTAACGTTCAAACCGAGGGCTGTCAGGCGCGGCAACAAAGCCTGGTACAGCGCCGTCACGCCATCGTCATTGAAGCGGCTGGCCATGGTGCCGAAGACGGGCATCTGCTCGGTGGGCGTTTGCCAGGCCTCGCGGTTGCGCTGCACTTGTTTGGCCACGTCGCGCAGCGCGTCGGCGGCACCCTTGCGGTCGAATTTGTTGATGGCAATGAACTCGGCGAAGTCGAGCATGTCGATCTTCTCGAGCTGGCTGGCCGCGCCGAATTCGGGCGTCATCACATACATCGGCACATCGACCAAAGGCACGATCGCTGCGTCGCCCTGGCCGATGCCCGAGGTCTCGACGACGATGAGATCGAACCCGGCGCATTTGCACGCTGCCAGTACGTCAGGCAGGGCTTGGCTGATCTCGCTGCCGAAGTCGCGTGTGGCGAGGCTTCTCATGAAAACCCGTTGGCGCATGGCTCCCTCCCCCGTCGAGGGGGAGGGCTGGGGAGGGGGTGAAATGCTCGCACTGCCCGAACCAGGCGTAGCCGCCACTCGACCCCCACCCCAACCCTCACCCTTGCAGGCGGAGGGGGCTGAATGCCAGGGGCTGATGGCATTCATCCGTATGCGGTCGCCCAAGAGCGCGCCACCACTTTTGCGCCGGCTTGGGTCGATCGAAATCACCGCGATTTGCAGCGCATCACCCTGGTCCAGCCGCAGGCGGCGGATGAGCTCGTCGGTCAGGCTTGACTTGCCCGCGCCGCCGGTGCCGGTGATGCCCAACACGGGCGTCTTTGAAGCCTTGGCCGCATCGAGCATGGCCGCTTTGAAGCCCGCGTCGACGCGCCCGTTTTCCAGCGCCGTGATGGCCTGCGCCAGCGCGCGCCAGGCGGCGTCACTGCCGCCCTGCAACGCGGCTAACTGTTTGGGTGCGTGGGGTGCCAGGTCGACGTCGCAGCGCATCACCATCTCGCCGATCATGCCGGCCAGCCCCATGCGTTGGCCGTCTTCGGGGCTGTAGATGCGTGCCACGCCGGCCGCTTGCAGCTCGCGAATCTCGGCCGGCACGATGACACCGCCACCGCCGCCAAAGACCTGAATGTGCGCGCCGCCGCGTGCCTTCAAGAGTTCGACCATGTACTTGAAATACTCGACATGCCCGCCCTGGTAGCTGCTGATGGCGATGCCTTGCACGTCCTCTTGCAGCGCGGCGGTGACGACTTCGTCCACCGAGCGGTTGTGGCCCAGGTGCACGACCTCGGCGCCCATGCCTTGCAGGATGCGCCGCATGATGTTGATGGCCGCGTCGTGGCCGTCAAAGAGGCTGGCCGCCGTCACGAAGCGCACCTTGTGCGTGGGGCGGTAGGCGGCCAGGGCTTGGTAGTCGGCAGACAGGTCGGTCATGGCGCGGCGCTCGGGACGAAAAGCAAGAAGGAGGGCAGCAACGTTTAGGCTAACGTCGCCAAAGCATCATGCCACGCGACACTGCGCGCGCAGCCCAGCCACCGGTCCCGTCTCGATCCACTTGCAGCTATGAGTGCAGCCATGAGTTTTCTCGCCATCGACATCGGCAACACCCGTCTCAAGTGGGCGCTCTACGACGCGCCGCGCCCGGGTGCCGCCTTGCTGCAACAAGGCGCGGTGTTCCTGGAGACCATCGACGACCTCGCCGACACCGAGTGGAAAGACCTGCCCGCGCCGCACAGCATGCTCGGCTGCGTGGTGGCGGGTGATGCCGTGCGCCGGCGTGTCGAGGAGCAGATGGGGCCGTGGGACATCGCGCCGCGCTGGGTGGTGCCGGCCGCGCGCGAAGGCGACATCAGCAACGGCTACGACCACCCGAATCGGCTGGGTGCTGACCGCTGGGTGGCGCTGGCGGGTGCGCGTTCGCGCGTGCTGGCCGCCGGCGAGCCACGGCCCGCGCTGGTGGTGATGGTCGGCACGGCGGTCACCGTCGACGCGCTGGACGCTAGTGGCCACTTCCTCGGCGGGCTCATCCTGCCGGGCTTTGGCTTGATGCTGCGCGCGCTGGAGATGGGCACGGCGGGCTTGAAAGTGCCCACCGGCGAGACCGTCGACTTCCCCACCAACACCAGCGACGCGCTCATGAGCGGCGGCGCCAACGCCATCGCCGGGGCCATCGAGCGCCAAGCGCGCCGCCTTGAAGCACGCACGGGCCAGGCGCCGGTGCTACTGATGAGCGGCGGCGCGGCGGTCAAGCTCGCCCCCATCACCGACCTGCCGTTTGAGATGGCGGACACGCTGATTTTTGAGGGCCTGCTGCGCATTCAGTCGCAGCGCGACGGCTACAAGATATAGCGCGAGAGGTCTTCGTTGGCGGCCAAATCGGCCAGCCGCGTATTCACCACCGCAGCGTCGATCACGACGGTTTGGCCGCTGCGGTTGGGTGCGTCGAAGCTGACGTCGTCGAGCAGCCGCTCCATCACCGTGGCCAGCCTTCGAGCGCCTATGTTTTCCGTGCGCTCGTTGACCTCGAAGGCGATCTGCGCCAGGCGACGCACGGCCTCGGGCGTGATCTGTAGCGTCACGCCCTCTGTGGCCAGCAAGGCCTGGTACTGCGTCACCAGGCTGGCCTGCGTGCTCGTGAGGATGGCCTCGAAGTCGTCGACGGACAGTGAGTCGAGTTCGACGCGAATCGGCAAGCGGCCTTGCAGCTCCGGGATCAGATCGCTGGGCTTGGCCAGGTGAAACGCGCCTGAGGCGATGAAGAGCATGTGGTCGGTCTTCACCGTGCCGTACTTGGTGGTGACGCTCGTGCCTTCCACCAGCGGCAGCAGGTCGCGCTGCACCCCTTGGCGTGAGACATCGGCGCCGCCGTGGTCACTTCGTGAAGCCACCTTGTCGATCTCGTCGATGAAGACGATGCCATTACCTTCAGCGTTAGCCAGCGCGGCCGCGCGGATCTCGTCTTCGTTGACGAGCTTGCTGGCTTCTTCGTCGACCAGCAACTTCATCGCCTCGGCAATCGTGAGCTTTCGCGTCTTGCGCTTGGTTTGGCCCATCTGGCCGAAGAGGCCTTTGAGCTGCTCGGCCATCTCTTCCATGCCCTGCGGGCCCAGGATTTCCAGTGTCGGCTTGGCCTCGGCCACGTCGATCTCGATCTCCTTGTCGTGGAGCAAACCTTCACGCAGGCGCTTGCGCATCACCTGCCGCGTGTTGTTGTCGGGAGTGGCCGCTGCGTCACCGCCAAAGCCGATGCTGCTGCTGTTTCTGGGCGGCGGCACCAGGATGTCGAGCACGCGGTCTTCTGCCGCGTCTTCGGCAAAACTGCGCTTCATGCGCACCTGGCGTTCGCGCTCTTGTTTGACGGCGATGTCGACGAGGTCGCGCACGATGGAGTCGACGTCCTTGCCGACGTAGCCGACCTCGGTGAACTTGGTCGCTTCGACCTTGATGAAGGGCGCGTCGGCCAGACGCGCCAGGCGCCGCGCGATCTCGGTTTTGCCGACACCCGTGGGGCCAATCATGAGGATGTTCTTCGGCGTGATCTCGCCGCGCAGCGCTTCGCTCACCTGTTGGCGCCGCCAGCGGTTGCGCAGCGCGATGGCCACCGCACGCTTGGCAGCTTGCTGGCCGACGATGTGGCGGTCGAGTTCCGAAACAATTTCAGCCGGTGTCATCGATGCACTCACCCCAGCACCTCCACCGTGTGCTGCTGGTTCGTGTAAATGCACAGATCGCCAGCGATCTCCAAGGAACGCTTGACGATCTGCTCGGGCGTCATTTCGGTGTGGTCCAAGAGCGCGCGGGCGGCCGCCTGCGCATAAGCGCCACCGGAGCCGATGGCGATGATGCCGTGCTCAGGCTCCAGCACGTCGCCGTTGCCAGTGATGATCAGCGAATGCTGGCTGTCGGCCACGGCGAGCATGGCTTCCAGGCGGCGCAGCACGCGGTCGGTGCGCCAGTCTTTGGTCAGCTCGATGGCCGCGCGCGTGAGGTGGCCCTGGTGCTTCTCAAGCTTGGCCTCGAAGCGCTCAAAAAGCGTAAAGGCGTCGGCCGTAGCGCCGGCAAAACCGGCGAGCACCTTGTCGTGAAAAAGCCGGCGGACCTTGCGTGCCGTCGACTTGATAACGATCTGCCCGAGGGTGACCTGGCCGTCGCCGCCGAGAGCGACGAGTGCACCGCGACGGGCGCTGACGATGGTGGTGCCGTGGAAGGATTCCATAGGGGTGGGGGAGTAGTTGCCAAGCGGTCGCTGCAGTTCCGGCTCCGCCGGAGGGCCGGGGGTCAAACCCGGCGTACCTGCACCTTAGCGTGTTCGGTGATGCCCATGGCGCCGAAGAAGAGCGCCACCAGACGGTGCGCGTCGACGAACTGCACCGAGCGGCTTTGCGTGCTCAGCCCGATGACCCAGTTCAGCAGGTCGCCCGCCGCAATGAAGTCCACGCGGATGAGACGCGCGCATGACACGGTGACGATGGGCGACTGGCCGAGCTGGCCCGACAGCCGCGTCAGCACCGCGCCGATGTCGCCCACCAGCTGTCCGCTGAGCTCGACGCTGGCGAACTCGCCGCCTTCCTCGGTGATGCGCGATTCAAGAAAGCTCGTCGACATCTCGCTGGGCAGCACCGAAGGCACACGCGAGCTGATGTTGGACTCGCTGATGTGCACGTTGCAGCGCGCCGGCTCCCATGACGGCGGCGAAACCTCATAGGTCACGCAGTAGTCGATGGCCGCTTCGTCGAACTGTTCAGCGCGGTTGGCCAGGCGCAAGCCGTCCAGGCGCGTCAGCCAGAACACCGGGTCGGCATCACGTACACCTGTGGGCGCGGCCTCGCGCAGCGCGGCAAAGAGCCGCTCGCCGGCCATCCAACGCATCTCCAGCGCTTGCGCGGACCAGACACGAAAGAGCGTCGACAGCTGCATCGCCGCTTCGGCGTCCACGGTCTCAAGCTTGTGCCAGTCGAAGACCCAGGGCAGCGGCGTCTGCAGCGTCTGCGCCCGCAGGCGGCTCACGGCCTCGGTGTCCAGGCGCGCCGGGCAGATCCAGCTGATCTCGCCGCCGCCCACACGCGCGCTGGCGCTGGGGCGGTCGTCGGCCACGGCGTCGGCCACCAGCTGGGGCAGTGAAAACCACTGCGGCGCCGACCAGCCGAACTGCTGCGCGTAGTCCAACGCCAGGCTCTCGAAGCGCAGTTGCTGGCCGGTGGCGCGGTGCAGGTCAAACAGCACCAGCCAGGTCTCGGCATGCTGCGAGCGCGGGCCGCCGGGGCCGGTCATGTCTTGCAGCGCGCCTTCGGCCGCCGCAAAGTCGGCGTTGGCAAAGGCGATCACGGGCTCGTCAAGGTCGGGGTCGTGCACGACCTCGCTGACTTCAACGCCCACGCTGTCGTGTATGGCCGCCAGCGCGCTGCCTGCTCGGGCTGGGGGTGAGAGTGACACCGGCGCCAGTGGCGGCAGGCCGTTGGCCATTTGCACGGGCGCGGGTGCGGCGCCCAGGGGCAGGTCCAGGTCGGCCAGGGGCGGCAGGGCGGGCAGTGAATCGTCGTCATCGTCGACGACTTGGCCGCCGATCAGCGCGTCGGTCGGCGGCGACACGGTGGCCGGCGTCGAGAGCATGCCAGCGCGCGTCGACGCTGCGGGTGGCGGAAAGCGCCGATGGCTGGAACCAGGGTATTGGTTATCGCCCACCATTTGCTGTTCGATCTCATCGATCTTGGCCTTCACGCCACGATCCTGCCCGGCCGTGCGGCTGTCGGGGGTGCGGGATTCGGCGTCGTCGAGCTTGGACGAGCTGCCCAGCGCGGCCAGCTGCTCGGGCGAGAGGCCCTCGCGGCGCACCTTGCGCAGCATGTCGAATTCGCGCTTGCGCACAAAGTCGTTGCGCCGTTTGCGCTCGATCATGGCCTTGAGCTCGGACTTCTCGAGCTCAAGCTCGCGCGTGTCTTCGGGGCGCGCGGCGATCTCGTTCCAGTCGGTGGCGGGGTTCGCAACGAACCGCACCACACGCTTGAAAAAGCTCTCGCCTTGCTTGCTCTCCGCCATAGCGTTAGATGGTACTCCGCAGCACCCGACACGCCTGGAGGCGCGGGCAGGTGCCAGTGGGTGTCAGGTGGGTGTTAGTTGCCGAACATCTTCTGCTTCATTTCACGGCGCTGTTGGGCTTCGAGCGAGAGTGTCGCCGTCGGCCGCGCCATGAGCCGGGCGAGGCCGATGGGCTCGCCGGTTTCGTCGCAGTAGCCGTATTCGCCGGTCTCCAGCCTTGTGAGCGACTGCGCCACCTTTTTCAAAAGTTTGCGTTCACGGTCGCGCGTGCGCAACTCCAGGGCGTGCTCTTCTTCGATGGTTGCGCGGTCGGCCGGGTCGGGCACGATGGTGGTGTCTTCGCGCAGGTGTTCGGTGGTTTCGCCGGCGTTGGAGAGCAGGTCGTCTTTCTGCTTGGTCAGGCGCACGCGGAAAAAGTCGAGCTGCTTGTCGTTCATGTACTCGGCCTCGGGCATCGCCTGCAGCTCTGCTTCGCTCAGCTCGCGCCCGGGCTTGGTCTTCCAGGCGTTGGCGACCTTGGGGTCGACCTTGACCGTAGGCTTGACCGGCTCCATCGGCACATGCTCGGCCTTCTTTGCCGGCGAGGCGGGGGCAAAGCGGTCGGTGAAGCGGTTGCTGGGGATCGGCAGGGGCGGTGTCGGGGCAGGCATGGCCGCAGCTCTGGACGCTGATTTCTTCGGCAACTTCGTTTCGGTTTTTAGCAAGGGGTGGTGGGACGTTTGAACTGCGGGTTGGGCGGCTGCTTTGGGCAGCGCCTTGGGGGCGGGAGGCGGCAAAGCCTTGCCTGCGGGCTTGCTGCTTGGCTTGACTGCGGTCTTGGCGGCACTTGGGATGGCCACTTTGGCAACGGGCTTGGTGACCACCATTGCGGGTGGCTTGGGTACAGGCTTGCTCGTCGGCTTGTGGGTCGGCTTGTGGGTCGGCTTAGGGCTGACTTTGACGGCGGGCTTCACGCTTGTCTTGGCGCCAGGTTTCTTCGCCGGCGCTACGGCGGCCTTGGGTTTCCCAGGCGCAGGCGCCTTGGCTGTCACCGGCTTGGTAGCGGGTTTCTTTGCGGCAGGTTTCTTGGCCGCTGCGGTCTTGGCCGAAGGCTTGCTCACTGATTTCTCCTCGCCTCATCACATCAGACAAACCAGCGCAAAAGCTGCGCGGGCCGTGCCCCAGCGCACGCGGTGGGGGGTGCAGGGCGCGCGGATTGTAGCCACGCCGCGCCATTGCACCGCGCCACTGCCCACAGGACATGGCCGCCCTGCCAGCGCGCTCAGGCCAGGCACTGCTCCAGGCCCTGCAAGAACACGTCCTTGGGCAGGTCCAGCCCAATGAAGACCATCTTGCTGGTCTTGTCTTCGCCAAGGCCCCACTTCGGCCCGAGGTCACTGCCCATGAGCTGGTGCACGCCCTGGAAGATGACCTTGCGCTCGCTGCCCTTCATGTTCAGCACGCCCTTGTAGCGCAGCATCTTGGGGCCGTAGACCTGCACGATGGCGCCCAAAAAGTCTTCCAGCTTGGCCGGGTTGAAGGCGCGTTTGCTTCGAAACACGAAGGACTTCACGTCGTCGTCATGCGCATGGTGGTGCGGGCGATCAGAGTGCTCGCCTTCGGCATGGTCATGGTGGGCGTGGTCATGCCCGCCATGGCCGTCGTCGGCGTTCAGGAACTCGGGGTCGATCTCCAGCTTGCTGTTGAGGTTGAAGCCTTTGAGGTCAAACACCTTGGCAAGCGGCACCTCGCCGAAGTGCACCGCCTGCTGCGGCGCGCGCGGGTTCATGTGCTTAATGCGGTGGATCAGCGCGTCGACATCGGCCTTTTCAACGAGATCGGTCTTGCTGATGAAGATCTGGTCGGCGAATCCGATCTGGCGGCGCGCTTCCTGGCGCGTGTCGAGCTGGCTTTGCGCGTGTTTGGCGTCAACCAGCGTCAGCACCGAGTCGAGCAGGTAGCTCTCGGCGATCTCGTCGTCCATGAAGAAGGTTTGCGCCACCGGGCCGGGGTCGGCCAGGCCGGTGGTTTCGATCACCACGCGGTCGAAGTCGAGCTCGCCTTTGCGCCGCTTCTCGGCCAGGTCCGACAGCGTCGTGCGCAGGTCTTCGCGGATGGTGCAGCAGACACAGCCGTTGTTCATCTGGATGATCTGCTCTTGCGTGTCGGCTACCAGGATTTCGTTGTCGATGTTTTCTTCACCGAACTCGTTTTCGATGACTGCGATTTTCTGGCCATGCGCTTCGCTGAGCACGCGCTTGAGCAAGGTGGTCTTGCCGCTGCCGAGAAAGCCGGTGAGGATGGTGGCGGGAATGAGGCCTGGGTTCATGGTGCGTCTCTTTGATGCGTAACGTAGGTGGGTCGGCGGCGATGCGGTGCCCTGATCTGAGGGCAGCGCGCGGTCTTTCAAGCGCGCCGCAGCGCGCCAAGGTCGTGGAGTATGCTTCCCGCTCCCTCACTGCCGACACATGCGCTTCGTGTCTGATCCTCAGCCTAGTCGGCCCTCACGTGGGGCCGCCCAACCGGGCCGGCCGCCACGGCCACCCCGCCCACACAGCGCCGACAGCACCGATCGGCGCAGCCTGTTCGAGCGCATTGTCGAGTTCGTCTCGCCTGGGCCTGACAGCAAAGCCGAGCTGATCCGCACGCTGGCCGACGCCGAGCAGCGCGAACTCATCGAACCCGAATCGCGCGCCATGCTCGAAGGTGTGCTGCGCATGGCCGACATGAGCGCGGGTGACGTGATGGTGGCTGCGCCGCACATGGACCTCCTGTCCATCGACGCCGACTACGACGAGCTTTTGCACGTCGTCATCGACACCGCGCATTCGCGCTTTCCGGTTTATGAAGGTGCGCGCGAAAACGTCATCGGCATCCTGATGGCGAAGGATCTGCTCAAGCTGCAGCGGGCGCCCGAGCTCAACCTGCGCACGCTGCTGCGCCCGGCAGT
Source organism: Rubrivivax sp. (assembly GCA_031418855.1). Taxonomy (GTDB): domain Bacteria; phylum Pseudomonadota; class Gammaproteobacteria; order Burkholderiales; family Burkholderiaceae_C; genus Rubrivivax. The sequence goes on from JANOJR010000210.1 coordinate 11,249, forward strand.
CTTCGTGCCGGAGTCCAAACGCTTGAACGAGCTGCTGCGCGACTTTCGCTCCAACCGCAACCACCTGGCCATCGTCATCGACGAGTTCGGCAACACCGCCGGGCTCATCACCATCGAAGACGTGCTCGAAGAAATCGTCGGCGAGATCGAAGACGAGTTCGACGACAAGGAGCGTGAGGCCAACATCTACACGCTGGCCGACGGCGCGCAGCGTGTGGCGGGTGACGTACCGATCGAGGCCGTGAACAGCGCCTTCAGCATCCTGCTCTCGACCTTGGACTTCGACACCATCGGCGGCCTCGTGGCGCACGAGCTCGGCCGCGTGCCGCGCCGTGGCGAGACGGTGGCGCTGGGCGGACTGCGCTTCACGGTGATGATCACGCGCGGCGGGGCGGTGCGCTGGTTTCGCGTCGAGCGCCAGGGCCAGGCGTCGCCGTCAACGGACGGCGGCGACGTCGATTGAGCCTGGCCTGGCGGCGCGCTGAGCCGCTGGTTTGTGCGGCGCTCGGCGCCTTGCTCACCGTCGCCTTCGTGCAGACATCGGCCTGGGCCTTGCTGCCGCTGGCGGTGGCCCTGCTGGTCTGGCGGCTGAACCAGGCCACCCCCGGCCGCGCCGCACTGCTGGCCTGGTGCTTTGGCACGGCGTGGTTGTGCGCGGGCACCTGGTGGCTCTTCATCAGCCTGCACCGCTACGGCGGCCTGCCGGCGTGGCTGGCGGCGTTGGCGGTGCTTGTGCTGGCGGCAGCGCTATCGCTGTACATGGCCCTGGCGGCGGCGCTCTACGTGCGCTGGCGCTGCGGCCGCGTGGTCGCCGATGCCGCGCTCTTTGCCGCGCTGTGGCTGCTGGCCGAGCTGGCGCGCGGCGTCATCTTCACCGGTTTTCCCTGGGTCGCCAGCGGCTACGCACTGGTGGACGCGCCGCTGGCCTTGCTCGCACCCTGGATCGGCGCCTACGGCCTGGGCGCGGTGCTGGCTTTCAGCGCCGCATGGTTGGCCGGGCTAACGCTCAAGACACCAGCACAGCGTGTGTGGTGGGCCGCGCCCGTGCTGCTAGCCTGGCTGCTGCCGGCGGCCTTCGGCCCGGTGGTCTTCACGCAGCCCAGCGGCACGCTCAGCGTGAGCCTGTTGCAGAGCAACGTCGCACAAGACGAGAAGTTCGCGGCCGAGCGCATGCCCGCCGCGCTGCTGTGGGCCGCGCAGACCATGTCTGCCAGCCGCGCCGAGCTGGTGGTCGCGCCCGAAACCGTGATCCCGCTTTTGCCCGAGCAACTGGAGCAGTTCGCTCCCGGCTATTGGCCAGCCCTGCTGGAGCGCTTCGCCGGCACCACACAAGCCACGCAAGCGGCGCTCTTCGGCCTGCCGCTGGGCGACTACGAGCGTGGTTATTCGAACTCCGTCGTGGGCCTCTCGTCAGCGCCGATCTACCGCTACGACAAGGTGCACCTGGTGCCCTTTGGTGAGTTCATCCCCACCGGCTTTCGCTGGTTCACCGAGATGATGCGCATCCCACTGGGTGACTTTCAGCGCGGCGTGCTCGACGCGCCATCGTTCGGCGTGCGCGGCGAGCGCATCGCGCCCAACATCTGCTACGAAGACTTGTTTGGCGAAGAGCTGGCGGTGCGTTTTGCCGACGCCGCGCGTGCGCCAACGGTGATGGCCAACGTCAGCAACATCGGCTGGTTTGGCGACACCATCGCCATCCAGCAGCACCTCAACATCTCGCGCTTTCGCACGCTTGAATTCCAGCGGCCGATGCTGCGCGCCACCAACACCGGCGCCACCGCCATCGTCGACCACCGAGGTGTGGTGACGGCCCAGCTAACACCGCACACACGCGGTGTGCTCGAAGGCAGCGTGCAGGGTCGCACAGGGCTGACGCCGTTTGCCTGGTGGGCGTCGCGCTGGGGTTTGTGGCCGCTGCTGATCCTGGCCCTGGGCGTGCTCGCGTTCAGCTGGTGGCGCGCACCAGCCGGCCGGGCCGCGCGGCCGTGATCTCGCCGTCGCGTTGCACCGCCACGCCGGCGACCCAGGTCGCCACGTAGCCGTGCGCCTTTTGCAGCAAGCGCCGCCCGCCCGCCGGCAGATCGCGCACCACGCGCGGCGTGCCGACAGCCAGCCGCGCGGGGTCGATCAAATTCATGTCGGCGCGCTGCCCCACGGCAATGCGGCCACGGTCGCGCAAGCCCAGGTAGTCGGCGTTGCGGCCGCTGAGCATGTGCACGGCCGTCTCCAGCGGCAGGCGCGCGCTGGCGCGGTCGCGCACCCAGTGCGTGAGCATGAAGGTGCTGAAGCTGGCGTCGCACACGGTGCCGACATGCGCGCCAGCGTCGGACAAACCGGCCAGGGCGCGCGGGTGCGCCAGCATCTGCGCCACCACGTCGAGGTTGCCCTCGTTGTAGTTGAAGATGGGGAAGTAGATGAGGCTCGTGCCATCCCCTTGCGCCAGATGGTCGTACAGGGCTTCGAGTGCGGTCACGCCGCGCTCTTTAGCGCGCACGTAGAAGCTTTGTGTCACCTCGGGTTCGTAGTTAGGCTCGGCGTCCAGCGGGAACATGCGCGCGGCGATGAGCTCGATGCGCGCGAGCAGCAGGTCCACCAGCGGCGGGATCGGCGTGCCGTCGCCGGCCAGGCGTTCACTACCCTCGCTCAAGATGCGCGCCTTGCGCTGCGGCTCGCGCATGGCGGCGGCGCGCTCGGCCAGCGGCAGGTGAGCGATTTCCTTGAAACCGGGGAAGCCCATGAACGGCTGGAAGCTCGTGTCCAGCCCGTTGATCACGCCGATGCCGCGCGCGGCGGTTTGCAGATAGAGCGGCAGGCCTTGTGCCACGGTGGCATCAACACGCTCGCGCATCAGCTTCCATTGCTCGCCGCCGGGGTCGCGTTGCAGCCAGGTCATCGACAGCGGCCGGCCCGAGGCGCGTGCCAGTGTTTCGACATGCGCGAACTCGGCGTCGAAGTGCTCAGCGCCACGCATGAGGTCGAAGTCGCTCACGAGTTGCACCACGCCGTGGCTCTGGCCTTCAAACGCGCGCGCAATGCCGGCGAGCTCGGCCGCGCTGGCCTCGCAAGCCGGCGTGTCCTGGCCACGCGCCGTGCGGTGGTTGTCGCTGCGCCCGGTGCTGAAGCCTGCAGCACCGGCCTCGAGCGCGCTACGTAGCAAAGCGCGCATGGCCTCGATGTCAGCCGGCGTCGCGGCCTCGTGCGCCAC
>JANOJR010000211.1:0-3156 GCA_031418855.1 Rubrivivax sp.
AAGCGCTCGTTGATGACCTCCATCGTGGGCATGCGCCCACGCACGATGCGCTCCTGGTTGCCCAGGTCGTAGTCGCGGATGCCGCCCTGCACGGCCTCTTCCTGGTCGATCTTCTGGCTTTCGCCCGTGATGCCTTGCAGCAGCGCGTCGACTTCGTCCTGCGAGAGGATCTGCTGATTCATGGGGTAGCTTGAACGCTCACTGAACGATGAAGTTGGAGAAGTGCACGGCCAGGATGGGCAGCACCGGTTCAGGCGTTTTCTTCGCCGCTTTCTTTTTCTTCTTGGGGTTGTCGTCGTCGACCTCGGCCACCGGCTCTTTGACGTCAACACCCAGCGCGCGTGATGCCGCGCGCTGCACATCGGCGGCGAGCTTGACCTTGCCTTCGCGCTCCAGCAGCTCTTGCGAGGTCTTGTGCGCCAGCACCATCAGGATGTTGTTGCGAATGGCCGGCATGAAGAGCTTGATCTGGTCAGCGTCTTTGGCTTCCAGCAGCTCCAGCGTGATGCCGATTTGCGCGTAGCGGTCGACCTCGCGGTCGGCCAGGTTGACGGTGAAGACTTCGAGCGGCACGTAAGCCGGCGGCGACCTGGCGTCGCGCTTGGGCGCAGCTTTTTGCTCCGCCTTGTCGGCCTTGTCGGCCTTGTCGACCTTCTCGCTGACCACGACCTCTTCGCCTTCTTCGTCGAGCGGGGCTTTCTTCTTCAGCAAAAAGAAGGCACCGCCACCTCCGCCAAGCACGAGCACGAGCACGGCGGCCAGGATGATGATCAGCTTCTTCTTGCCCTTCTTCGGGCTCGGGGCCTCGGCGGTGGGGGCAGCTGCGGCGGCGGTGGACATGGACGCTCCTGAAACAGGCAGCCCGCGCATGCAAGAGCGCAGCGGGGCTTGATCGGTCCATTATTCGAAGCCAGCGCCAAACTTAAGGCGGGAAAAGGGCAGGCTTTGCCGGGCTTACGAGACCGCGCAGCTTGCCGCTGGCGCGGGCGTGCCACCGCGCACGGCGACGCCGCGTTTCAGGTCTCAGCGACTACGCGTAGACGTCGAGCACGCCGTGCTGCACGCGCGCCAGCGTCATGGTGGCTGGCGCCAGCCCGGTGTCGACACCGCTGCCTGCGGGCTTCGGTGTGCCGTCGCTAGCGCGCTGCTCGCGCTGCTGGGGCTGCTGAAAGACACCGCCGCCGCTCATGCTGAAGCCAGCCTCGCGCATGGCGCTGGCCAGTTGCGGCATGGCCTGCTCGAGCACGAGCCGTGTCTCGGCGTGGCTGGCGCTGAGCACGATCTGCGCTGTGCGGCCGTCAAGCTCGATCTGCACTGCGATGGGCCCCAGCTCGGCTGGATTCAGATGCAGTCTCGCTTCGGGGATGCCGTTGCGCGTGAGCGTACTGATCTGCACGCCCAGTGCGGGTGCAAAGTCGCTTGAAAACAGCTGGGCGCTGAGCTGCGCCTGGAACGCCGGCTCGCCGCTCATGCGCGCGCCCGACAAGTTGCCGCTGACGTTGACGCCAGCGCTGGCCGGCGCACTCAACCAGTTGAACTGCGGCGGTGGCGTGCTGGTGCTGGTGCTGATGTTCTGGCTGTGCTGAGTGGCGGCGCTGGCATCGCCGCCAATGGGGTCGCTGGGCGCAGCCACTCGTGCTGTGGCTGCCGTGGGGGCGGCTGCGGCGCTGGCAACACGGCCGCGGGCGCCGGGCTCGCGCGCGGCCACACCCTGGCCGCCGGGGCTCGGCACAGACACGGCGGGCGCCGACAACGCGGCGGTGACGCTGGCGACAAGACTCTGGGATGGGCTCGCCGACGCAGCCACTGGTGGGCTTGCGGACGCAGCCACGGGTGGGCTTGCGGACGGGCCTGCGGACGGGATCGCAGGCGGGCTCGCGCCTGTGGCGGTGCTTGTGGTGTTGGCGCTTGGGGCGACCGGTGCGGCCGAGGCCGGGTTCGCGGTGGTGGCAATGTCGGCGGTGTCAGCAGTCGCGGCCGTGGCAGCGTCCGGCACTGCGCTCGGGGGGGTCGGCTCGCCGGACTCGTGGCGCAGCCGAACCACGCGGTCGTGCAGCGCCGCCGCTCGGTCGCGTTCGGTCAACAGGTCCTCGACCCCAGCCTCGATGCTCGACTGCGGGCCCGCATCAACGTCTGTCGTGCTCGTCTCGGGCAGGGCGGATACGACGGCCACGACGGGTGGGCTGGTGGGTGTGGGCGTGGCGTTCAGTGAGGCCAACATCGCGGCCATGTCGGCCAGGCATTGCTGGGTCAGCGTCACAGCGTCGTTAGCCGGCAAGCTGGACTCGGTGGCTTCCTCGGTGGCCGCCTCGGTGGCCACGTCGCTCGGGGCCACGGGGTCGACGTCGGGTGTGGGCGCGTCGTGCAGGGTCTGGTCAGCACTGGCCAGCGCAGCGGCAAAAGCTGGCGCGTCGCTGGCGGCAACAGCACCCGCAGCCTCACCAACATGTGGCGCGGGCGGGGCGGCCAGCGGTCCAATCAATGCAGCGTCCATGGCGTTGGCGCTCAGTTGGCCATCAGCGACGGCGTGGCATGCCAGCTGGCGATGGCGGCCCGCTCGTCGCTATGCTTTTGCTCGCGTGCGGCCAGGCTGCGGCCCTGCTCCATGAGACGGCGCTCGATGAGTTTGCGCACCGACGCGACACGCGTTTCGCGCGTCACCAAGAGCTCGCGTGCTTGCTGCGCCTGCGTCTGCGCCGCATCCAGCTGCAAACGCAACTGCTCGATGGCGTGGTCCAGCCGCGTCACGAAGGCCTGGTAGCTGTGCACCACTTCAATGGCTGCAGATTGGCGGAACTGTGCCGTCCAGCGCTGGCGGTACTGCGCACGGTAGCTCTGCAGCTGATCCATTTGCGAGCCGATACGCCGGGTGTTTTCCAGGCTCAAGTACAGGTGGGCCGTGACCTGGTCACGCTCGGCGATGGCGTGGTCGAGCACGGACTGAAGGGCTTGCAAAGAGGCTTGGTGGTTCATGGGTTGGGCACGGCAAAACTAAGGGGCCTGGACGATGGACATCAGCTGTTGGCAGCTATGCGTGAGCGTGGCACTTTCATGCATGTCTTGCTGCAAGAGCGCGTTGATGCGTTCGTGCAGCCGCACCGCGAGGTCGAGCTCGAGGTCGTGCCCAGGCGCGTAGGCGCCGAGCTGGATCAGGTC
>JANOJR010000212.1:0-2608 GCA_031418855.1 Rubrivivax sp.
CCACGCAGCACCTTGTCGATGATCAGCGGCACGTTGATGGCGTGGTAGACGGCGCGGCGCACGCGCACATCCTTGAAAGGGTTCTTGCCTTTGACGTCGCTGTCTTGCAGCTCGTCGCGCGCCTGGTCGAAGGTGAGGTACTGCTGGCCGATGTCGGCCGCTTGCATCAGTGTCAGGCGCGTGTCGGCCTTGATGCGCGCGATGTCCTGGTAGGGCGGGTCCATCACCAGGTCGACCTCGCTAGACGCGAGTGCCGCCAGGCGTGTGGCGTCGGACTTGATGGTGATCCAGCTCACCGTGTCGACATTGCCGTGGCGCTTGTCCGCCCAGCCCCACCACGCGGCGTGGCGCTTGAGCACGGTGCGCACATCGGGCTCGTAGCGGTCGAGCCTGTACGCACCGGTGCCGTTGGCGTTGCGCACGCTAAAGGTCTCTTGCTTGGCGTTGAAGTCTTGCGCTCGGGCCACGCCGTGCTTCTCGCTCCAGGCCTTGTTCATGATGCCGATGAAGACCAGTTTTTCGGGCAGCACGGCGTCGGGCGTGTCGAGCTCGAAGTCGACCGTCAGCGCGTCGACTTTCTTCACGGCCTTCACGCCCTTCAACTGGAAGGCGCGCTGCGAGGGTGGCGCCATGGTGCGCTCGTAGCTGAACACCACGTCGTCGGCCGTCATCGGCGCTCCGTCGTGAAATACCACGCCGGCACGCAGCTTGAAGCGCCAGTTCAGCGCGCTGGTCATGGCCCATGACGTGGCCAATGCGGGCTCCATCTGGAACTGCTCGCTGCGCGAGACCAGCGACTCGTAGATCTGGTGCACCACGCGTGAGTGGTACAGCAACGCCAGCGCTTGCGGGTCCATCGTTTGGGGGTCGAAGGCGGTGGCGATGCGCAGGTGGGGGGTGCCGGGTGGCGGCGGTGCGGGCGTTTGGGCGAGTGCCTGGTGCAGCGACATCGCGCACAGTGCGAGTCCGGCGAGTAGGCGGCGGCGAATGAGGTGCGTCATGGGCTTTGCGATAGGTGTCAGTGCAGTCGAGCTTGGTGCAGGCAGCCGACCTTGGCGGCGGCCAATGCGAGGCGCTTGTCGCGCGTCCACAGCAACGCCGGGCTCGCCAGCAAGGTGGAGCTAAGCAGGTGCACGTCGGCCCAGCCGATGCCGCTGCCGTACAGCGCATGGCGATGCACGGTCGCCAGCGCCTCGTCGTGCGTCGCGACCGGGGCTAGGGGCAAAGCATCCAACTGCTCAAGGAGCGCAGCACGGCGGCGCAGATGGCCGCAGGCGAGCTCACCGATGACGAAGGGGTGGCACAACACCTCGCCTTGCGCAAGCATCTGTGTGAGTTCGGGTTGCGACGCGCGTAGGTGGTCGATCCAGATCGACGAGTCGACCAGGATCACCGCGACTTGCCCGCAGTGCTGGCGCCACGCTTGACCGCGGCAACGCGGCGGCGCGGCGCGGCACTTGCGGTTGGGTCGCTGCCGCCCAACAGCGCCAAGCGACGGGCTGCTTCGCGCTGGATCAGCAGCCGCAGGCCGTCGTGCAGCAGGATGCTGCGCTCGGTGATGCCAGTGAGCTCGTGAGCCTTGGCAAGCAGCTCATCGTCGAGTGTGATGGTGGTGCGCATGGCGGTGTCCTAGAGGCTGGCGTGGCCGTCAGTCTACATCGATCAGAGCATCAATTGATGCAAGACTTGGTGCTTCCAGGTGCCTAAGGCCGCGTGCGATGGCGCCACAATGGAGCTCATGTTCGCCTACTTCGAAAACCTGGTCCGCCCCACCGCACGCCCCGGCAGCGCGCCACCGCAAAGCCTGCTGGGCTTCTACTGGCATTACGTGCGCCAGACCAAGGGCCTCTTTGCCACGCTCTTCGTCACCGGCCTTTTGGTGGCCTTGATCGACACGCTGATCCCCACTTTCATCGGCCGCCTCGTGCGTTTGATGCAAGCCAGCGACCGCAGCGCGGCGCTGGCCGAGCAGCTGCCTGTGCTCGTCGCCATGGCCTTGGCCGTGCTCATCGGCCGCCCGTTGACGATGCTGATGGACAGCCTGATGCGCAACAACGCCGTGCTGCCCGGCGTTACCAGCCTTATCCGCTGGCAAAGCCACTGGCATGTGGTGCGCCAGAGCTGGCCCTTCTTCCAGAACGACTTTGCGGGGCGCATCGCCAACCGCGTGATGCAGACCAGCAACGCGGTGCGCGAGTCGGTGGTGTCGAGCATCCGCGCGGTTTGGTACATCGTCGTCTACGGGCTGTCGGCGCTGGTGTTGATGGCCGCGTCCGATTGGCGTCTGGCGCTGCCCACGGCCGCCTGGTTTGCCAGCTACGCCTACTTCCTGCGCCGCTTTGTGCCGCAGATGCGTGACCGCGCCTAAGCCAGCAGCGAACTGCGCTCGCAGGTGATGGGGCGTGTGGTCGACAGCTACACCAACAGCCTCACGGTGAAGCTCTTTGCCCGCGCGCGCGATGAAGATCAGCATGTGCGCGAAGTCATCGACGAGCACACGCTGGCCATTGCCGCGCACATGCGCTTGACCACGCGCTTCATGGCCACGCTGTCGGTGCTGAACGCGGCGCTGATCGTCGGCACCGCCGCCATCGGCGTGTGGCTGTGG
>JANOJR010000213.1:0-2923 GCA_031418855.1 Rubrivivax sp.
GTGCCGGTAGGCAGCGAGCTGGAGTTTGTTGATCTGAGCACCATCGCGCATGCCTTGGTGGACCGCCGCTAACGTTGAAAAAGAACGCATATGACTCTGACCCTCGCCCATCTCTGCATCCTCGCCGCCGCGCTCTTACCCATCGTTTGTGTGGGCATCGCCAAAGGCGGCCAGTTCGGCAAGCCGCGCTCCAAGGGCGGCTACGACAACCACGACCCACGCGCCTGGCTGGCCAAGCAGACGGGCTACCGTGCACGCGCCAACGCGGCGCAGGCCAACAGCTTCGAAGCCCTGCCGCTGTTCATCGCCGGCGTCTTGATCGCGCAGCAAACGCTGGCGCGGCAAAGCCTGGTTGACGCGCTGGCCGTTGCCTTCGTCGTTTTGCGCGTGCTCTACATCGCCATGTACGTCGGTGACCGCCAAGCCGCACGCAGCGTCGTCTGGTTTCTGGCCTTTGGCGTCAGCATTGCGCTGGTGTTTTCCAGCCTGCTTTGACCCCGCGTTGCGACCCCGGCGTGGCTGCTTGCGCCGCGCCTTCCATCCCCTTTGACCCCCAGCAGCCTTGCGGCTGCGTCTCCCTGCTTTGAACCCCATCACACTATTGCTGTCCAGCGAGTTGGGCGTTCGCCCACAGCAGGTCCAGTCGGCCGTTGACTTGCTCGACGGCGGTGCCACCGTGCCCTTCATCGCGCGCTACCGCAAAGAAGCTACCGACGGCCTGGACGACACCCAGCTGCGCACACTTGAAGTGCGCCTGAGCTATGTGCGCGAGCTCGAAGCTCGCCGCGCGGTGGTGCTGGAAAGCATCAGAAGCCAAGGCAAGCTGGACGACGCCTTGCACGCGCTCATCCTGGCTGTACCCACCAAACAGGAGCTCGAAGACCTCTACCTGCCCTTCAAGCCGCGCCGCCGCACCAAGGGCATGGCCGCACGTGAAGCCGGCATCGAACCGCTGGCCGAGCGCTTGTTTGCGGACCACAAGCTCGACCCCCGCGTCGAGGCCGTGGCCTTCATCAACGTCGAAGGCGGTTTTGCGGATGTGGACGCCGTGCTCGACGGCGTGCGCGACATCCTGTCGGAGCGCTGGGCCGAAGACGCCGCGCTGGTGGGCGTGTTGCGCGAATGGCTGTGGGCGGAGGGCCAACTGCAAAGCAAGCTCGTCGCCGGTAAGGACGGCACCCGCCCGGACGCCGCCAAGTTTCGCGACTACTTCGACTATGCCGAACCCATCGGTCGCGTGCCCTCACATCGCGCGTTAGCTGTTTACCGTGGTCGTGCACTTGAATTTCTGGACGCGCGCTTGGTCACCGACGAAATCGTGGCGCCCGGCAAGCCCGGCCTGGCCGAAGGCCGCATCGCGCGCCACCTGGGCTGGCAGCACCAGCAGCGCGCGGGTGACGAGCTCATGCGCCGCACGGTGGCCTGGACCTGGAAGGTCAAACTGAGCCTGAGCCTGGAGCGCGACCTCTTTGCGCGCCTGCGCGAAGGCGCCGAAGCCGTGGCCATCAAGGTCTTTGCCGACAACCTGCGTGACCTGCTGCTCGCAGCACCTGCGGGCAAGCGCGTGGTGATGGGGCTGGACCCCGGCATCCGCACGGGCGTGAAGGTGGCGGTGGTGGGCGAGACCGGCCGCGTGCTGGAGACGGCGACCATCTACCCGCACGAACCCCGGCGTGATGTCGAAGGCTCGCTGGCCACGCTCTATAAACTTGTTAGCGCGTATGGCGTGAACCTCATCGCCATCGGCAACGGCACGGCCAGCCGCGAGACGGATCAGCTGGCGGCCGCCCTGCTGGAGCGTGTGGGCGAGCCTGTGGGTGGAGGTGCGGTCGTTCAGAAAGTCATCGTCAGCGAGGCCGGCGCCTCGGTCTACTCAGCCAGCGAATTCGCCAGCCAGGAGTTGCCCGATCTCGACGTCACCCTGCGCGGCGCGGTGAGCATCGCGCGGCGCTTACAAGACCCGTTGGCCGAACTCGTGAAGATCGACCCGAAGAGCATTGGCGTCGGCCAATACCAGCACGACGTGAACCCCGGCGAGCTGGCGCGCACGCTCGACACGGTGGTGGAAGATTGCGTGAACGCCGTGGGCGTGGACCTCAATACGGCGTCCGCACCGCTCTTGTCGCGTGTCTCGGGTTTGTCGCCCACCGTGGCCGCAAACATCGTGCGCTGGCGTGACGCGCAGGGCGCTTTTCGCAACCGCAAGCAGCTGCTGGACGTGACGGGTCTGGGCCCGCGCACCTTCGAGCAGGCGGCGGGTTTCTTGCGCATTCACGACGGCGACAACCCGCTGGACGTGACGGGCGTGCACCCCGAAACCTACCCGCTGGTGCAGCGTTTGTTGAAGGTGGCCGGCCGCCCCATCCACGAGCTGATGGGCCACGCCGACGTGCTGCGTACGCTGCGCCCTGAGACGCTGGCCGACGAACGCTTCGGCGTCATCACCGTCAAGGACATCCTGGTTGAGCTGGAGAAGCCGGGTCGTGACCCGCGTGGTGACTTCCGTGTCGCCAAGCTGAACGACGGCGTGCATGACTTGAAAGACTTGCAGCCGGGCATGTTGCTTGAAGGCACGGTCAGCAACGTCGCGCAGTTCGGTGCGTTTATCGACCTCGGCGTGCATCAAGACGGCCTGGTGCATGTGAGCCAGATGAGCCACAAGTACATCACCGACGCGCGTGAAGTGGTGAAGACCGGCGCCGTGGTGAAGGTGCGTGTGCTTGAAGTTGACCTCGCGCGCAAGCGTGTTTCGCTGACGATGAAACTCGACGCGCCGACACCAAAGCCGGGGCAGGCGTCCGACAACAAGTACCAGGCCGCTGCGCGGGACCAGCGGCCGCGTGGTGCGTCGGCGCAGCCCGCTGCGGGTGGCGCCATGGCGGCGGCGTTCGCCAAGCTGACGCCGCGTTGATGTCGCGCTGAC